>NZ_JBVVPT010000012.1:0-174060 GCF_055811715.1 Bradyrhizobium sp. WSM4872 | reverse complement strand
TGCTTGGCCGGTCTGGGTGATCGGTGGTCACGACAAGCAGCGGATCGCGAGCAAGATCGGCGAGGCGCAAATGCGCGTGCTGGCGATGCTGCTGCTGACGCTGCGGGGAACGCCGTTCTTCTTCATGGGCGACGAGATCGGCCGCAAGCGCGTTCCGATTCCGCCCGACCGCGTCCGCGATCCCTTCGAGAAGCTCGTGCCAGGGTATGGCCTTTGCCGCGATCCCGAACGCGCGCCGATGCGATGGGATGACAGCCGCAACGGCGGCTTTACAACCGGCGATCCATGGCTGCCGCTCGAGCCGCCCGGAGGCGCGGCCAACGTGGCCACGCAGCAGCGCGATGCGCGTTCGATCCTGGCGCTGTTTCGCGCGCTGATGACGCTGCGGCGCGAGCATGGGTGCCTGCGCCACGGCGGCTATGCGCCGCTACGCGCGCAGAACGACGTTCTTGCCTACGGGCGGACGGGTGACGGCAGCGACATTCTGGTCGCGCTCAACATCGCCGCCGAGCCGCGGAAATTGCATTGGCAAGGTCGCGGCCGCCTGCTGATGTCGACGCATCTCGACCTACCGCCCGAGCCGTTGCCGGACGCCTCCATCCTGCTCCGCGGCAATGAAGGCGTGATCATCGAACTCGAGCCAAGATGACGGCCGAGGAACCATCCGCGCGTCAGAGAGTCTCATTCAACGCTTCCGACGTCCCCCCTGCCGGAGGCTGAATAGACGAAACCGCGGCCCTGGCGCTCATCCCCTTCAAGCGCCGGGGTAGCGGCGTGAGCCTGGAGGCAGACCATGAGCAAGACCAAGGGCCTCGGTCAGCGGATCGCTGGCAAGGCGAAACAGGCCGTCGGCGAGATCGTCGGCGATCAGGATCTCCATGAGGAAGGCAAGGAGCAAGCGGAGCGCGGCCGGGACGAACAGGGCAAGCCGAGCGAGCTCAATCCGTTGAAGAAGCTCAATCAGCTGACGTGAACGCCCCCGCGCCGTTAACCATCTCCGATTCAATTCGCCCCGGTCATGAAGGCGCCTCACGGCGGCGCTCACGCTGGGTCGCCGCTGCCGAACTGGGCCTGATCAGCAGCACCTTCTCGACCATCGTCAGCCAGCTCTTCGCCGCGCGCATCGGACGCGATGCCGCCGTCGACTGGATGACGGTGGCCGCCATCCCCGCACGCGATTGGGCGATCAGCGCAGAGCCGTCGTGGAGCGCGATCCTTGCAGGGATCGCCTTCCACCAATGGGCGGACTTCTCCTGGGCGCTGGTGTTCTTCGGCGTGCTCGGGCGCTGGACCGCCGACCTGCGGCCGCTGACGATCCTGCTGCTCGCCCTGCCCTGGGCCGTGTTCTCGTCAAGCATGGAATGGTTCGTGCTGGTGCCGCTGTTTCCATTCTGGCAGCCGCTGTTCACGCTGCAGCAGCCGTACTGGATCGGCCTGCTCGTCCATGGCTCCTCGGCCGTGATGTATCCCCTGTTCGCCCGGTTGCGCTGGAGACGAGGCGCGGCACCCGCGCGCGATGTTCGCTTCACCAATGCCTGGACCACCGGCGCGCTGGTTGTGATCGCACTGCTCGGCGCGACCGCGTTGTTCGGCAGCCATGGTTACGAGCCGCCGTGGATGGGCCGCGACAGGGACGCGGACCAGACTTATATCCGTCACATGACAGCGCATCACGCCCAGGGCATCGAGCTGGCGCGGATCGCCGCCGAGCGCGCGCAGGACCCGCATCTGCGAAAGCTGGCGATGCTGATGGTCGCAAGCCAGACCGGCGAGAACCGGATTTTCGAGACGTGGTGGCTGAGCTGGTTCGACGCCGAGATGCCCGATTGCAGCTCGGACGAACGTGCCGCCATGCCGGGCTTCCTGACACAGGCCGAGATACGACAGGTCAAGGCCGCGCCGGCGGATCTATTCGACACGTTGTTCGTCGAGACCATGAGCAAGCATCACGCCGGCGCGGTCAGGATGGCCGACCAGATGTGGCATAGCGGCGGCGATCTGCGCCTGCGTGTGATGGCCCACGCCATCCGCCACGAGCAGCAGGGCGAGATCGCGCTGATGCACGGCGCCAGCGGCATTGGCGCCGTCGCCACCGCCTTCCGCAACATGCTCGGCGACAATGTCAATTGAGCGGATCGTCCCCTACTCCCGCCAGAACTCCGCCAACTCCTCCGCGGTCATCAAATCGACCTGGCCGTGAAAGCGGGTGCGGTACATCGTCATGAGTGCATCGTGGCCGACGTCGGACGAGCTGCACAGCGCATCCTCGACGATGACGACCCGAAAGCCGAGATCGACGGCGCTCAGGACTGTCGAGAGCACGCAGACGTCCGTCTCCGCCCCGGTGATGATGACCGTGCCGACATTCTTCTCGATCAGCAAGCTCGCCAGGCCGGGATTGCTGAACGCCGAATAGGCCGGCTTGTCGATGACGGCAGCCGGCGGAACGAAGCGGCTCAGGGCCGGCACGAGTTCGAGACCGGATGGCGGAAGATGCTTGCGGGTCGCCTGTCGCCAGCGACGAAAATAGCTCTGCCATTGCCCCCGACGATCTTCCGGGTCCTCGGGCGTGATGAAGCGCGTGAAGATCGTTCTGGCCTGATGGCGCGAAACGATCGATGCGATTGTCGGCAAGACTCTCGCCATCCAGGGCGTCTCCCAGAGACCGCCAGGAGCAAAGATATTCTGCATGTCGATGCACAAGTGAACGGCGTCGCTGATGTCGGTCACTTCCGACGCGCTGTCTTTCATCGTCCTTCACCGTCGAACCACAGCCACGCGCCGCAGCCGGCATTTGCGCAGCGACCTCACCGACTGCAATGCGATCCCGACGATCATCGTTCCTCATCACGCGCAATCCAGTGGCAGCGCCGAATCGAACAATGCCGGCGCCATGGAATGAGGACGATCGTCGCTTTTAATCGGAACGGTGCTTGGGACCCGGCTCACGTCGGCAGCGCCGTTCGGACCCACTGGTGCGCTCGGAGGGACTCGAACCCCCACGATTTTACTCACTGCCACCTCAAGGCAGCGCGTCTACCAATTCCGCCACGAGCGCTTTTGGGGATGCCGGCTTGAGGCTTGAAGGCCAACCGGATCAACGGCGCCGATCTAACAAATCCGTCAGAGGGGTACAAGCCTCCAAAAGCCCTGAATTCCACAAGCTTGGCAGGAAAGTTCCGGCTCCTTGCGCCCAGATCGGCCTTTTCCGCCTGACCAGGCCGCTCCGCGTGCCCGGGCGGCTACCGCGTGCCCAGGCCGCTACCGCGTGCCGGGGATACGTGGCAGCATCTGCTTGACCTCGACCGCGATCCGGTTGCGGTCGACCAGCACGACGCCGGAGGCGACCGGCAAATTATTGGCCAAAACCTTGACCTCGTCGGCCTCGGTTGCGTCCAGCTCGATGATGGCGCCGCGGGAAAGACGTAATACCTGATGGATCGGCATGGTGGTCGTCCCGAGGACGACCATGAGATCCACGGTGACTTTGTCGAGAGTAGGCACTTCAGGACCACCGCAACTTGGGACTAGGACTTGGGACTTGGGACTTGGGACTTGGGACTTGGGACTTGGGACTTGGGACTTGGGACTTGGGACTTGGGACTTGGGACTAACGACTTGGAATTTGCGCCTGCGATCATCACCCGGTTATGGTTAGCCAATGGTTAATTCACCTCGAAACCCCCGCCAAAACCAGCGCCAAGAGCTCGATTTGACGCCGTTTTCCGGCTCCTCCGGCGAGCCGGTGGAGTGGCGGATTTCGGACGCGCCGGTGCCCTATCCGGAGGCCGTGGCCGAAATGGAGGCGCGCGTCGCGGCGATCGCAGCGGGTGAAGCTCCGGAGCTGGTCTGGCTGCTGGAACATCCCCCGCTCTACACGTCCGGCACCTCGGGCAAGGCCACCGACCTGCTCCATGCCCGATTCCCGACCTTTGCCACCGGGCGCGGGGGCCAGCTCACCTATCACGGGCCCGGCCAGCGCGTGGCCTATGTCATGCTCGACCTCAAGCGTCGCCGGCCGGACGTGCGGGCCTATGTCGCGAGCCTGGAGGAGCTGATTCTGCGGACGCTCGCCGCCTTCAACATCCGTGGCGAGCGGCGCGAGGACCGGGTCGGCGTCTGGGTGAAGCGGCCCGACAAGGGACCCGAGCACGAGGACAAGATCGCGGCAATCGGCGTCCGGCTGAAGCGCTGGGTCTCGTTTCACGGCATCGCCATCAATGTCGAGCCGGAGCTGTCGCATTTCGCCGGCATCGTGCCCTGCGGCGTCGCCGATCCCCGCTACGGCGTCACCTCGCTGGTCGATCTCGGTCAGCTCGTGACGATGGCCGATGTCGACGTCGCGCTCCGGCAGGCCTTCGAGGAACTCTTCGGGCCGACCCGGGCGCTGATGCCGGAAGCCGTCTAACGCTTTCTGTAGAGCGCCCCGCCTCTATCGTTTTCCGCCAATGCGGAATCGGCTACGCTCGATTCCGGTGTCGCCCACGCCTCCCCCCTCCGCCGGGAAAGCAGATGTCATGCCGGGCGATTTGATCTTCGGACCGACTGTTCGAGCGCCAGGCATAAGGAGGGGTTGCGTTTCAGCTCGCAATGGGAGGTTTTTGCGATGAGACTGTCTGCACCCATCTATCATCTGAAGCGAAGAGCGAAGCGTCTGTCCGGCGAGGAAGGCATCCCGCTGCACGATGCGCTCGATCGCATCGCCGCGACGGAAGGCTTTTCCGCCTGGAGCATGCTCGCGGCGAAAGCGGCTGCAGCGAGCCCGGCCAACAGGTTTTTCCCGCAATTCCAACCGGGTGACCTCGTGCTGGTCGGGGCGCGTCCCGGCCAGGGCAAGACCCTGATGAGCCTCGAGCTTGCCGTGGAGGCGATGCGGTCGGGCCACCGCGCCGCGTTCTTCTCGCTCGAATACACCGAGAAAGACGTTCTGGATCGCTTTCGGGCGATCGGCGTGGACCTGGCGCAATTCGAAAAACTCTTCGAGATCGATTGCTCCGACGCCATCAGTGCCGATTACGTCGTCAAGCAGATGGCCGCGGCACCGCGCGGTACGGTCGTGGTGATCGACTATCTGCAACTGCTCGACCAGCGGCGGGAAAATCCCGACCTCACCGTTCAGGTGCGCGCGTTGAAATCATTCGCGCGCGACAAGGGATTGATCGTCGTCTTCATCTCGCAGATCGACCGCTCCTATGATCCCTCGCTCAAACCCTGCCCTGACCTGGACGATGTCAGGCTGCCGAACCCGCTCGATTTGAAGTTGTTCGACAAGACCTGTTTCCTAAACAATTCCGAGGTGCAGTTTGGCATAGCGAGCTGACGATCTCTGGCAACCGGTTCAGGCCGCGGGTGCGGTGGTTCACCCGCGGCCCCTCTCCTCATGCCTTCTCCGGCGAGACCTCGAGCTTGCCGGCGATGTAGCGCCGTTCCTGGGTGAGGCCGCCAAAGCCATAGGCGTCGCCCTTGACCTCGTCGACATGCAGATAGGTCTCGTGATGCAGCGGGCCCAGGATCCCGGCCATGCGCTGGAACATCGCGGCGAGATAGGCGGCCTTCTCGTCCTTGGTGTTGGTGCCTTCGCTGACGTGGATGTCGATCCAATAGCTCGCCAGCTTTTGCTCTGCGAGCGACTTGCCACCGGCGAACCAGTCACCCGCTTCCACCGACTTCACGATGATGGCGGTGACCTCAGGATGCTTGTGCAGGATTTTTGCAGTGAGCTCGGACACGGCGCTCGCGATGTCGGCCTTCAGCGAGGGCGACTGGCGGGAGGTGGTGTAGGACACGGTGATCAGCGGCATGGTCGTTCTCCTCATCATGTCGCGCGGTTCGCGCGGCGTTGGTAAGAAGCTAGACCGGCCCTCGACATTTTGGTATCTTATCTCCTTTGATAGCAGTGATAACATATCATAATGACAGCAACGCTCGATATCGCCACCGTCCAGGCCTTCCTGCTGGTCGCCGACCTCCAGAGCTTCACCCGCACCGCCGAAGCGCTCGGCACGACCCAGGCGGCGGTCAGTCTGAAGCTGCAACGGCTGGAAACGCTGCTTGGCAAGCGCCTCGTCGAGCGCTCGCCGCGGGCGGTCCGGCTCACGGCAGACGGCGCGATGTTCCTCGAGCGCGCCCGGGCGCTGATCGCGGCACATGACCGCGCGCTGTCGGGCGAGGCCTCGGTCGCGCAGTCGCTCTCGCTCGGCATCTCCGACCACGCCGCGGGGCCGGAGCTGGTACCCCTGCTCGAACGCCTGCATGCGATGTCGTCGAACCTCACGCTCGCTGTCACCATCGGCTTCTCGCGCGAGATGCAGGAGGCCTATGATGCGGGCGAACTGGATGCGGTGATCGTGCGCCAGGAAGGCAGCCGCCGCGGCGGCGAGAAGCTGGCCGAGGACGAGTTCGGCTGGTTCGCGTCAAGACGCTTCACCGTGCCCAAGGGCGAAGCGCTGCCGCTCGCAACCCTCGCCCCGCCCTGCGGGGTCCGTGCGATCGCGGTGCGCGCGCTCGACAAGGCCGGCCTCGCCTGGCGCGAGCGTTTTGTCGGCGGCGGCGTCACGGCGGTGGTGGCGGCCGCACTTGCCGGACTTGCAATCGCGCCGCTGGCGCGACGGATCGCGCCTCCCGGGTTGGTCGATATCGGGCCGACCCATAAGCTGCCGAAACTCGGCAACTCCAAAGTGATGCTGCATTCGAAGGTCAGCGATCCCGCCAAGCTCGCGGCATTGCGCGCGGTGGCCGCGACGTTTCGGAGCGCGGCGGCGGTCTGACTCTGGACGGCTTTCCGGCTCGAATGCGCTGCGTGTGTCTGCTAGACTGCGTCCTGCATACGGGCTCGCAATATTGCCTAAAAAGGTTCCAAACCCGCGGGAACAATCCGCCACGTGCTGCGTTTGCCCCCGTTGAGGCAGGGTCCGGGAATGGTCGAGAAGTCTAGTCAGCAGAGGGACTTGTTCGAAAGCGAACGCAGTTTCCGCCTGTTAGTTGAAGGAGTTGCGGACTACGCGCTCTACATGCTCGATCCCACCGGAAGAATCACCAGCTGGAACATCGGCGGCGAGCGCATCAAGGGCTATTCCCCCGGGGAGATCCTCGGCCAGCACTTTTCCCGTTTCTACACCGAGACCGACCGCGCCAACGGCAAGCCCGCCCGTGCGCTCGGGATTGCGCGGGAAAAGGGCCGTTACGAGGAGGAAGGCTGGCGCGTCCGCAAGGACGGCACTTTCTTCTGGGCCAGCGTCGTGATCGATCCGATCTACGAGGCCGGCGAGCTGGTCGGCTTCGCCAAGATCACGCGCGACATCACCGAGCGCCGCAATACCCAGCTCAAGCTCGAGGCGATGCAGAAGCAGCTCGCCGAATCCCAGAAATTCGATGCGCTCGGCCAGCTCACCGGCGGGGTCGCCCACGACTTCAATAACCTCCTGATGATCATCAGCGGCAGCCTCCACATGCTGAAGCGAGGGGCCGACGACGAAGCCAAGCTTCAGCGCGCGATCTCGGCCATCGAGACCGCCACCAGGCGCGGCGCGGCGCTGACCAACCAGCTCCTCACCTTCGCGCGGCGGCAGAGCGTCAATCCGCAGGCGATCGACTTCGCCGACCGCATCGCGGCGATCCGCGAGGTGCTCGATGCCGGCGTCGGCAGCTCCGTGCGGCTGGCTTTCGACGTCAGCGGCGACGTCTGGCCGATCAGGACCGACGTCTCCGAGCTCGAGACCGCGCTGCTCAACCTGGTCATCAATGCGCGCGACGCGATGCCCGACGGAGGCGCGGTGACGATCGCAGCGCGCAATCTCGTGCTCAACGAGGACCCCCTCGTCGGCGAATTCATCGCGATCGACGTCAGCGATACCGGCCTCGGCATTCCCTCCGACGTTCTCGACAAGATCTTCGAGCCGTTCTTCACGACCAAACCGATCGGAAAGGGCACCGGCCTCGGTCTCTCCCAGGTGCACGGCTTCGCCCATCAGGCCGGCGGCACGATCCGGGTCGCGAGCGCGCTCGGCAAGGGCACCACCTTCACCATCCTCCTGCCGCGCGGAGAAGACGAACCATCGCGCGAGGCGGCGGGAGAACCGGCGTTCCAAGGCAGCGGCACGGTGCTGCTGGTCGAGGACAATCCGGACGTCGCCGCCGTCAGCATCGGTCTCCTGGAGCAGCTCGGCTATCAGGTGCGCCGGGTCGCGGACGCCGAAGCCGCCTTGAGCGAGATCGAGAAGAACGGCGTCGACTTCGTGTTCTCGGATATCGTCATGCCCGGCAAGATGGACGGGCTCAGCCTGGCCCATCACCTCCGCCAGATCCGCCCCGGCCTGCCGATTCTGCTCGCCACCGGCTACAGCGAAGTCGCCGCAGGCGTGCGCGGCGATTTCCCGATCCTGCGCAAGCCCTACGAGATCCACGAATTGAGCGAAGCGATCGCCAAGCTGCCGCGGTAATTCTCTGGCTATACCGTCGGCAACACCGAAAACGCCTCGCCTGCCCGGCGCAAGTTCAGCTCGCCGACATCGGCCGTCTCGCTGGTGACACTGTCGACACGCGAAGACGGCGGGCCGTGGCGGCACAGCGCCACCATGTCGGCGACGTGCTTCGGCGGTCCTGCGAACAGCGCTTCGACGCTGCCGTCGCGGCGGTTGCGGACCCAGCCTTCGAGACCGCACGTCGTCGCCTGATGCTCGAGCCAAGCCCGGTAGCCGACGCCCTGTACACGGCCGCGGATCATGACCTGGAGGATCGCCCGGCTCATTGTTTCAGTCCAAGGACATCGGCGCTACGCGCCTTGACGTCGCCCTCGCGCGTGACGCGGCTGGTCAGGTCCGATGACGGGAGGCCTTTGAGATTCTTCGGCGCAGTGCCGTCGCGTAGCGCCTTCTGCGTCTCGTAAACGGCCTGTGTTGCGGCCGCGATCGGCGCATGGCCCTGAAGCGCGATGCGCACGCGCTGGCCCGCGAGGTATTCGAGCACGTTCAGCTCCTCCGGCGCGCCGCCGAGCACGATCGGCAGGCGCGTCGCAGATGCGATGGCTTCGAGCTCGGCACGCGACTTGATGCCGGTGAAGAACAGGGCGTCGACGCCGGTAGCCTCATAGGCCCTGGCGCGGCGGATCGCATCCCCGATCGAGGTGATCGAGGCCGCGCCGGTGCGGCCCATGATGACGAGCGAGGGATCGCCGCGGCCGTCGAGTGCCGCCTTCATCTTGCCGACGCCCTCCTCCAGCGAGATCAGCTGCGTCTTCGCCTCGCCGAACCCAGCCGGCAGCAGCGTGTCCTCTATGGTGAGGCCGGCGGCGCCCGCCGTCTCCAGCTCCTGCACCGTGCGGCGCACGTTGAGCGCGTTGCCATAGCCGTGATCGGCATCGACCAGCACCGGAAGCGCTGCCGCACGCGACATCCGCCGCATCTGCTCGGCAAGCTCGGTGAGCGTGATCAGCGTGATGTCGGGGTCGCCGAGCACCGCGAGCGAAGCCACCGAGCCGCCGAACATGCCGAGCGGGAAACCGAGATCCTCGGCGATGCGGATCGAGATGGCGTCGTAGACCGAGCCGGGATGGACGCACGTCCCGCCCGACAGGATCGCTCGCAGTTTTTCGCGGCGGGAACGAAAGGCCATGGTGATGTCTCGGTTAGTGCGAATTGCGTCCCCGCCGTCGTCCTGGCGAAAGCCAGGACCCATTACCACAATTGGATATGGTGGCAGAAAATGACGGCCACCATCGCCATCAACAACTACTCCCTGGGGTAATGGGTCCTGGCTTTCGCCAGGACGACATTGGGCCCCTACGCAAACTCCAAAATCAGCGCGTCCACCGCAAGCGTCGCGCCGGCGGTGGCGTGGATCTTCTTTACGGTGCCGTCCTGCTCGGCGCGCAGCACGTTCTGCATCTTCATGGCTTCAACCACCGCGAGCGTCTCGCCGGCCTTGACCTCCTGCCCTTCGGTGACCGCGATCGAGACCACGAGACCGGGCATTGGACAAAGCAGTTTCTTGCCGGTGTCGGCAGCCGTGGTCACCGGCATCAGCCGCGCCGAGGCAGCTTCCGCTTCGGTCCAGACATAGACCGGCACCTCGACGCCCTGATGCGCGAGGCGGATGCCGTTCGCGATCGGGCGCACCTGCACCGCCACGAGGTGCCCGTCGATGGTGCCCTGCCAGACCGGATCGCCCGGCTTCCACGGCGATTGCAACAGATGCGCATTGCCGGCCTTGCCGTCGGCATCGAGGAAACGCACCGCGACCGCCTCGCCCTCGCGCGCGATCTCCAGCAGGATCTCCTGGCGCTCGAGCCAGACCGCACGGCGCCGCTCGCGCTGCACGATGCGGCCGCCCATCTGACCCGAGATCTGCCGCTTGCGCTCGCCGAGCACGTGATCGATGGCGGCGCCGACCGCGGCAAGCCGCCGTGCGACCTCGCCTTCCGGCACGCGCACGGCAAAGCCCTTGGGGAATTCCTCGGCGATGAAGCCGGTGGAGAGCCGGCCTTCGCGCCAGCGCGGATGATGCATCAGCGCCGACAGGAACGGGATGTTGTGACGGATGCCGTCCACATAGAATGAGTCCAGCGCGGTGGCCTGCGCCTCGATCGCGGCCGCGCGCGACGGCGCGTGGGTGACGAGCTTGGCGATCATGGGATCGTAATGGATCGAGATCTCGCCGCCCTCCTGCACGCCGGTGTCGTTGCGCACGGTGATGCCGTCCTGGCTCGCTTCCGCCGGCGGACGGTATTTCACGAGGCGCCCGATCGAGGGCAGGAAGTTGCGGAACGGGTCTTCGGCGTAGAGACGCGACTCCACTGCCCAGCCCGTGAGCGTGACGTCCTTCTGCGCAATGGCGAGCTTCTCGCCGGCGGCAACGCGGAGCATCTGCTCGACGAGGTCGACGCCGGTGACAAGCTCGGTGACGGGATGCTCGACCTGGAGGCGCGTGTTCATCTCCAGGAAGTAGAAGCTCTTGTCCTGCCCCGCGACGAATTCGACGGTGCCGGCAGAGTCGTAATTCACGGCCTTGGCGAGTGCGACTGCCTGCTCGCCCATCTTGCGGCGAGTGGCTTCGTCGAGCAGCGGCGACGGCGCTTCCTCGATGACCTTCTGGTTGCGGCGCTGGATCGAGCATTCGCGCTCGCCGAGATAGATCACGTTGCCGTGCTTGTCGCCGAGCAGCTGGATCTCGATGTGGCGGGGGTCGACGATGAACTTCTCGATGAAGACCCGGTCGTCGCCGAACGAGGCCTTGGCCTCGGCCTTGGCGAGGTTGAATCCTTCGGCGACCTCGGAGGTCGAATGCGCGATGCGCATGCCCTTGCCGCCACCGCCGGCCGAGGCCTTGATCATCACGGGATAACCGATCTCGTCGGCGATCTTGACCGCGTGCGTGGCGTCCTCGATGACGCCGAGATAGCCGGGCACGGTCGAGACTTTTGCCTTCGCGGCAGCCCTCTTGGATTCGATCTTGTCGCCCATCGCCGCAATCGCACCCGGGTTGGGGCCGATGAAGACGATACCGGCCGCCTCGAGCGCGCGCGGAAACGCCTCGCGCTCAGACAGGAAGCCGTAACCGGGATGCACGGCCTCGGCGCCGGTCTTGCGGCAGGCCTCCACGATCTTCTCGATCACCAGATAACTCTCGGCCGCAGCCGGCGGGCCGATCAGCACGGCCTCGTCGGCCATCTCGACATGGAGGGCGTCGCGGTCGGCCTCGGAATACACCGCGACCGTCTGAACTCCCATGCGGCGAGCGGTCTTGATGACCCGGCAGGCGATTTCGCCGCGATTGGCGATCAGAATGCGTTTGAACATGCTTTTCTTGAGTCTCGACCTTGGGCGGGACCCTTCCCTGGCCGTTGGAGCCTATGGGAGGGCCGTGTGGCTCCCGTGGTACATCAAAATAGGCCGGAGGCAACGGTCAAAATCCGGGTCCTCTGGCGTACCAGCGCAAGACCAAAGCAAGACCGAAACGGGCCTGGCAGGCCCCGAAGGGCCTACGGCTTCCCGGCTTTGCCCACGTCCCGGACCAGGCCGTGAATGAAGCCGAGCTTCTCGACGACGACCGGCGAGAGGATGAACGGATAGAGGTCGCGCATGCCCATGGCGCGGTTGACGCTGTTCATGGCGAAGGTGAAGGGCAGCCATGCGTTGACGATCGCCTCGACGTCCCTCGCTTCGTAAGGGTTGAAGCGGATGCGCGCCGTCAACTCCCCGTCGCGATCGACCTTGGGGCGCACCTCCATGCCGAACTCGCTGGCCATCTCCAGGGTGTCGACGATGTGAAGATAGTGCGCCCAGGTTTCGGCGAAATCCTCCCACGGATGCGTCGTCGCGTAGGCCGAAACGTAGTTCTGCTGCCAGTCCGGCGGGGCGCCATCGGCATAGTGGCGCTGCAGGGCCTGGCCGTAATCGGCGGAATCGTCGCCGAACACGGCGCGGCATTCGTCGAGCTTGCCGCCGTCGCGCACCAGCACGTCCCAGAAATAGTGCCCGACCTCGTGGCGGAAATGCCCGAGCAGCGTCCGGTAGGCCTCGCCCATCACCAGCCTGCGCCGCTCGCGCTCGATGTCGTCGGCCTCGGTCAGCGCGATCGTGATCAGGCCGTTGTCGTGGCCGGTCAGGACCTTCTGCCCGCTCTGCGGATCGTCGGCGAGGAAATTGAAGATCAGGCCATGTTCGGGATTGTCCTGCCGGGTCTGGAGCGGCAGCTTCCAGCGGATCAGGGAATAGAACAGCCGGTGCTTCGCCATTTCCAGCTCCCGCCAGCCGGCGAGTTGCGCCGGATCCGACAGGTCCGGGACGACGCCGTTATGGCGGCAGGCGCGGCAATAGCCGGTGGTATCGCCCAAATCCGTCAGCCAGTTGCACGCATCATGCTCGGCATTGCTGCACAGCATGCGACTTTCGCCCTTGGTAGCCAGCGTCCGCCAGACCCCACCTTGAGCCTCCCCGTCGGGCTCGATCGCCGACATCGTCTCCTTCTCGGGCAAGAACGCGACGCGATGCCCGCAGCGTTCGCAGGCGCGGTTCTCGAAATAGAGGACGTTGCCGCAGGCCTGGCAGACAAAAAGCTTCAAGATTTAGCCTCTTCGGAAAGGGAGCTTTTGGGAATGAAAGTTGTGGCGCCCCGGAGATACGCGCCCGGAAGGCTCATCGTTCCAAGGTTCGGAACAAATAGCCAGACTCGGCGTTCGTTCATGCCCACCACACTGCATTCGGCGACGTCTTTCTTTCCATATTTCCTTTGAGCAATGGCCATCACGCTTCGTCTGTGTGAATATCGGTCGGCCACGTGCGCTCCCGCATCACAACGGCCACCGCCTTGAACGATCCTTTGCCCGAGACCTTCGCCGCCGAAAGGCTGCGCCAGCACCTGGAAGACGTCGCACGCGAGCGCGACAACGCCTATCGCGCGCTCCAGGAGCGCGAAGCCGAGCTTGCGCGCATCCAGCGCATCGGCAAGGTCGGCGGTCTCGAAGTCGACTTCCGCGAAGGCTTCAAGAACCGCCGTTCGCCGGAATATCTGATGCTCCACGGCCTGCCGCCGGAAGCCGCCGACGAGTCGCACGAGGACTGGATCAACCGCATTCATCCCGACGACCGGGACGCTACGGTGAAGCATTTCATCGACGCGCTGTCCGGCACCAGCGAGGACTATACCGCCGAATACCGCATCATCCGCCCGAGCGACGGCGAGACCCGCTGGATCCGCGTCGTTGCCAAAATCGAGCGCGACGGTGGCGGCCGTGCCCTCCGCCTCGTCGGCGCCCATATCGACGTCACCGACCAGATGCTGGTGCGCGAGACCCTGCGCGAGAGCGAGGAGCGCTTCCGGCTGATCGCCGACAGCGCCCCGGTGCCGATCTGGGTCACGAAACTCGACCGCACACGGTCCTTCGCCAACCAGGCCTATGTCGATTTCGTCGGCCTGCCCTATGACCAGGCCATCTCCTTCGACTGGCGCAAGGTGCTCCATCCGGACGACCTGCCGCATGTGCTGCAGCAGTCCGTTCAGGGTGAAGCATCGCTCAAACCGTTCGTGCTGGAAGCCCGCTACAAGAACGCCGCCGGTGAATGGCGCTGGCTGCGTTCGGAATCGCAGCCGCGCTGGGACCCGACCGGCAGGCATATCGGCTTCATCGGCGTTGCCCATGACATTACGGTGGCCAAGCAGGCCGAGATCGAGCTCCGGCAGCTCAATGAGACGCTGGAAGAACGCATCGCCGAGCGCACCGCCGAGCTCGAATCCAACGAGGCGCGGCTGCGCGCGATCCTGGAGACCAGCAACCAATATCAGGGTCTCGTCAATCTCAAGGGCGAGCTGCTTTACGCCAACACGACCGTGCTCGACGCCATCAAGGCGAGCCCTGTGGACGTGATCGGAAAGCCGTTATGGCAGACGCCCTGGTTCAGCACGACAGAGAGCATGAGTGCGCGCGTGCGCGAGGCCTTCGACACCGTGCTGAAAGGCGAAGCCGTGCGGCTGGAGATGCGCCTGCGCCTTCCCATCGGCGAGCGTGATTTCGAGTTCGGCATGCGCCCGGTGCTCGACCGCCACGGCAACATCACCGGCGCGGTGCCCGAGGCGGTGGACATCACCGAGCGCCGCCGCGGCGAGGAAGCGCTGCGGCAATCGCAGAAGATGGAGGCGATCGGCCAGCTCACCGGCGGCGTCGCGCACGACTTCAACAATCTGCTTACCATCATCCGCTCGGCCACCGATTTCCTGCGGCGCCGCGAGCTGCCGGAGGAGCGCCGCCGCCGCTATGTCGATGCCATCTCCGACACTGTCGAGCGTGCCTCCAAGCTGACCGCCCAGCTGCTGGCGTTTGCGCGCCGGCAGCCACTGAAACCCCAGATATTCAACGTCGGCAGCCAGATTGAAGGCGTCGCGCAACTGGTCCGGCCGCTGGTCGGTGCTCGCATCGAAATCGCGGTGGAGGTTCACGATGGCGACTGCTTCACGGTCGCCGATATCGCGCAATTCGAGACCGCGCTGATCAACCTCGCCATCAACGCACGCGACGCCATGGACGGCGAAGGCCGCCTCACCATCGCGGTCCGGAAAGTTCAGGGCATCCCCAACCTTCGCGCGCAACCGGCGCGCGGCGGCGACTTTGTCGCGATCTCGGTCGCCGACACCGGCAGCGGCATCGCGCCCGAAAACATCGAGGCCATCTTCGAACCGTTCTTCACCACCAAGGAGGTAGGCAAGGGCACCGGCCTCGGCCTGAGCCAGGCCTTCGGCTTCGCAAAGCAGTCCGAGGGCGACATCGCCGTGACGAGCACACATGGTGAAGGTGCGACCTTCACCATCTATCTGCCGCGGGCGCAAAGCCCCGCGACGGATCAGGAAGCCGCGGCGCTGACCTATGAGGCCGCGGCCACCGGGCGCGGCTATCGCGTGCTCGTGGTGGAAGACGACGACGAGGTCGGTCGCTTCTCCACGGAGCTGCTGGAAGACCTCGGCTATGTCGTTCGCCGCGCCGCCAACGCCAATGCGGCGCTCGCCATCCTCGGCGAGAACGAGTTCGCCGTCGATCTCGTCTTCTCCGACGTCATCATGCCCGGCATGAACGGCGTCGAGCTCGCCGGCATCATCCGCGAACGCTATCCGGGCCTGCCCGTCGTGCTCACCTCTGGTTACAGCAACGTTCTCGCCGAGAACGCCGATCGCGGTTTCGAGCTGATCCAGAAGCCGTATTCGGTCGAAGCGCTGTCGCGCATTTTGCGCAAGGCGATCACGGCAAAGCCGTCGATGGCGCGGTGAGTGTGACGATCGCGAGAACGCGGCACGGACTGCGTCATTTCGAGCGCGGCGAATCGATTCAGAATCATCCGGCGGCGCAGCTTGGATTGCTTCGTCGCAAGAGCTCCTCGCAATGACGGCGCTATCGCGCCGCTCCAACCCAACAGGCTTTTGAACAAAATCATAGACCGAAACTCGGCACCGAGCCGCGGCGATTCGCAGACGGCGGTCCGCGCCCGCGGGGGAAGACAGCGGCGGCGGCTTCCGCTATCGCTGCCGAATGAACCGACACATCCTAGGGATCGAACGTGCCGTCTGACGCCATCCTGGCCTGGAGCATCATCGCAGCCGCGACCGCGGGCGTCATCATCCGGCCCTTTCGCCTGCCGGAGGCGATCTGGGCCGTCATCGGCGCCAGTGCGCTGGTGCTGCTCGGCCTGCTGCCGTGGCGGGATGCGCTCACCGGCATCGAAAAAGGCGTGGATGTCTATCTGTTCCTGATCGGCATGATGCTGATCGCCGAACTGGCGCGGCTCGAAGGCCTGTTCGACTATCTCGCGGCGCTCGCCGTGGAATATGCCGGCGGCTCGCCGCAGCGGCTGTTCCTGCTGATCTACATCGTCGGCACGCTCGTCACCGTCCTGCTCTCGAACGACGCCACCGCGATCGTGCTGACGCCCGCCGTCTATGCCGCGACGCGCGCCGCCGGCGCCAAGCCGCTGCCTTATCTCTTCGTCTGCGCCTTCATCGCCAACGCCGCAAGCTTCGTGCTGCCGATCTCCAACCCGGCCAATCTCGTCGTGTTCGGGGCCCACATGCCTGCGCTCACCGAATGGCTGCGCCTGTTCGCCCTGCCCTCGGCGGCCTCGATCCTTCTGACCTATGTCGTGCTGCGCCTGACCCAGCACCGCGCCTTGAAGGAAGAGACGATCGCGCGCAGCGTGCCGCATCCAAAGCTCGGCCGCGGCGGCAAGCTGACGGCCATCGGCATCGTGGCGATCGGAATCGTGCTGGTCACCGCCTCCGCGCTGGACAAGCAATTGGGCCTGCCGACCTTCATCTGCGGCGTGGTGACAGCCGCAATCGTGCTGCTGCTCAACCGGCAATCGCCGCTCCCCGTGCTGCGCGGCGTCTCCTGGAGCGTGCTGCCGCTGGTCGGCGGGCTGTTCGTGATGGTGGAAGCGCTGATCAAGACCGGCGTGATCGGGCAGCTCAGCGCGCTGCTGCATGAAGCTGTCGGGCAATCCGTGACGAAGGCGGCCTGGAGCGTCGGCATCGCCACCGCGATCGCCGACAACATCGCCAACAATCTTCCCGTCGGCCTCGTTGCCGGCTCGGTCGCCGCCAGCGATCACTTGCCCGCGCCGGTCGTGAGCGCCATCCTGATCGGCGTCGATCTCGGGCCGAATCTGTCGGTGACCGGTTCGCTCGCCACCATCCTGTGGCTGGTGGCGTTGCGGCGGGAAAAGATCGAGGTCGGCGCCTGGCCGTTTCTGAAGCTCGGAGTGATGGTGACGCCGCCCGCCTTGATCGCGGCGCTTGCGGCCGCGATCCGGTAATCGCGCGCAGTTTGCGGCGCATCAATGTCGCCGCTGACGCCGGGCCTATACTGCACCTTGTCGCGCGGCCTGATACCGCGCGGCAAGGAAGGTTCATCATGCAGATCCAGTCGAAGGCATTGCCGCAGAGCTTCTCCCTGCGCCGCACGTTTCAAGGCTTCACCACAGCGGACCAAGGCCGGGGTGAAGCATCCCACCCGCTATTGGTCTTTTCGGTCGTGGTGCTGCTGACCCTGTTCGCCATCGTGGAGATCGACCTGCACAGCGCACAGCTTCAGGTGATCGGCCTGCTCGGCCACGGTGCTGGGATCGATCCCATCTTCCTAAGCCCGTAGCCCTTGGCGCGCCACGTCCACAGGAAAAGCCCGATCGCGGCCATCGCGGCCGCGACCGGGGTCACGCATCGTCAATCGTTCTCGTAGCCGTAGACTTCCGGCAGGATGAAGATTGCGGCGAGCAATCCGATCAGCGGGAAGATCGCGACCATCAGCGTGGCATTGGCCTGCCCGATCGCAGCGAACACCGTCGGGAACAGGAAGATCGCCAGGAACGACGGCAGCTTCACGAACATGTAGGCGAAGCCGCTGGCGGTGCCGCGATATTTCGGCTTTGCGACCATGGTCGGGATCGTCATGCAGTTCGACGCATCCCAATAATGGCCCCACAGCATCGCAGCAGCCGCGAACGGCAGCAGGATCTTGTTGTCGGTGTAGAGCGCGAAGGCCGCGACCAGCAGCGAGACCAGCACGATCGAGAAGCCCGCGATCGAGATGCCGCGGTGGCCGATCTTCGGCGTCAGCAGCGGACCGACCCAGCCCGACACGGCGGCGAACGAGAACAGCGCCATCGTCACCAGATTGATGCCGAGCACGCTGGACACGCCGACCATCACAAAGAGCACCGGCAGGTAGAACGCGAAGGTCGAGAACTCACTGGCTTGCGCGAAGCAGGCGATCCAGCCATAGATCGTGGCGCGCCAGCGGATCGGATCCTTCTTGAGGTCGGCGAGGAAGGCGCGGGTGGAGACCTTCGGCATCTCCACGTCATGGTCCGGCAGCATGGCGAGATCATCGTTGAACATCTCGCGCGCGACCTGCTTGGCCTCGCGGTAGCGTCCCTTCTGCACCAGCCACACCGCCGTCTCAGGCACGTCGTGGCGCATGACCAGGATGATCAGCGCCGGCAGCGCGCCGAGGCCGAGCGTCACCCGCCACAGCGTCTCGTGGTGAATGTCGAACAGCAGGAAGATCACGATGACGCCGATCGTCAAGACCTCGCCGACCGCGAACATGAACTGCCAGCGGTTACCCATGACCTCGCGCTCACCCTTGGCCATTGATTCCATGATGTAGGTGTAGCCGGTCGAGATGTCCGAACCGAGCGGTATGCCGAGCAGGAAGCGGATCACGACGAGCCAGCCGACGCTGGGCACGAAGGCCTGTGCCAGCGCCAGCACGATGAACATCACCATCGTCACCAGGAACATGACACGGCGGCCGATCTTGTCGGAGAGCCAGCCGCCGAGCAGTGCGCCGATCATGGCGCCGCCCTGCGTACCGGCCGCGGCCAGGCCCAGCATTAGCGGATCGGGATTGAACTGCTCCTTGATGAAGATCAGCACGAAGGCGATCGAATAGAGGTCCCAGGCTTCGACCAGGATCGAGGCCATCATCAGCCAGCCGACCTTGTTGCCCTTGGGACTGTAGTTCGTGATGAGGTAGCGGACCGCGGCTTCGCTCGCGGTCGGTTGTGGCATCGCCATCGTCGACATCTTTGGTCCTCCTGAATTTTTACGTGCCGAGCAGCGGCTCGATGCTGCAATCGAGCAGGCGCGGGTCGATCCCCACCTCCATGCCGGTGAACATCTCGCCCATGTAGTCGATCAGTGCATCGCTGGCCTTCACCGCGTCCTCGACGCGACGATTGGCAACCGCATTAAGAATAGCCAGATGATGATCGATTGTTCCTGACAGTTCGGCCTGCCCCGGCATGAAACGGTGGTGGATGTAGCCGATGCGCCGGTACAGCGTGTGCAATGGCCGCAGCGTGTGCACCAGAAACGGCTCGCCTGCCGCCTCCAGCACCAGCGCGTCGATGCGGCGGTCGATATGATTGAACTCGTCGAGGGTCAGATTGGCGCGGCGCTCGCGCAAGAGTCGCTCGATATGCAGCGCCTGATTGCGGTGCGAGAGGCTGGCGCGATCGGCCGCGAGCCGGATCACGAAGCGCTCCATGTCGCGGCGCAAGGCCAGCAGCATGCGCTCGCGTGCCAGATCGATCGGCGCAATGCGCAGACCGTGGCGCGGACGGATGATGATCAATGTATCGGCGGAGAGACGATTGACGGCGTGATGAACCGGCGTGCGGCCGAAGCCGGTGATATGCTGCAATTCCAGCATCGTCATGAACTGGCCGGGCTTGAGCTCGCAATGGACGAGCAGCTCTTCGATCCTTTGATACGCCAGCTCGAAGAAGTTGAGACGGTTGCGCCGGGAGGGCTTGCCCTCGCCGTCGTCGTTCCTCACCACCTCGAGCGCGCGCTTGCGCGTTGCCATGTCGTCTCTCCCCTCAGCCCGCGCCGTCGTTGCAGGGCGGCGCCTTGTTGGTGATATCCCTAAAACATGTTGTGATATATTACAAGCGAGCGTAAGACTTGACCCCTGCCCGCACCATGTTGCGGTGCGGAATGACAACAAAACGGCGCTGCGCGCGCCTGCGATGGGAGGAGTATTGCCGTGAAGATCACGTCGATCGAGACGCTGCGCACCGAAGAATTCTCCAACGTCATCTGGGTGCGCGTCCACACCGACACGGGCATGATCGGTCTCGGCGAAACCTTCTACGGCGCCAGCGCGGTCGAGGCCCAGATCCACGACACCTTTGCCGGCCGCCTGCTCGGCCGCAATCCGCTGCACATCGAGGCGATCCATCGCGACATGCTGAACCTGCCGATGGCGCAGTCGTCCACCGGCGTCGAATATCGCGCGGCTTCGGCGATCGACATTGCGCTATGGGACCTGTTCGGCAAGGTCTGCAATCAGCCGGTGCACCAGATGCTCGGCGGCCTCTGCCGGGACAAGCAGCGCATCTACAACACCTGCGCCGGCACCCAATATGTCCGCTCCACCAATATCAGCCCGGTCGCGAATTGGAATCTCGGTGGCTCCCAGGGGCCCTACGAAGACCTCGACGGCTTCATGAACAACGCCGATGCGCTTGCCGAAAACCTGCTGGAGAGCGGCATCTCGGCGATGAAGATCTGGCCGTTCGATCCGGCGGCGCAGGAGAACAAGGGCCTGTACATCACCGCCGCCCAGATGAAGCACGCGATCGAGCCGTTTGAAAAAATCCGCAAGGCCGTCGGCGACAAGATGGAGATCATGGTCGAGCTTCATTCGCTCTGGAACCTGCCGACCGCGAAACAGATTGCGCGCGCGCTCGAGCCCTACAAGCCGACCTGGTACGAAGACCCGATCCGGATGAACTCGCCGCAAGCGCTGGCCGAATACGCCCGCTGCACCGACGTCTGGGTCTGCGCCAGCGAGACGCTGGGGTCGCGCTTCCCCTACAAGGACATGCTCGACCGCGACGCCATGCACGTGGTGA
Organism: Bradyrhizobium sp. WSM4872; assembly: GCF_055811715.1. Classification (NCBI taxonomy): domain Bacteria; kingdom Pseudomonadati; phylum Pseudomonadota; class Alphaproteobacteria; order Hyphomicrobiales; family Nitrobacteraceae; genus Bradyrhizobium; species Bradyrhizobium sp. WSM4872. The sequence continues at coordinate 153,166 of NZ_JBVVPT010000012.1, read as the reverse complement.
TGGCGGATCTGTGCTGGACCGGCGGCCTCACCGAAGGCCGAAAGATCGCGGCGATGGCCGAGACCTATCACCGGCCCTTCGCACCGCACGACTGCATCGGTCCGATCGGCTTCATCGCCGCCATCCACATGTCGTTCAGCCAGCCCAACACGCTGATCCAGGAATCGGTGCGCGCCTTCTACAAGGGCTGGTATAATGAGCTCGTCACCACCATGCCCACGATCAAGGACGGTTTTGTTTATCCGATGGAAGGCCCCGGCCTCGGCGTCGACCTTCTGCCCGCCGTATTCGACCGGTCCGATCTGACCGTGCGCCGTTCCAACTCTTAAGGATATTTTGAGATGAGCACCGCCCTGTTCGACCTTTCCGGCCGCACCGCGCTCGTGACCGGCTCCTCCCGCGGGCTCGGCCGCGCCATCGCCGAGGGCATGGCCAAGGCCGGCGCCAAGCTGATCATCAACGGCGTCGATCCCAAGCGCGTCGAGCAGGCCGTCGCCGAGTTTCGCGCTGCCGGCCACCAGGCGGAGGGTGCTGCTTTCAACGTCACCGACGAGCCTGCGATCGTCGCCGCCTTCAACGACTTCGACAACAAGGGCATCGCGGTCGACATCCTCGTCAACAATGCCGGCATCCAGCACCGCAAGCCGCTGGTGGAGTTCACCACCGACGAGTGGCGCAAGGTGATCGAGACCAACCTCACCAGTGCCTTCGTGATCGGCCGCGAGGCGGCCAGGCGCATGATCCCGCGCAAGCACGGCAAGATCATCAATATCGGCTCGCTCGGCAGCGAGCTCGCGCGTCCCACGATTGCGCCCTACACCGCCGCCAAGGGCGGCATCAAGAACCTGACCCGCTCGATGGCGGTGGAATGGGCCCAGCACGGCATCCAGGCCAACGCGATCGGCCCCGGCTACATGCTGACCGACATGAACGAGGCGCTGGTCAACAACACCGACTTCAACAACTGGCTGATGGGCCGCGTTCCCTCCAAGCGCTGGGGCCGACCGGACGAGCTGGTCGGCGCTGCGATCTTCCTGGCGTCGGATGCTTCGACCTATGTCAACGGCCAGATCATCTATGTCGATGGCGGCATGATCGCCGCGATGTAATCGCGAACAGGGAACGAGAGCATGCGCGCCGTCGTCATTCATGCACCAAAAGATCTGCGGATCGACCTCTATCCGGATGCAGCGCCCGGCCCGGGCGAAGTCCGCGTCAAGATCGCGAACGGCGGCATCTGCGGGTCCGATCTGCACTACTATCATCACGGCGGCTTCGGTGTCGTGCGCATCCAGCAGCCGATGGCGCTGGGGCACGAGATCGCCGGCGTTGTCGCAGCCGTCGGTGACGGCGTCACGAACGTGAAGCCGGGCACCCGAATCGCGGTCAACCCGAGCAAGCCGTGCGGCCAGTGCCTGCATTGCCAGGAAGGCATGCGCAACCAGTGCCTCGACATGCGCTTCCTCGGCAGCGCGATGCGCTTTCCCCATGTGCAGGGCGGCTTTCGCGAATTCATCACCGTCGATGCGGCGCAGGCCGTTCCGATCACCGACAAGCTATCGCTGGCGGAAGCCGCGGTCGCCGAGCCGCTCGCGGTGTGCCTGCATGCCGGCAACCAGGCCGGGCCCCTGCTCGGCAAGCGCGTGCTGATCACCGGCTGCGGCCCGATCGGCGCGCTGATGATTCTGGTCTCGCGCTTCGGCGGCGCGGCCGAGATCGTGGTCACCGATGTCGCGGAGGCACCGCTTGCGGTCGCCAGGAAGCTCGGCGCCACTCACGCCATCAATGTCGCAGCCGACGCCACGGCCCTCGATCCCTGGCGCGCCGGCAAAGGTGTGTTCGACACGCTGTTCGAAGCCTCGGGCAATCAGGCCGCACTCCGCACCGCGCTCGACGTGCTCAGGCCCCGTGCCACGCTGGTGCAGCTCGGCCTCGGTGGCGAGATGACGCTGCCGATCAACTCGATCGTCGCCAAGGAATTGCAGCTGCGCGGCACCTTCCGCTTCGACCCCGAATTCGAGCTGGCGGTGCGGCTGATGGGGGAAGGCCTGATCGACGTCAAGCCGCTGATCACGGCGACCATGCCGTTCGAGAACGCGGTCGCCGCGTTCGAGCTCGCCAGCGACCGCTCGCAGTCGATGAAGGTGCAGCTGACGTTCTGAGGCCGCGCCTGAGGCCTATTGCTGCGGCTGGTTCTCGATCATGCGATCACTGACCAGCCGCACCGCGCCCCGTTTCCAGGAATAGTCCGCGCCCAGGCGCAGGCCGCTGTCGCCGCGTGCCAGCACCGCGCCGGTCCTGGCATCGCGCACCTGGAAGCCGAGCGTATATTCGGTACGGCTGACCCGCCGCACCACGCCGATCAGCGACTGATCCGCGCCGAGCTTCTGCGCAATTGCTGCCTCGCAGCCGTCACAGTCGCGCAACGCACGCGCCTTCACCTCGCCGCCGACATCGACGATGCGGTAACGACCAGATTGACCCAGCGCGTCGCGCACGCTGCCGGTGACCTCGGCCAGATATGACGCATCTGAGGTGGCCGACGCGCCCGCCGAGGCGGCGGTCGTATCCTCCAGTTCGAAATCGAACACGGCCAGTGCGATCGGCGCGGGTGTGCCGAGTGCGGCCATGATCTCGCGCGACACGAAGATCTCGGCACGCTGCCATGATTCATCATTGTCGCCACGGAAGGTGTAGAGCTTGTCCATCACGACTTTTTTGGCGCCGACGTCGATCACGGCGACCTTGGCCCATTGTACCAGCGTGCTCGTCTTCTGGATGCCGCCGATGACCTTGAACGCCGCGCCGTCCTGGGCCGACGGCACGAGCCGGTAGCGCCGGTCCCCGCCGATGTCTTGCCGGAGCGCGGCCATGAACGCCGCCAGCCGTCGCTCGTGGGCAGCGGTCTGGTTGGCAGGTTCAGCAGACGTATCGGTGTAACTGAAATCGTCCATGGCGATGCCGATGGCGGTCTCGGCGCCGGCCGGCGCATGAGACGCCGGGAGAAGGAGGAGGAGACAAGCAGACAAGATCAACCGGCGCAGGTGCATGAGCGGGCCTCGTATGACGGAGCGGCGCGCCAATCTGGACGGCGCAATGAGGCCATGCAGCGGCGCCGGTCCCGGCGATGGCCGGGAAAATTTCACGACGGTGCACCGCACTCACGCCTGGCGGCTTTGCGCCGGATGCGATCTGCCGTTTAATGCGGACGCGACAAACCCGTTCGCACCAGGTGCCTGCCGATGTGGAACCGCCCGAGGTTCGATCTCAAAGTCCGTCTGACGTTGCGCGTGGCCGCGATATCGGCCGCCTGCTTCACCGCGATCTCCGCTTATTTCCTGATTACGGCCGACCGCGCGGCGCATGCGCGCCTCGACGATATCGCCGCGATCGTGGCCAAGACGCTGGAGCTGCAGCAGGGCAAGATCCAGTGGGTGGCCAGCCCCCGCTCGGACTTTCCCAACCTCGACCCCGTTTCGGCCTATGTGATGACGCCGGGCCTCTGCCTGGCGTTCCGCGGCACGAGCGGCGACACCCTCCAGCGTTTCTGCAGCGGCGCGCCCGCCCCGGCGAACCCGCCGCCGCAAGCCTTCACGGCCTTCTATCGCAGCCTGTTCGACCCCGGCCGCGAAGCGGCGCGGCCTGTGATCGTGCGCGGAGCGAAGCTCGGCGACGCCGTGGTCTCGGTCGAGCCGGCCGTGCAGACGGCGGAGGCCTGGCACGAGGCCGGCCGCCTGATGCTCGCGCTGGCGATCGCGCTGCCGCTGCTCTGCGCCCTGGTCTACGCGGCACTGGCACGCGCGCTGCGCCCCACCCGCATGATTCGCACCGGCCTTGAGCGGATTGCCGCCAACGATCTCACCACGCGGCTGCCGCCATTCGACCTTGCCGAGCTCTCCGCGATCCGCGACGGCTTTAACCATCTCGCCGAAAGCCTCGAGACCGCGCTTGCCGAACGCAGCGAGCTGACGCGAAAGCTGATCGCGCTCCAGGACGAGGAGCGCCGCCATCTCGCGCGCGAGCTGCATGACGAGTTCGGCCAGTCCCTCGCCGCCATCCGCGCCCTCGCCTCCTCCGCTCGCCAGACCGCCGCGCAGGACTGCCCTGCCCTGCTTGGCGAATGCGACGGCATCGCGCGGACCGCAACCGGCATGATGGAAACGTTGCGCGGCACATTGTTCCGGCTGCGGCCACCCGATGTCGAGGAGCTCGGGCTCGTCGCCAGCCTCGAAGGCCTCGTCGCGGGCTGGAACGGGCGCAGCCGCGGCGAGACGCGCTTCTCGATCCGGTTCGACGGCGCATTCGAGACCCTGCCGGCCACGATCAGCGCCAGCCTCTACCGGATCGTGCAGGAGGCGCTCACCAATGCCGCCAAGCATGCCGCCGCCACCAAGGTCAGCCTGGAATTGACGATGGGGGCCGGCGAGATCGCGCTTGCGATCGACGATGACGGACGCGCGAGCGATCCCGTCGCGAAATCGGGAATGGGCCTGCTCGGCATGCGCGAGCGCGTCGCAGCCTTGCGCGGCCAATTGAGCTTCGAGGCTGCGCCGAACGGCGGCTCCGCACTGCGCGTGGTCATTCCGCTCGCAGCCGCCGATCGGCCGCCGCTGGAGCATGCCGCATGAGCGCGGCCGATGCCACCATTCTGCTGGTCGACGACCATTCCGTCGTCCGCGAGGGCTATCGCTCCGTGCTCCAGAAGCAGCCGGGACTTCGCGTCATCGCCGAAGCCGCCGACGGCGCGGAGGCCTATCGTCTCTACAAATCGGAGGCGCCCGACCTCGTCATCATGGATCTGAGCATGCCCGGCATCGGCGGCATCGAGGCGGTCAGGCGCATCAGGCAATGGGACAAGGGCGCGAGGATCCTCGTCTTCACCATGCACGAGAATGCCGGCTTTGCGGTGCAGGCGATCCGCGCCGGCGCCAGGGGCTACGTCACCAAGACCAGTCCACCGGAGACGCTGGTGCGCGCCGTGATGGACGTGCTCGCCGGCAAGATCGCAATCAGCCCCGACATCGACCATGAGCTCGCGCTGAGCCGGCTCGCCGGGGAAAGCTCGGCCGCCGACGTCCTCACGCCGCGCGAGTTCGAGGTGCTGCGGCTGCTGCTCGCCGAGAACACGACAGAGGAGATCGCCGAGACGCTCCATGTCAGCCCGAAGACGGTGGCGAACCTGCATTCCCTGATCAAGGACAAGCTCGGCGTCGGCTCCGACATCGAGCTGGTCCGGCTGGCGCTGCGCCAGGGCATATTGACGGAGGTCGATCTCGGCGAGGCCTGATCGCTCAGGCCAGATAGCGCGTGAGATAACCTTCCATCGCGTAGAGCGCACAGAGCGCGAGGCTCGACCACACGGCGGCGGTGAAATACAGGAACATCCAGGTCAGCTCGCCCTTCCAGTGCGCGATGTCGTGGGTCACGACCCACCGGGTCGAGACGTCATGCAGGCCTTCGAGGAAGCCGAGCAATCTGTTGCCCTCTTCATGCCCTGCCCGCCAGCGGCTGAGATACATCGGCACGTCGACGGTGACGAGGAAGGCCAGAAAGCAGGCGATGCCGACGATGCCGGCAATCAGCGCCCAACGCACTGGTCCCTGGAATTCCGGCATGAGCCGGCACAGCGCGATGCCCGCAAGGAAGAACGTCACCGCCCACAGCGAGTTCTCGATCGCGTTGAAGAGGAAGTTGGTCGTCACCACCGCATACCAGGAGAAGCACTCCGCGATGATGATGATCGGTACGATCACCCATGCGATGTTCACGACCGTCTCGGCGCCCGTCATGGTCCCGAGCTGATGCAGAATGACCGCCCATTGCGCGGCGAAGCACAGTTCGGCAATCGTCGCGACCGTGCGGCCGACGAAGACGCTGGAGAGCCAGGTGTCGAACAGGCAGATGCGCTGCACGTCGGCGCGCGGCAGGAACGAGCGGAAGGCGCAGCCGAAGACATAGCCGGCGCAGAGCAGGAACATCAGCCCGATGTCGGAGCCGCCACTGATGCTGGCGGCAGGCGTCGGGTAGAACTCGCGGTACAGCATGAACCAGACGAGAATGTTGGCAGCACTGACGAGCGTCAGGGAGCCCCACCACCACGCGAGGGGATTTGTCCGCGCCTGCCACTGCAACATAAATCGCTCCGCTGTAATTGATATGACATTCAGTCGTAATAATCCTGTCACAACAAGCCACGGAATCACGACGAAAATCTGTGTGCGGCGGAGCTCTTCGCGCACATTTTATCCCCGCCGCCGAAGCGCAGGATTGTCCGGATAGTGGACACAAATGTACATTTCCTGAATCTATTGGACAACAGGCCAGACCGGGTACATTAATCCTGTATGGCCAGAACCGCCTCGAAACCGATCCGCGCCTCCTCGTCCGCCGCCGCCGCGCTGGCGGACAGCATCGACGACGCCGCGTTCGCGACGACCCTGGCAAAAGGTCTCGTGGTGCTCGAAGCATTCAAGGCGGGGGCGACGCAGCTCGGCAACATGGAGCTGTCGACGCTCACCGGGATTCCGCGCCCGACGGTGGCGCGGCTGACGCATACGCTCGCCGAGCTCGGCTACCTCCGCTACGATGCTGAACGCGCCAAATATCGCGTCGGCGCGCGTGCACTTCGCATGGCGCATCCGCTGCTCGCCGACATGCAGTTCCGCCAAGTCGCGCGTCCCATGATGCAGGAGCTGGCACAAAGCGTGCGCGGCACGGTCTCGATCGGCCTGCTCGATGCGACCTCCATGATCTATGTCGAGACCGCGCGCTCCGGCGACGTCGGCCCGCACGTCCCCGACATCGGCATGCCCATTTCCGTGGTGATGACGGCCATGGGCCGTGCCGCGGCGGCGACCTTGCCGCAGGCCGATGCCGCGCTGCTCGAAGAGCGCATTGCAAGCGAGGATACCGAGCTGTGGTCGGCCTTTCGCGAGACCTACCGCGCCGGCCTCGCCCAATGCGCCAGCCGCGGCTTCTGCACGTGCTTCGGCGAGTACATCGCCTCGATCCATGCGGTCGCCGCGCCGCTGTTTCATGCGCGTGAGGCGAAGCAGGCCTTTTCGATCAATTGCGGTATTCCCGCATTCCGGCTCCAGCCCGGCCAGCTGGAGGGCGAGATCGGCCCGCGCATTGCCGCTCTTGCCGACAGCATCCGCACCATGATTGGGGCGGCGCCGGCCACCGAAACACAAAAGCAAAACAAGAAGAGCGCCAAGCGATGAACAAGACAATCGGCGCTCCGCCACCGGGAGGCCACCATGACCGTAACACGGCGAACATTCCTGGGCACCCTCGCCCTTTCGCTATCCGGACTTCCATTCTCCGCACGCGCTGAGGACGCCTGGCCGTCGCGCATGGTGCGGCTGATCTCCCCTTACGGGCCCGGCGGCTCTAACGACATCTCGCTGCGGCTGCTGGCCGAAGAGTTCGGCCGCAACCTGCACCAGCAGTTCATCGTCGAGAACAAGCCTGGCGCCGGCACCCGCATCGCCAACGACACGGTCGCGCATGCGCCGGGCGACGGCTACACACTCCTCTATGTCGCGGCCCCCTACGCCACCGCCGAAGCGCTGTTCGGCAAGCTGACCTACGAGCGCAAGGATCTGCAGCCCGTCGCGATGGCGGTGATCGCGCCGCTGTTCCTGATCATCAGCGCAGACGCGCCGTTCAAGAAGCTCCCCGAATTGATCGCCTACGGCAAATCGAAGCCGGATGGCCTGACCTTCGCCTCGCCCGGCGCCGGCTCGCAGCCGCATCTTGCCGGCGAACTCCTGTTCAGGGATGCCGGCGTCAAGGGGCTCAACATTCCCTTCCGTGGCGATGCGGCGTCCTATACCGAGCTGCTCGCCGGCCGCGTCGATGCCACGCTGACGGCGCTGCCGACCGCACTGCCCTACATCCAGAGCGGCAAGTTCATTGTGCTCGGCGTCGCTTCCGCCGAACGCAGCGCGCTCTATCCGCAAGCGCCGACCCTGCGCGAGCAGGGTTTTCCCAACGTGGCCGCCGCCGGCTGGTACGGCTTCATGGCGCCTTCGACGACGCCGCGCGCCATCATCGACAAGCTGCAGGCCGAAGTCTTGCGCGCGCTGGCCGAGCCGGCGATCAAGGACAAGCTGACCGCCCAAGGCCTCGAAGTGCGCGCCGGCACCGCGGCCGAATTCGGCCAGTTCATCGACAACGAGACAAAAAAGTGGACTGGGCTAATCCGCGAGGCCGGCCTCAAGGGCGAGTGACAGTCGGAACAGGGAATGGAAATGAAAAACATACTTCTCAAACGTGTCGCGGCAGGCGCGATCGCTCTCGCACTGTCGATCCCGGCAGCACAGGCGCAGAAGAAATACGATCCCGGCGCGTCCGATACCGAGATCAAGGTCGGCCAGACCGTCCCGCTCAGCGGGCCGGCCTCGGCCTATGCCGTCATCGGCAAGACCCAGGCCGCCTACATGAAGATGATCAACGACCAGGGCGGCATCAACGGCCGCAAGGTCAATCTGATCCAGTATGACGACGCCTATTCGCCTCCGAAGACGGTTGAGCAGACCCGCAAGCTGGTCGAAAGCGACGAGGTGCTGCTGACCTTCCAGATCATCGGCACGGCGCCGAACGTCGCTGTGCAAAAATATCTCAACGCCAAGAAAGTCCCGCAGCTCTTCGCGGCAACGGGCGCGGCGCGTTTCACCGATCCGAAGAACTTCCCCTGGACCATGGGCTTCAACCCGTCCTACCTCGTCGAGGGCCGGATCTACGCCCAATATCTTCTGAAGAACCATCCGAACGCCAGGATCGGCGTGCTCTATCAGAACGACGATCTCGGCAAGGACTACCTCGCCGGCTTCAAAGCAGGCCTCGGTGACAAGGCGAAGATGATCGTCGCCGAGACGTCCTACGAGATCACCGAGCCGACCATCGACTCGCAGATCCTGCGGTTGAAGGATGCAGGTGCCGACGTGCTGTTCAGCGCCACGACGCCGAAACAGGCCGCGCAGGCGATCAAGAAGGTCGCGGAGATCGGCTGGAAGCCGCTGCACATCATCGACATCAACGCCTCCTCGGTCAGCGCGGTGCTGAGACCCGCCGGACTCGACAACGCCAAGGGCGTCGTCAGCGTCGGTTATGTCAAGGATTCAGCCGATCCCGAATGGAAGGACGATCCCGGCATGAAGCGATATCTCGCTTTCATGGCCAAATACTACCCGGAAGGTGACAAGGATTCGAACCTGAACGTCTACGGCTATATCACCGCGCAGCTGCTGGTGCAGGTGCTGAAACAATGCGGCGACGATCTCACGCGCGAGAACGTGATGCGCCAGGCCGCCAGCCTGAACAACATCACACTCGACCTGACGCTGCCGGGCATCTCGGTGACGACGACGCCGACCGACTACCGCGTCAACAAGCAGTTCCAGATGGTACAGTTCGACGGCCAGCGCTGGCAGAAACTCGGCGATATCGTCACGGACGAGGCGATGGAATGAAGCGCCCCTCTTCCTGAGGGGCGCGCGGATGAAGAATGCAGGCCCCCCGGTAGTCCTCGTGCTCCGAGGCGGCCGCTCCGCGGCCTCCCCGGCATGAGGGAGGAAGGTGGCCGCTCGCCCTACCTCTTCATTCCGCCCACATAGGCCGCGAGCTTGTCGAGCGTCTGGTAGCCGTATTCGACGGCACCGAAGCTGATCATGCCGTCGCGCTGCGCCGTGCTCGACGCCAGCTGCCGCATCATCAGAACCGTCTTGCCGTTGCTCTGTTCGGCGAAGGTGACGGTGAAACGGAACATTCCGGGATCCTCGTCCTGGTCGTCGCCGTGATCCATCTCCATCAGCGCCGGTCGCTCGATGCGGCGGAAGCGCATGCGGTTCGGGTAGACCGTGCCGTCCGGGCCGATCATGTTGAAGCGCCAGACGCCGCCGACCCGCACGTCGATCTCGAAGGTCTCGAGCTTGAAACCCTTCGGCCCGAACCATTGCGGCAGGTGCTTCGGGTCGGACCAGGCTTCGAACACCAGATCGCGCGGCGCATCGATCACGCGCGACATCACGATCTCGCGGTCGAGCGACCATTGCGACAGGACGGGATTGGCAGAATTCGTCATCGTCAGGAACCTTTCCGTTTGGTCGTCTTGTTACTTGTCTTGGACGGCCGCTTGGCAGCCGTCCGCTCTTTCTTCAGCTTCATCACATAGGCTTCGAAGCGATCGAGCCGTGCCTCCCAGATCGCACGCTGGTGCTGGAACCAGTCCTCCGCGCTGAGGAGCGCGTCAGGACTGAGGCGGCAGGTGCGCACCCGGCCGGATTTCTCCGACAGGACCAGCCCGCTCGTCTCCAGCACGTGGAGGTGTTTCATGAAGCTCGGCAGCGCCATCTCGAAGGGATCGGCAAGCTCGCCGACCGACGCCTCGCCGGCGCAGAGCCGCATCACGATCGCCCGCCGGGTGGGATCGGCAAGGGCCGCGAAAACCTGATCGAGTCGGGATAATTGGTTAGCCATGGAGCTAACTATAGGCCTGTCGCCGTCTGGCGTCAACAATTGTTAGCCAATTAGCTAAGTGAAATTTTGCCGACTGGTAGCCTGGATGAAGCGAAGCGTAATCCGGGGCCGCTCGCTCGGCTGCGGCGCTATCCCGGATTGCGCTTCGCTTCATCCGGGCTACAAACCACGCGCGCGGAACCCACCACGCGCAATCGTGAATAGGGAGGCACCGCCCTTCCCGCTACAAGAGACCGGGGGCGCATCGAATCCTGCGCCAGAGCCGTGCCGTCTGTTGCCACCTCATCGTATCTCACCCGACGGGCGCTCGCGCGCGCTGCGCTCGTTCCCCTCGCGCTTGCCTGGCCGCGCTACGCCGCGGCGGATTCAGACATGATCGCACAGATGCGCGACATCGTCGCGAACGAGCTGGCGCCGACCGCGACGCCGGACCAGCCGGGCGGTCTGGCCGCCGCGCTTTATGCCGGCAGCCATCTCGAATTCTTCACCTATGGCTTTGCCGACGACGCCGCGCGAAGGCCGGTCACGCCGGATACGCTGTTCAACCTCGGCTCCCTGCGCAAGCCGTTCGAGGCGACGCTGGTCGCGCTCGGCACCCTCCGCGGCGAGCTGCGGCTCGACGATCGTCTGGCGGAATATCTCCCCGAGCTCACCGGCGACTATGTCCGCGGCATCACCGTCGGCGAGCTCGTCACGCACACCTCAGGCATGCTGCTGCCGACCGACCATCCGCCGTGGCCGAGCGACACTTTTTCGCGCGCACAGCTCATCGACATGTTCAACAGCTGGAGACCGCAGGCCGGCGAAGTGCCGGGCAAGCAGCGCGTCTACAGCCATGCCGGCTACGTGCTGCTTCAACTGGTGCTCGAGCGCTGCTACGGCGCTCCGATCGCACGCCTGTTCGAACAACGCATCTTCAAGCCGATCGACATGAATGCGACCTCCGTGCCCGAACGTGGCGAGGACGGCCGTGCCGTCATGGAGGAGGCCTGGATGCAGCGCGCGGTCCAGGGCTATTCGGATCAGGGCATGGCGATCGGCCCCATCGGCAACCAGCAGAGTTATTTTGATTTCCCCGGCACGGGCCAGATGTTTTCCTCGCCGCGGGATCTCGCGACATTCGTTGCTGCCTGCGTCGACGGGCGGTCGATCAATCCGCAGTTGCGCGAGGCATTGCGGATGACGCAGCACGAGGTTTTCCGCGTCGACGACAAGTTCGGACAGGGAATGGCCTGGGAGACGGTGCGTCTTCCAGGCGTCGCCGTCGTCGACAAGCCGGGTGGGCTCAACAACGCCTCCGGCTATATCGGCCTCGTGCCGGCACAGCGGATCGGGATCGTGCTGCTCGCCAATCGGGGCGAATATCCCCACGAGATCGCGCGCTATAAAATCCTGCCGGCGTTGGCGCGCCTCGTGGCTTCGCACTGACCCCGCCTCGCCGAAACAGAAAGCCCCGGCCAGACCGGGGCTTTCGACGCCAGGATGGAAACGGGATGCTTAGTACCTCGCGACGACCGGTCCGCCGAACTTGTAGTTCACGCCGACGCGCACGATGTTCGATTTGATATCGACCGAGTGGGTGAAGACGCTGGTCGGAAACGCGCCGCCAAGCAGATTGGTGCTGGTCACGGTACTGCGTCCGAGATCGACGTAGAGATATTCCGCCTTGAGCGACCAGCCGCCGCCGACGGCATATTCGGTGCCCACACCTGCGGTCCAGCCGAGGCGCGTGTCGCGGATCGCGGCCGACTCCGTCGCCGCGGCGAACGTGTCGGTGAAGTTGAAATTGCCCTTCACCTCGGCGATGGCCGCGCCGCCGGTGGCGTAGAGCAGCCAGGTCGGAGCCGCGAGGAAGCCGATGCGGCCGCGGATGGTGGCGAGCCAGTCGGCCGAGACCGAAGATGACACGGTGAAGCCGGTCGGGGCGCAACAGGGATAGAGCGCCGACCCGGACCCGCTGCCCTTGAAGCCGAGATGGTTGATGTCGCCCTCTAGGCCGAGCACGGCATTGTTGACCTGCCAGTTGTAGCCGGCGGTGAGACCGCCCGTGACGCTGGAGCTGTTGACGCGCTGGGCGCCGACCGCAGCAATCGCAGTGACACTAGTGTCCGCGAAATAGCCGAAGGGAGCAACCGCGGTCGAGCTGGCGGGATTGGCGCTGCCCCATTGTCCGCCGACATTGCCGCCGACGTAAAGGCCGGTCCAGTTGTAGGCCGTCGCCATCATCGGTGCCTTGGTGTAGTGCGCCGCGAGGTCTGCCGCCTGCACGGATGTGGTGCCCAAGAGGACCGCGGCCACCGCCAGCAAAAACTTCTTCATTCCAGTCTCCTTGCCTCACGCGATCGGTCTCGCGTGTCGAATGCGCGCGGGCGGAAGTTGTCCGGCGCAGATCCGGCATAGGCTGCCGGTCCCTCGCCGTCTTGGGCTGCGGCGAAGTTCAGAGGGGCTGTGACGTAGTGTGAGCCGTGCGGCGCGCGAACGCGCGACGGGTGTGACCGAGGGGCCACGCATCACCCTTCGGCAGCGGCGGGCCACACACACCACTGTCGCATCGCGACACCCCGCGAGAACGCGATTCGAATCGGTCCGGCTCAGACCGAACGCGTCAGTCCGCCGTCAACGCGGATGTTCTGTCCGGTGATGTAGGCCGCGCCGTCGGACGCCAGGAACGAGACCGTCGCGGCGATTTCCTCGACCTTGCCGTAACGCCGCATCGGCACGCTGTCGCGGCGTGCATCTAGCTGCGGCAAGCTGTCGATCCAACCCGGCAGCACATTGTTCATGCGGATGTTGTCGGCGGCATGGGTGTCGGTGAAGATCTTCGTGAAGGCGGCAAGGCCGGCGCGGAACACCGCAGAGGTCGGAAACATCGCGCTCGGCTCGAACGCCCAGGCGGTCGAGATGTTGATGATCGCGCCGCCCTTCTGCGTCTGCATGATCGGCGTCACCAGCCGGGTCGGACGGATCACGTTGAGCAGATAGGTGTCGAGGCCGGTGTGCCACTGCTCGTCGGTAATCTCCGTGATCGCCGCCCGGGGCCCATGGCCCGCGCTGTTGACGAGCACGTCGATGCGTCCCCATCGGGCAAGCGCCCCGTCCACAAGCCGCTTCAGATCGTCGTGCGACTTGTTGGAACCGGTGACCCCTAACCCGCCGAGCTCAGCTGCCAGGGCCTCGCCCTTGCCGGAAGAAGACAGGATGGCGACGCGAAAGCCGTCGGCTGCGAGCCGACGCGCGGCCCCTGCCCCCATGCCGCTGCCGCCGGCGGTCACGAGTGCGACCTTCTCTGCTGCCATCTCTGCTGCCATGACCGATCATCCTCTATGATATCGTGGAGGCGAGCCGCAGGCCCGGCCTGTCATGAGGCCTTCTACCGCCGGACCGGCCGGAAGGTCCACCGTCGAAAGCGACTTGAAAGATGAGCGATTTGCAGATCCGCAATTTGCGCCCCGAGGAGATCGCCACCGCCGTCGAGTGGGCCGCGGCCGAGGGCTGGAATCCGGGCCTCTCCGATGCCGCCTGTTTCGCGATCCCGGACGCGAAGGGCTTCTTCGTCGGCGAGATCGAGGGCGAGCCGGTCGCGACCGTCTCCTGCGTCAATTACGACGATCGCTTCGCATTTCTCGGCTTCTACATCGTGCGATCGGATTTTCGCGACAGAGGCCACGGCTTGCGCATCTGGAACGCGGCGGTCGCCCATGCGGGCACTCGCGTGATCGGCCTCGACGGCGTCGTGGCGCAGCAGGACAATTACAGAAAGTCCGGCTTCCAGCTTGCCTACGCCAATATTCGCTATGGCGGCATCGTCGCCGCGCCACCGAAGCCGCCCGCCGACGTAATTGCGCTCGACACGATCCCGTTCGCGCTCATTGAAGCCGACGATGCCACGGTGTTCCCGGCTCCGCGCAGCGCCTTCCTGCGTGCCTGGATCGGCACATCAGGACATGTTGGTCGCGCGTTGCTGCGCGACGGCAAGCTCACCGCATGGGGCGTGATCCGGCCGTGCCGGACCGGCCGCAAGATCGGCCCGCTCGTCGCCGACGACCGCGCGGCGGCGGACGCAATCGTGCAGGCCTTGCTGGCGAGCGCAAGCGGCGGCGAAATCTTCCTCGACGTCCCCGCCGTCAATCGCGAGGCGATCGCACTCGCGGAAAAGCTCGGGCTGAAGCCGGTGTTCGAGACGGCTCGGATGTACACGGGGCCGATCGCGCCGCTGCGGCTCGAGCGCGTCTTCAGCGTGACCAGTTTTGAGCTGGGCTAGCTGAGCCGAACGCGCTGCTCAGTAGCAGCGCATGATGTTGACGGTGTGCTCGCCGCCACCGCGGCCGGGCACAGTCACCTGCTCCGTCGGACAGCTAGGCACGTAGGGCCGGTCGGACGGCACCACGTTCGGCGGGAAGCGATGCGTCCAATCCCAGGGAACGTCGTACGTGTAGGTGTAGCGCACGTCGTTCGATACGGGTTGGGCGGTCTCGGCGAAAGGCTGGCCGTAGCCTGCATTGTCATAGTAGAACCCGCCGCCGCCGGGCCAGTAGACCCAGGGCGTGTTGCGGCCACGGAACCTGGCGCCCGGCGCAATCGGCGGACGCGCCGCCGGACCGGAAGGCGTGGCGGCATGTGCGACGGCGCCGCCGGGTCGGGCAAAACTGTCGCTGGGGGCAAGGAGCAGCGCGGCTGCGCTGAGCGAGGCGAGCAACGCCCCAAATGATCTGGACATCATGATACGCACCAACTCGTTTGGCTTCGCGGATAGCGGCTCCCCACCGCACGCTAGGCCGGGCTGTCGCCCACCCGCAAACGTATAATTAATTATTGGTTAAGGCACGGGATTGACAGGGAACAAGCTGCGGCAAGACGCCCGGGATTCCGGCTGATGTCGCACGTGTTCCGGGAAAACGGACTTCATAACCAGTTGATCGGAGTTGATCGCTTCGGCCGACAACGCCCGGAACGCTCCCGCACTGCGGTCGTTGGCTCCCGACACCAGCAAGGAGCATGTCCAATGCAGAACAAATCGAAACTCCTCTGCCTGATCACGGCTTCACTCGTCGCGGGCACGGCGGCCGCTTCGGCCAAGGGCTATGATTGGAACGGACCGCGCGCGGGATGGGACCGCACGGCCCCCGCTTACCAACCGGTTCAGCCACGCGCGTACTATCCGGATGTCGCGGGGCCTTACGGTGCGCTCAACGGCACCAACCATCCGGCGCCGAGCTCGACGCAGGGCGATGTCGGCCCGGAGGGTAACAACAACGGCACCCTGACCGGCGTCTATCGCAGCTGGTAACGCCCGCTCATGATGGGGCCCATCGTCCGTCACGGACGATGGGCCTTCGTTCGTCAGCGGCCCTGCTGCTTGCGCAGCCAGTCGAGCATGTCCTGCGGATTTCCGGTGCCCTGCGTCACGATGGCGCTGTTGCCGCCGCTGCGGCGATAGACCGTCGTGCGCCCGGGCTCCTTCTCAATCTTGACCTCGGCCTGCGCCGGATCGCCGCTCTGGGTAATGACGGACGTGCCGTTCTCGTCCTGAACGATTGTGGTATGGCCGTCGTCGGACTCGCCAGCTCCGGCCGGCCCGGCTGTCATCGCCGTCATGATGCTCATTCCTGCTGCAAGTACGATGAATCTCATGTTGCACCTCGCATTCACGATCACCGGCTGAACTGAAATATCGACAGCCAGTTGGAGCGCCCGAATTGTCGCACCGTTCCCGTGTTCATGTCTCCGATCTGGAGCAGGAGGGCGTTGGTGGAATTGCCGACCTGCGTGATATCGGCAATGTTGCTCACGCCCGACTGGCCGATCGCCACATTGGTGGTGCCACCCACCTGGATCACATCGACATAATTTCGCGTGCCGTTCTGGATGATCGTCGCATCGACCGTTCCCGTGCCACCGATCTGGATGACACGCGCGATATTGATGCGGCTGTTCTCTTCGATCGTGACCGGCTGGACATCGTTGCCGAATTGCACGATCGTCTCGATGCTCACGTTCCGGTTCGTCACGCCGCGCTGGACGGATCCGGCGGATGCCTCGGACGCGACGCTGACGACGGCAAGCAATGCCGCCAATGCGAGCAGTAGCCTAGCGCATTTCATTGCCTTGCCCCCATTACATTTCTGACGACGGCGAGGTCGCACTCAGCTCAGTGGCTATTTTGGACGACAGTCGCCGAGTTGAACGCACCGAACTGGGACAGGAAACTGCTGGTCGACTGGCCGGCCTGGCCGACAAACGCAAGATTATTCACGCCCGTCTGCCCGACCGATGCCGACGTCGTCCCGCCGAATTGCAGGATACCGGTCGCGTTGTTCGTGCCGTTTTGAGTGACGGTCGCGCTGGTGCTGCCGCCGATCATGAACACGCCGGCCATGTTGAGCTGGCTGTTCTGGTTCAGCACCACCGGCGGGCCGCCGAGCGACACGATGGTCTTGATATCGGCAGTCTGGGCACCGGCCGAGCCGGCGCCCCCGCAACACAAGGTGAGAAATGCGCCACAGGCGGCGCCTGAAAAATGTCTCATGAAATGCCTCGCTATCGAAAAGGATTGCGATCACGGAGTCTGCTGCAAAATCGTCGAGCCGTTCAGGATTCCGAGCTGTCCGACGCCGGCCG
Source organism: Bradyrhizobium sp. WSM4872 (assembly GCF_055811715.1). NCBI lineage: Bacteria > Pseudomonadati > Pseudomonadota > Alphaproteobacteria > Hyphomicrobiales > Nitrobacteraceae > Bradyrhizobium > Bradyrhizobium sp. WSM4872. The sequence continues at coordinate 136,066 of NZ_JBVVPT010000012.1, read as the reverse complement.
CGTTGTTCGCGCCGATCTGGCCGATCAGGCTCGAATTGAAGCCACCGGCCTGGCCGGCCAGCGCCGTGTTCGACGCCGTCGCGGTCGTACCGCCCTGCCCGATCACCGAGGTGTTGACGGTGAGGAGCGAACCCGTCTGCAACGTGGTTGCAGTATTGGTGGCGCCGAATTGCATCGTGGTGGCGCTGTTGTTGGTGCCGCCACTCTGCGAGATGAAGGAGTTGTTGGTGGTGCCGAATTGCAGCACGCTGGCCGAGTTGCCGGCCTGGGCATCGACGGCGGTCAACAGACTGAACGCCACGATCGTGGCAACGAGATATTTTTGATGCATGACATTTCCTCCGCAAAAGTCGGCGGACAACCTCTCACCGAGTCGTCCTGCCCGAGGCGGTGCTTTCAAGAATGGCGCGGACGCGCCGCAATTGGCGCGTCCGGCCAAACGGGGCTGGCTTAGTGCGCCGTCTGCGAGACGGTGCTGCCGTTAACGCCGAACACGCTGAGCTGTCCGACGGCGGCGGCGTTGTTCTGGAGCGGGGCAGGCCCGAACGAGTTCTGGGTGATCGAGCTGCCGTTGTTGCCGAACGCCACCTGGCCGGTGGTCGCCGAGTTCTGCACGCCGATCTGGTTGACCGTGCTGCCGTTGTTGAGCGAGGCCGCGCTGGTGCCCTGCATCGTGGTCGCACTGTTGACGAGGCCGAGCTGGCTGGTCGACGAGGTGTCGTTGGTGAGGCCCTGCTGCGAGACGCTGGAACCGTTCACGAGGCCCACTTGCACGGTGGTCGAGGTGTTGGCGGCCTGCGCGGCGGAGGACAGGGCGAGCACGGCAACGGAAGCAAAAAACAATTTGCGCATGGAATATCCTTTCTGGCTAAGATCTCTGACTGGGTTCGGATGCCGTCTTGGAGGAGGCCGACATCGCAGGACCGACTTTGAACCGATCGTGCTGCGTGCGACAGACTGCAGTTCATGCTAATCGGTACGGACTAGACGTTGCGCGGCGCCTTGGTGCCCGCGGCACTAGCTGTACGGTTGTCCCGTGCCGGTTCGTATCGTCTCTTCTTCGCGTCCCATGCTGTCGACCAACCGCACCACCTCGATCGGCGAGCGAAGCTCCAGCTTTCGCATCATCCTGGCGCGATGGACCTTGGCCGTCACTTCGCTCACCCCAAGCTTCGCCGCGATCTGCTTGGCAACCAGACCCTCGGCCATCAACAGCATGATCTCGCGCTCCCTTGCCGTCAGCGTCTCGACGCGCTGGCGCGCCTCGCGCACGCTATCTTCGCGTTCGAGCCGCCTGCGGTCGCGCTCGATGCCATGCCTGATCGCATCGAGGATCTCCTGTTCGCGAAACGGTTTTGGAAGAAACTCGACTGCGCCGCGCTTCATGGCCTCGACCGAGACCCGGACGTCGGAATGGCCGCTGATGAAGACGATCGGGATGAGCACGCCCGTCTCGGCGAGCCGGCGCTGAAGCTCGAGGCCGGTCGGCGCCGTGCCGGGAAAGCGGACGTCGAGCACGAGGCATGAAGGTCCGCCGGAAATACTGCCCGCGACGAACTCGTCCGTCGATGCAAACAATTTTACCTGATGCCCGGTCTCCTCGCAGAGACTTCCTATCGCAGTTCGAATCTGAATTTCGTCATCAATGATATAAACTGTAGCTTGACCTGAACTCATGGCAACGGGCTCCCCGGCTTGGGGCTCGATGAACACGCAACGAGCCATCCATTCTTCTTGCAAGCGAGATCAAGGTGCTTGGATGAATTCGCGGGGATCGGGCGAGTCGCTCCGATCCGCCGCTTCGACGTCTTAGGGCCAACACCCGTTCAAGACGAGTGAAGGTGTTCACATATCGGGTTTCGTGATTGCGGGGATTCGCGCTTGGGAGCTGCGGCATCACAGCGAGGCGCGATATCGACAATGCGACGATCTGGAACTTCGGTATCGCCCGCTGCGTCATGGCGTCGCCACCCACGTGCCGACTTGAACGCCAGGCGCTGGCCGCTTCAGCCAGAACAGACGGGACGTTAAGTCAGCTTGTCGAGTTCGATACCGCGCGCATCATATCGATACGCTCCGTATGCATTTCCGGCAAGTCACGAAAAATAGCACCCGAAGACTTTACTTCTGGATCATCAAGCGCACCCGACCGACGCCCCGGCAGCGGCGACACACTGACGATCGACTGCGCTTTCTAAGATTTACAACCATAGCGCGATCTTTCTCCGTGCCGCCAACGATGCCATTTCAAGAGGCGGGTTTTTGATATGCGATTTGTGCCAGTTATTGCCTTGCTCGGAACCGCATGTGGCCTCGCCGCGATCTACGCCGCCCGGCCAGCCGTGATCAGCGACGCCGCCGGGGCCGCGGCGCAGAAGGCGGCCCGCGCCTATGAATCGACCCAGCGGCTGCTCGGACCGGTCGGGCGGGAAACACGGACCTTCGGATCGGACGCCCCCGTATTCCGCTATGCCTCGATCCAGCGCGGCAGCATCGAGCAGACCATCACCGTCACCGGCGCCCTGCAGCCGGTCAAGACGATCGAGGTCGGTTCCCAACTGTCCGGGCAGCTCGCCCGGGTCTATGTCGATTTCAACGACACAGTCACGAAGGATCAGCCGCTCGCCCTGATCGATCCGCGCAGCTTTGCGGCCAAAGTCGACGAAGCCAGGGCGGCCGTGGCGGTGGCGAACTCCTTTGTCGACATCGAGCGGGCCAAGCTCGACCGCGCCAGGATCGATCTGCAAAACGCCAGGGGCAGCAGAGACGTACTCGTGGCCAAGCTCGACAGCGCGCAGGCGGTCAAGGCGTCGGCGCAGAAGACCTTGCAGCGCAAGCTGGCTCTACAGTCACAAAATGTCGTGGCGGTAACGGCGGTGGATGACGCCCAGACGGAGTTCACCGCGAGGCTTGCCCAAGAGCGCGAAGCCGAAGTCCTGATGTCCCTGAACGCCTACTCAGTCGACGGCGCGCAGGCCGATATCCGCCGGATCGAGGCGGAATTGCAGCAGGCACGAATGGCCGTGCCGGAGAAGGCGGCCGTTCTCGCTGCGGCCCAGGCCGATCTCGACCGCACCGTGATCCGCTCGCCGATCGATGGCGTCGTCGTCGGCAGGTTCGTCAACGAGGGCCAGACGCTCGCGGTCGGACTGGAATCGCGCACGACGTTCGTGGTCGCGCACCGACTGGAGGACATGGAAATTCACGCCCAGGTCGACGAAGCCGATATCGGGCGAATCGCCCCCGACCAGCGCGCCCATTTCACGGTGGATGCCTACCCGGACCGCCGCTTCGAGGCGGTGGTGCGGCAGGTGCGCAAGGCACCACAGAACCAGCAGCACGTCGTGACCTACACCGTGGTCCTGGCGACCTCCAATCTCGACGGCGCGCTGCTGCCCGGCATGACCGCCCTGGTGAAGATCGTGATCGAGCGGCAGGACGACGTGCTGAAAGTGCCGCTTGCCGCGTTGCGCTTCCAGCCCTCCGGCACGCAGCCGGATGCCGCGGCGCGCAGCGGGGTGTGGGCGCGCACTGCAAGCGGCTCACTCCGGCGTATTCCCGTGACCGTCGGCGCGGCCGGCACCGAACAGGTCGCGCTCAGGAGCGGAGACCTCGTCGAGGGCAGTCAGGTCGCCGTGGGTCAGGCCATCCGGCCGGCCGGCATGGAGTTTCTCGGCATCAGGTTCGGATCATGACGGCCCCCCAGCCCCTCATCAGCCTGCAGTCGGTCTCCAGGACCTATCGTGCCGACGGAGTAGCGGTGACTGCGGTGCGCAATGTCAGCTTCGACATCGAACGAGGCGAGATCGTCGCGGTGATGGGACCGTCCGGCTCGGGAAAATCGACGCTGATGAACATGATCGGGCTGCTCGACCTGCCGAGCGAGGGCGCGCTCTATCTCGAGGGAGCCGACGTCGCCGATCTCTCCGAGGACCACCGGTCGTCCCTGCGCGCCCGCAGCATCGGCTTCGTATTCCAGTCCTACAATCTGCTCGCGCGCCACAATGCGATTGAGAACGTCGCGCTGCCGCTGGTCTATTGCGGCATCAGCCGCAAGGAACGCCTGGCCCGCGCCGAGCAAAGCCTGGAGGCCGTCGGCATGGTGCACCGGGCCCACCACTTCCCGCGGCAGCTCTCGGGCGGCGAGCAGCAGCGCGTCGCGATCGCGCGCGCCCTGATCGCCTCTCCGCTGATCGTGCTCGCCGACGAGCCGACCGGCGCGCTCGACAGTCGTACCGGCGCCGAGATACTGGCCCTGTTCGCCGCGCTCAACCGGACCGGCCAGACCATCGTGATGATCACGCATGATCCCGGCATCGCGACCCAGTGCCGGCGCACGATCCGCCTGCACGACGGCGAGCTCGTCGCTGACGAAACGCTGGTCCCGATCCTGCCGAAACGGAACGCTGCGCCATGACGATGCTCCAGGGCTTTCAGATCGCTTTGCACGCCTTGCGCCTCAATCCGTTGCGCAGCATCCTCACCATGCTCGGCATCGTGATCGGCGTCGCCTCCATCGTCACCGTGTTTGCGATCGGGTCCGGCGCGCAGCTTCGCCTCCAGGAGCAGATCCGCTCGATCGGCGCCAACGTGCTGATGATCAACCCCGGCGCGGTCTACCAGGGCGGCGTGCGTCTCAAGGATGGCAGCAAGCTGACCATGACCGAGAGCGACGTGCAGGCGATCCTCGAGCAGATCCCCGAGATCCAGGCAGCGGCGGGTTCGATTGCAGGAACGGCGCAGGTCATTCACGAGAGCAAGAACTGGAACACGACCATCAACGGGACGACGACCGGGCACTTCATGGTCCGCGACTGGCAGCTTGCGACCGGGCGCTATTTTTCCGGCACCGAGGAGGCAGGCGCCGGCAAGGTCGTGATCCTCGGCAGCACGGTGGCGCAGGAGCTGTTCGCGCCCGGCGAAGACCCGATCGGCGCACAGATCCGGATCATGAAGGTGCCGCTCGAAGTGGTCGGCGTTCTCGATCGCAAGGGACCGGCGCAGGACGACGTCGCCTTCGTGCCGCTCACCACCGCCAAGCTGCGCTTCCTCGGCAGCGCAAGCAACATCAACCGGGATTCGGTCGCCTACATCATCGCCAAGGTGGCTGCGGACGGACAGATGGCGGGGGCGCGAACGGAGATCGAAAACCTGCTGCGGCAGCGCCACCGTATCCCCGCTGGCCAGGAGGACGACTTCAAGGTCCAGGATCCGGCCGCCGCAATGGAAGCGCAGCAGGGAGCGATCCGCACCGTCGCGCTCCTGCTCGTCGCCATCGCCTCGGTCTCGCTGCTCGTTGGCGGCATCAGCATCATGAACGTCATGATCGTGTCGGTCACCGAGCGTACGCGGGAGATCGGAATCCGGCGCGCGCTTGGCGGGCGGATGCGGGACATCCGTCTTCAGTTTCTCTGCGAGGCGCTCGTGCTCTGCCTGCTCGGCGGCGCGATCGGCGTCGGTGCCGGCGTCACGCTCTCGATGACGGTCGCGCGCATGGCAGGATGGATCACCTCGATCGACGGCCAGGCGATCGGCCTCGCCCTCGCCTTCTCGATCGCGACCGGCCTGATCTTCGGTTTTTATCCCGCCCACAAGGCATCCAAGCTCAGTCCGATCGAGGCACTCAAGACGGAGTGAGAACATGCTGGGGTGTTCGCGTCGACCAAAGGCCACGGAGGAGCAGTCATGAGTCCGGATCCGAAACATTCGATCACACCAACGCCACGCGAGCGGGACCTGATGATGCTGATCGCACGCGGCATGCAGAACAAGAACATCGCGTACGAGCTCAAGATCTCGGAGAACACGGTGCGGGCGCATATCGGCAACATCATGCGCAAATACCGCCTTCAGAACCGGACCCAGATCGCGATCATCTTCGCCCTGCAAGCGGCGCCGCCATCGCTTCGCCGCAACCTGGCCAATGGCGGCCGCAATTCCATGACGGCCGCGCCGGCCAAGGCGGTCGCGCAGAATACGCCGGTCCCGACCGCGCCGGACTGACGGCTCCGGCCACAATCCCTTGCGTCATTTCGGGCGAAACACCCAAGTCCGGGGTCAACGGACCGGCGACAAAATATTTCTCTTTATTAGAATTCGGATTTTTGTTAGGAGTTTCTCGACCCGGCCCAAGGAAGAGGGGCGTATCGCGATCGTCACGAACGCGGGCCGGACGGCGGTGGACGTTGGTCACATCGGCGCGAAGGACTTCGCAGGGCGGGCAACCGTGAGTGAAGGCGTCGCGCACACGACCGGTGTGATCGGCGTACGGCAAAATCGTGTGGTCCTGGCGCCCGGGGTCTGTGCGCCAAGTGTTGCGGTGATGTGGGTTGCCCAACCGGGCACGCGCGTCAGCCATCCGCAAGGCGACGGGGGCAATAGTGCATCGCTCCCCGGGGAGATCACGACATAAGCCGTAAAGCCACTGCGCAGGGAAGGCCGTGTGTTGGGCTTCACCTGTATGCCGCTGTGCATTGTTCTTACGACAATCTCGCACAGTGGACCGCGGGTGCCAGCCGGCACCCGGCCTTCCCTGCGCCCTCTTTCAATCGAGGGTGAGGCGACGAAGCAAAGCTCGGGCGAAATGCGCCGCGAGGCTGCGATCCCATGTCGGTTGTCCAACAACGGTCTCGTGCCCCGGACGCAGCGCAGCGCCTCTTGGCGGTGCGCTGCAGAGCCGGGGCCCATGCAACAGCGTGCCGTGGGACCTGCTGGGTCCCGGCTCTGCGCAGCACCGCTACGCGCTGCAGCGCGTCCGGGACACGCGAGCGGCCGCCACCCTTCTTTGCGTGCCGCTCCGCTCTTGTAACAAAACCGTCATGCAGCGAAACTAAACGAACCGGGGGCCGCGGTTGGCGGCCAAGCTGCCTCGCAGGGAGAGATTTTGATGCGCCGTTCACTGGTGTTGCTGTCAGCCGGACTGACAGTGTTGTCCGCCGGACTTTCGACCGGACCTGCCTCCGCCGAGAACAACACGCCCCGTAACCTGATCCTGTTCATTCCGGACGGTCTACGCGCGCTGAAGGTCACACCCGAGACTGCCCCCGCAATGGCCGAAATCCGCGACAAGGGCGTCAATTTCAAGAATTCGCACTCGCTATTCCCGACCTTCACCATGGCCAACGGCTCGGCGATGTCGACCGGCCATTATCTCGGCGACACCGGCGTGTTCTCCAACACGATCTGGACCAACTATACCTCGGTGCCCGCCGGCGAGACCGTCGTCCCCTTCATCGAGAACGACGCCGTGCTCGGCGACATCGACGAGCATTTCAAGGGCGACTATCTCAATGAAGACACGATCCTGAAGCTGGCCCGCGACAAGGGCTACAGCACCGCCGCGCTCGGCAAGCATGGGCCGACCTATCAGTTCGACCACACCGACAAGCCCGAAAAGGCCGGCCTGCATTCGGTCGTGTTCGACGATGCCACCGGCGGCAAAAATGGCGTGGCGCTGTCGGACGAGGTCAAGGCCGCTCTCACCAAGGCCGGCCTGCCCCTCGCAACGCCGCCGCGCGGCGACAACTCCAAGGCGGGCGATGCCAAGACGCCGGGCACCACGGTCGCCAATGTCGCGCAGCAGGCCTATTTCGCCGACGTCGCGGCCAAGGTCGTGCTGCCGATGTTCAAGGCGCGCAACAAGCCGTTCGTGCTGGTGTTCTGGTCGCGCGACCCGGACGGCAGTCAGCACAACACCGGCGACAGCCTCAACCAGATCATGCCCGGCATCAACGGGCCGACCTCGATGGCCGGCATCAAGAATGCCGACAACAACCTCGCCCAGCTCCGCAAGGCGCTGGACGAGCTCGGCCTTGCCGCCAACACCAACATCATGGTCCAGGCCGACCACGGCTTCTCGACCATCTCCAAGGAAAGCAAAACCAGCCCCTCGGCCAAGCTCAGCTATGACGACACGCCGAAGGACTTTTTGCCAATGGGCTTTCTGGCGCTCGACCTTGCCAAGGCGCTCGACCTGCCGCTGTTCGATCCCAACGACAAGAACGCCAAGGTCGAGGGCAACAAGCATCCCAAGGCCGGCAACGGCGTGCTCGGCAAGGATCCGGAAAAGCCCGATCTCGTCGTCGCCACCAATGGCGGCTCCGACCTGATCTATTTGCCGAACAAGGACAAGAAGCTGGCGGCCAGGACCATCAAGACGCTGCTCGAGCAAGACTACGTCTCGGGCCTGTTCGTCGACGACTCGCTAGGCCGCTTCCCCGGCACCCTGCCGCTGTCGAGCATCAATCTGCGCGGCAAGGCGGCGACGCCGACGCCGGCGATCGTCGTCAACTTCCGCTCCTACGCCAGCGATTGCGGCGAGGCGCCGACCAACTGCTCGGTGCAGGTCGCCGACACCGTGCTGCGCCAGGGCCAGGGCATGCATGGCAGCTTCAGCCGCGGCGACACCATGAACTTCATGGCCGCGATCGGGCCGGACTTCAAAGCCGGCTATGTCAGCGATATTCCGGTCAGCAATGCCGATGTCGGCATGACCGCCGCCCAGCTGCTCGGCCTGCGCGCATCGCAGAACGGCGGCCTCCTCGGCCGCGTGATGTCGGAAGCGTTGCCCAATGGCATCGTGCCGAAGGCGTACAAGGGGGTCGAGAAGTCGAAGAAGTCCGAGAACGGCCTGCAGACCGTGCTGAACTTCCAGCGCGTCGGCAGCCAGCGCTATTTCGACACTGCCGGCTTCCCGGGCCGCACGCTTGGGCTGGAGCCGGACGCCGGCAAACAAAAAACGGCGGGGAAATAACCCCGCCGTTCAAATGCGTCCTCGTGAGAGGCGCAGAATCTTACATGCCCAAAATCTTACATGCCTATGTCGAACACGTTCGGCAGCTGGCCCGCCAGAGGCAGCGCGGTGGCGCCCAGGAAGGTCGCCACCATCGCCATCAGGCGACGGTTGTTGTGGCGTTTGCCGCGCATCTGGCCGGCGATCCACTCGAGCATTTCGCTGTTGACCTTGGAGGCATAGGACGGCGCCCAGCTCTCGATGTCGGACTCGGCCGACAGCGCCACGCTACGCGGCGGCACCTTCAGGCCAGACGCGCTGGCGGCATAGTGGGCCACAGCCTTAGCAAGCAAATCGTCGAACCGGCCGCCATCGGTGCGCTCGGTTGCGGCTTCATTGATCTCGAACAGCACTTCGGCCTCAGTGCGGCTGATCGGCTGGTCGTTGACGGCTGTGGCGGTCAGGATGCGGGCGCACCAGGCGGTGTCATCGGCATCGAGCGAGCGGGAGAAGTGCACCCTTCCCTTGGTGGTCGGGCCTTCGCCCGTGATCACGCCGTCGCGCACGATGGTCAGTGCATGGGCCGAGGTATCGCGGCAGGACGGTTCGAGGCAGGACGGTTCGAGGGACGGCGACTCAACAGACTTATGCGCAGCGGCAGACATAGTTCACTTCCAGATTTCTTCTGATCGGCCAGCATTTTCATGCCGGCGTAAAGGGGTGGTTAATGATTCGGTACGGGGATCGCGACTTTTCTCAATGGTTGCCAATTGGTCGCTGTCAGGACCAGTTTGGTTCTGGCAAGCGCCGGGCGAGCGTGATGGGAGTCATAAAAGGCTTTCTCGGGGCAATCGCGCCCGTATAGCCCCGGTGGAGATGTTTCGCCGCAGGCGCGGCTGTAACAAAAAGGTGCTAGGAAATCAGGCCTTCGAAGAAGGAATTCACATTTTACTTGAAGCGGTTCAGTTAGCGTTCACTTGAGGTCGTGGAGCCCCTATACTGGCCCAGACGGTCAAAGATGAATTCATAAGCAAATTCAATAGCATGAGGTAGAACCATGACGCTTCCGATCGGCACCACCGCCCCCGACTTCGAAGCCGAGACCACCGAAGGGAAGATCAAGTTCCACGACTGGATCGGCAATAGCTGGGCGCTGCTGTTCTCGCACCCGAAGGACTTCACGCCGGTTTGCACGACCGAGCTCGGCGCGCTCGCCAAGCTGAAGCCGGAATTCGACAAGCGCGGCGTCAAGCTGATGGGCCTCTCGGTTGATCCGGTCGACCGCCATGCCAAATGGTCCGAGGACATCAAGGAGACGCAAGGCGCGGCCCCGAACTATCCGATGATCGGCGACACCGATTACAACGTCTCCAAGCTGTACGGCATGCTGCCGGCCGCCATCTCAGGCGATCCCCTTGTCCGCACCGCCGCCGACAACCAGACTGTTCGGAATGTCTTCGTCATCGGGCCGGACAAGAAGATCAAGCTGGTGCTGGTCTATCCGATGACGACGGGCCGGAACTTCCAGGAGATCCTCCGCGTGATCGACTCGCTCCAGCTCACCGCCAAGCACCGCGTCGCGACCCCGGCCGACTGGTCGCAGGGTGACGACGTCATCATCGCGGGCTCGGTCTCCAATGACGAGGCCAAGACGATCTACCCGCAAGGCTGGAAGGAGCCGAAGCCCTACATCCGGATCGTGCCGCAGCCGAAATAACCCAACTGTCATTCCGGGCGATGCGTCAGCGCCGCCCGGGATGACGATGTTAGCTCTTACGCCGCGCGCACGCGTTCGAGGAAGCCCTCGACCTCGGCCTTCAGATGCAGGCTCTCGCCCGACAACGCCTGGGCGGAGGCAAACATCCGGCTGGACGTCTCACCCGTCTCGTTCGCACCCTCGGCGGCCTGACGGACGTTGACGGCGACATCGGCCGTGCCCGATACCGCCGCGCGAACACTGGCGACGATGTTTTGGGTCGCGCTCTTCTGCTGCTCGACCGCAGCCGAAATCGAGCCGGCGATGCCGCTGATGCGCTCGATGGTCTGGCTGATCGCCTTGATGGCGACAACCGATTCCTCGGTCGCAAGCTGCATGCTGGCGATCTGGTTCGAGATCTCGTCGGTCGCCTTGGCGGTCTGGCCGGCGAGCGTCTTGACCTCCTGGGCCACCACCGCAAAACCGCGGCCGGCATCGCCCGCGCGCGCGGCCTCGATGGTCGCGTTCAGTGCCAGCAGGTTGGTCTGCTCGGCGATCGAGGTGATCAGCTTGACGACATCGCCGATGCGCGCGCCCGCCTCGGAGAGCTGCGCGATGCGCTGATCGGTCGCCTCGGCCTGCCGCACGGCCTCAGCGGAAATGACGTTCGATTCCTGCACGCGCCGGGTGATTTCAGAGATCGATTGAGACAGCTCGTCCGAGGCCGACGCCGCCGAACGCACGTGCTCGGAGGCGTTTTCGGAAGCTCCGGCCGAGCGCGCCGACAGATCGGCGGTCGAGCGCGCGGTGTCGGTGAGCTGCCGCGCAGTCCGCTCGAATTCGCCTGACGATGTCAGCACCTTGTCGAGAATGCCGCCGACACCGCCGCGGAACTCTTCGACGAAATTGCGCAGGTCGGATTTGCGCTGCTCGGCGGCTGCAGCCGAAGCGGCCGCCTGCTCGCCGCGCATCCGCGCCCGCTCCTGCGAATTGCTCCTGAACACCGCGACCGTGCGGGCGATCTCGCCGATCTCGTCGCCTCGATCCTCGCAATCGATCTCGACGTCGCTCTGGCCTTCGGCGAGCGCGGTCAGCGAGCGCGTCACGGAGGTGAGCGGCTTGGTGACGCGGCGGACGACCAGCAAGGTCAGGACCAGCACCAGCAGCGCGGCGAGCCCGGCGGCGATCGCCATGCTTTCGATCGTGTGGGCCAGCATGCTCTCGAACTGGGCCATCGGGATGCCGACATAGAGGATGCCGGCGACCTTGCCGCTGGCGTCGGCGATCGGGAAATAGGCGGTCATGAAGGTCTTGCCGAACAGCGTGGCCGGGCCCTTGTAGGCCTCGCCACGACGCAGCAGCGCCTGCGCCGGATGATCGGCGGCAAGCTGGGTCCCGACGGCGCGGTCGCCATTTTCCTTCTTCACGTTGGTCGAGCGCCGCACGAACTGCCCGCTCGCATCGTCGAATACGAACAGGGTGGCGTTGCCGCCGACATAGGACACCGCGCGATCGACGATGGCGTGATCCTTGAACTCCGGCATCTTGGGAATCTCGGCGCGCGCCACCGCGCCATCCTTCATAGTGATCTTGGCATCGGGAACGATCTCGGCAAACGCCAGCGCCAGCGTGCGCAAGCTCACCTCGATGTCGCGGAGCGCGCGATCGTTGAAAGCGGAGCTGAGCGACCAATAGCCGGCGCCGACCACGAGCGCCGTATTCATGGCGATCAGCAGCACCGCGCACAGGAGCGCCTTGGTGCCAAGTTTGAATTGCGGCAGAAACTTCGCCGTTGCTCGTCCGTACATGAATGGATGACTCCTGTAATTCCTGCATATTCATGCAATCGGCTTACGGTCACATTAACGGCGGTTCCAATCGACGCCCCGCGACATGCTTTCGAAATTGTTAACGAGGACATCCTGACCACGCCCAGAACTACGCAAAGGACTACGCCAAGCGCTCCGCCCATCATCGTCTGGTTTCGCGATGACCTCCGCCTGTCCGACCATCCCGCTCTCCACGCTGCCGCCAAGGCGGCTGTGAAGACCGGCGCGCCGGTGATCTGCCTCTATGTGCTGGACGACGCGGCCGGGCGAGCGCCGGGCGCCGCGGCTCGCTGGTGGCTGGCGCAGTCGCTGCGGGCGCTCGGCGCCGAGATTGCTACCCGCGGCGGATCTCTGATCCTGCGCAAGGGGCCGGCGGTCAGGGTGATCGCGGAGGTGGTCCGCGACAGCGAAGCCCGCACCGTCTACTGGAACGGCATCGCACAGGCGCCGCATCAGGCGATCGAGCGGCAGCTCGAAGCAGCGCTGGCAAAGCTCGGCGTGGACTCGCAAAGTTTCCCGGGCGACTTGCTCGTCCCGCCCGCGGCAATCCGCAACAAGGAAGGCCGCGGCTTGCGCGTGTTCACACCATTCTGGCGGCGCGTGCTGGCGCTCGGCGATCCGCCGAAGCCCCTGCCGGCACCGAAGGAGCTGCGTCCGGCGCCGACGGTCGCCAGCGACGCGCTGGAGACCTGGAAGCTCGAGCCCGACAAGCCCGACTGGGCCGGCGGCCTGCGCGAGACATGGACCCCCGGCGAAGCCTCCGCCCGCGCCCGCCTGCGCGACTTCCTCAAGCACACCGCACGCGGCTATGTCGGCGACCGCGACCACCCGGACCGGGAGGGCACCTCACATTTGTCACCGCATTTGAGGTTCGGCGAGCTCAGCCCGCGCCAGGTCTGGCACGCCGCGCGGTTCGCCGCGGCAGAAAATCCCGCGATCGGATCCGGCATCGACAAGTTCCTGAGCGAGCTCGGCTGGCGTGAGTTCTGCCGGCACCTGCTGCACGACCATCCCAACCTTGCCACCGAAAACCTGCAAACGAATTTCGACGGCTTCCCATGGAAGCCCGACGCCAAGGCGCTCGCCGCCTGGCAGCACGGCCGCACCGGCTATCCCATCGTCGACGCCGGCCTGCGCGAGCTCTGGCACACTGGCGTGATGCACAACCGGGTGCGAATGGTCGTCGCCTCGTTCCTGGTCAAGCACCTCCTGATCGACTGGCGCGCCGGCGAGAGCTGGTTTTGGGACACGCTGGTCGATGCGGATGCCGGCAGCAATCCCGCCAACTGGCAGTGGGTCGCCGGCTGCGGCGCCGACGCGGCGCCCTATTTCCGCGTGTTCAATCCGGTGCTCCAGGGCGAGAAGTTCGACCCGGATGGAGCCTATGTGCGACGGTGGGTGCCCGAGTTGAAGGATGCGCCAGCCAAGCTCATCCACCAGCCCTGGCAGACGACGCCGATCGAGCTTGCGAGCGCCGGCGTCACGCTCGGCAAGAGCTATCCGCAGCCGATCGTCGATCATGCCAAGGGACGAGAGCGCGCGCTCGCCGCCTACGCAAAGATCCGCAAAGGTTGAGCGTTGCTTTGACACAATTATGAAACGCGCTATCGTCATCGCTCCATGCAAACCGTGGGGGACGATATGGACGACGACAAGCCGATCACCGAACAGGCGATGGACACGATCACCACCGCCGTGGAAGCGACCAAGGACGCCGCTGTCACTGCGGTGAAGAAGGTCAGGAAAGCCGCCAAGAAGGCTGCGAAGAAAGTAGCGCCGAAGAAGGCTTCCAAGAAGAAAGCCAAAAAGGCTGCGAAGAAGGCTCCGAAGAAAACTTCGAAGAAGGCGGCCAAGAAGAGTTCGAAGAAAGCTGCAAAGAAGTCGTCGAAGAAGGCGGCCAAGAAGACAGCAAAGAAGGCCACCAAGAAAGCTGCCAAGTCGAAAAAGAAGGCCAAGCGCTGATCGCAACGCTGAAGTCTCCGGGGGCGGACGCGCCCGGAGACGGCTCCAGCGATACCCTACCCTCGCCGCTTGGCTGCGCGCCGGCCCGGGTGATGCTCGCCTTGATCGCGAAATTCGCTGCGATGGCCGCGCCGGTCCTCGGCGTTGAAGCGCCGCCGTTTCTCGGGTGAGCCGAACTGCTTGATCAATCTCCTGCCGTTCACCTTCTTGATGACGTGGCCGCCCTCGGTCATCGAGAACGGCTCCTTGAGCGATCCAATGTGGTCGAACTTCGTGCCGCGGGGATGCTTGAAGGGTTCGAACCACGAGGGATAGACGAAGTTCGACATCGGGAAGCCGATGACGACGAAGGCGTCCTCTTCGACTGCGTCGCAGACCTCGTAGGCATATTGGGTGTGCCGGGTCTTGTCGGCCCACAGATTGGCCATGGGGTCGAGCACCGTCTCGAACAGCTCATGCGAGGCTGCCACGCTGACGAGCTCGTCGCCCAGCGCCTTGACGAAGATCTTAGAGATCGGCTGTCCCCGATGCGTCAATTCATGCCGCCCGAGGAAATTCTTGTGGGTCGCATCGTTGAAATAGACCAGCTGCCAGTCGGCGGGCTTCGGCTTGCGGGTAACGTCGAGATCGACGGGGTAGGCCCAGACCGGCAGGAAGTGCTCGTCATAGCATTTCTACAGCGCGGCCGTGAGCCGCGCCATCATCCGCTCGCTCATCATCTTTTATGCATAATTGATGCAGGCAATGCGGACTGGCTTCAGAGATCTGCCGAGCGGTGCACGACGCGCATTCTTCATGGAAATCACCGCGTGAAAGGAGGCTGAAATGCCCCAAGCCTAACACGAACGCACCCCACACGTCAGGGATGTATTCCGGCGGCCCGGCTCGCCGGTCCTAAAAGCGTCGGTTGACCACGAACACCGCGGCTGCGCACATCACCGTGCCCGTGATCGCCAGCGCATCGAGCATTTCTCCGAACAGCAGATAAGCCATCAGCGCCGTCACGGCGGGCACCAGATAGAACAGGCTTGCAACAGACGTGGCGGCGGCGTGGCGGATCAGCCAGTACAGCAGCCCGATCGACCCGATCGAAAGCGCCACGGCGAGCCAGGCCAGCGCGAGCATGAACTCGCGCGTCCAGTGCACCACGCGGTCCTCGAACAGGAACGCGCCGATCGCGAAGAAGATCGTGACGGACACGTACTGCACGAGATTGCCGGCGCGCCAGTCGATGTGGTTGCAGTAGCGGCGCTGATAGAGCGTGCCCAGCGTGATGCTGATCAGCGAGACCACGGAGGCGAGCCACCCGAGTCCGGCTTCGCCGGTCATGGGGCGGCCGTGCAGGATCAGCACCACGCCGCCGAGGCCAAGCACGAGCCCCGCCCATTGCACCGGCGTCACCTTCTCCCCGAGCCATCGGTTGGCGATGGTCGAGGTCAGGATCGGCTGGAGGCCCGGAATGAGCGCGGAGAGCCCGGCCGGAATCGAGTGCGCGATCGCGATTGCGGTGCCGCCGAGATAGAAGCCATGGACGAGAATGCCCGCGATGGCGCTGTGCGCGATACCGACACGGTCCGGCCATTTCGGTCGCGCAATCGCGACGATGATCGCCATCAGACCAACCACGAACGCCATGCGGATGGCGAGGTAGGTCAAGGGATCGGCATTGTTGACGACGTATTTGGTGCCGATGAAGCCCGTGCTCCAGAGCAGGACGAACAGGATCGGCGCGGCACGGGCGGTCAGGGCTTCTTGATTATGGTTCATTGCCGCCCTCATTGCCCCACCGGGGGCCAATGCGGCAATGCGAATTTCGGCCAGTGCCGTCCGGACGATGCTGCGCTGCGATGGACCGGACGGCTCAGCCGCTCACCATTCGTCCGGACAGGGATCGATGATCTTCCAGAGCTCGACGCCGTTCTTGATCTTTTTCATGTCGGTGGTGAGCCCGCCATTGCGGCGGATCCAGTCCTTCACCGTGTCGGGGTAATAGGCCATCAGGTCGGACGTCCCCTCCGCGCTGGTGACCTTGATGCCGAAGGTGAAGGCCTTGTCGTAGTAGGCCTGGTGGAAGCCGAGGCTGGCGCGCGGCGTCACGCAGATCTTGTTCATCGGCACGATGCCGAGCACCAGGGTGCAGGCCGAGTTGCAGATGCCGTCGATGATGACGCGCTCGCCCTTCTCGCGGACGCGCTTGTACTTGGCCTTGTACTCCTCGACATAGCCGCCGTGGTCGCGGGTGATGTGCAGTTCGGCCCGCGCCGGCGTGGCGGCGACGACCGAGAGCAACAGCAGGCTCAGAAGCGTGATGCGCATGGCGAGGTGACGGCGAAAGCCTTCAGGAATGGACCGGCCTATGGACCCCACGAAGCCGGCAGGAGTCTTGAGCTAATTCTCTTTGGTCACACTTGTGTGGGGAATTCGTTAAGCATCTCGAAAAGGCCAAAAATGGGCAAGTCTGGGCCACAGAACCGGCAATTCTGTCACACCCACCCGGAAATCTGCGGGATTGGCCCCGGTTTCCGGGCTGCAGACGGGTGTTCCGGCCGCTCGAACTGGCTATAAACGGCTGACCTATTCGTGCGGGTTCCGGAGATTCGAGATGAGCAAGTTGAAGCTTGTAGCCGCGATTGCTGCCCTGTCGGCCGCAATCCTTGCCCCTAGCCTCGCAGAGGCGCGGGGACATCACCGGTATCACCGCCACTACACGAACCCGCTGCCCTACCCGATCAGCTATCTGCACAATTACGGGCCCGGCATCACGCCCGGGACGTTCGCCTTTTACGACGGCCCATCGACCAACCATTGCTACCAGAGCGCAGCCGCCTATGTCGGCCAGGACCGCCGCCGGCACCCCTGCTTCTGAGGGGCGCAGGCGCGTCCTCTGCGGGAGGGGCGGCTATTTGGCGGTGCCCGACAGCAGCAATTGCTTCTCGATCTCGTAGACCGGCAGTTTGACGAGGTCCTTGCCGACCTCGCCCTGGAGAGCCTTGCGCACCACGTCCGAATAATCGGCGCGGATCATCCCGAGGGCTCGCAGCGAGGCCACCATGGTCAAGGCCGAGGTCTCGCCTGAGCTAACGGCGGCATCGAGCCGTCCGGCCAGGCCGCGCAGGAAGGCGCGCTCGGCCTCGTTGTGCCAATCCGTCTGCTCCACCGAGCTGCGCGTGCCGGCCGCGCCATGAAGCCTGCCCGGCGCGTCGGTCCCTTGCGCACCGGTCGAGGGATTGGGCTGCTCGTGCACCTCCCTGGTGTGGAGGTTCGGAAACATCCCGTCGCCGAGGTTTTCCAGAATGAGCGCCTTGCGCCCGTCGCACACGACCAGCCAGTCACCCTTGTCGATTCTCATTTTGTCCATTGCACAGCTCCAAAGCGACCTCGCGAGCCTGCTCTTCGAAATGCTCGAAAGGCTGGTCACGACGCCAAGCTTAGGGACGAAGCTGCACCGATGAGTTGCGCGGGATCAAGGATGGCGGCCATGTCCTGCGGAGCGCAACGCAAGCACAGCATTGGTCAAGAGCGCGAACCTGCGATAGTCTGGCGGAGCTAAAGGTCAGGCCTGCGGCGGGCTGGCTGAAGACCTGTTCATCAGCATTACATTTCGGTCCCGCCACAATTTGATCAGAACAAACTTCGATATCCCTGTATTGCGTAAGCGGAGAAAGACATCATGAAGCTTAGAATTGGCCTCGTCGCCGCGACCCTGCTGGGTGCGTTGGTCGCATCACCGGCGGCGTCCGCCATGCCCATCGCGCCTGCTCCTGCGACGCCGCAGGTTTCCGACGTCGAGCAGGTCCGCATGGTCTGTGACGCCTGGGGACGCTGTTTCTGGCGTCCGAACTACTATGGATATTACGCGCCGCGGCCCTACTACGGTCCCCGATATGCACCGCGCTTTTATGGCGGCCCTCGCTATTACGGACCTCGCTACCGCCGCTGGTGATTCTAAAGGGGCCCTCCGGGGCCCCTTCGCTTTTTGCGAGATCAAGGATGCTGGTCTGGAGTCATTCCAAAACTGATCTAGATCAAAGACGAAATCCGCGACGCCGTCATTCTCCGACGATGGTCGATTTGATCGTTTTTCGATGTCCCCAGACGGGCATGAACGTGCAGACACATCTTGAGAAGCAACAGAGACAGGAGGCCCAGAGCTTTGCCTCCTTCGCCTGTCCCGCCTGCACGCGGCTGCATTTCATCGACCTCGCCTCCGGCCAGCCGATGACTCGGGACCGTTGACGGCGACATCGATCCGCCGGGCTCATGCCATGATGTCCGCAATACTACGGCCTGGAATCCGGTTTACTGAAGCGCGATGTTTCGCCATTGATGGCGATGTACTGACGTTCATTTGATTGTCACATTGCGACAGCCGGCCACACGCATGTTGTTCGACGCCCTCGCCCCATCATCCGCGCTTCGATTGATCGGCTTTGCCGACGTCGATGCGTTTCGGCCGATCGAGTCGATGGAGGATGCGAGAAGCATTCCGCTCGACGTCCGGAATTTCGCGGCGGCTCGCGCTGTCGTCTCCCTGCCCGGCTGCCGCATCGTCATGATGCGCTCGTTCGCGCGCATCCTCGACGCCGCCTATCGGATGCCCGGCGGGATGGTGATCCTGCCCATGACGGACGACCTTCAGGTCAATTCCAAGGGCATGGATCTGGACGCGCGTTTCTTCATCGCGCTCCGCGGCAGCGACGAATGCCATTTCGTCGAGCGCCGGACCAATCATCATGCGATGATCATCTTCTCACTCGGCCTGAGTGACCGGGGCTGGTTCGATCAGGCGGACGAGTTGCGGGCCTATAGCGCGAACCGCCCCGCTTTGCTTCACATACGCCAGCTCCTGCTCGACATTCTGCGTACCGCGTCGGTGCAGCCGGCCCTGTTCGAAACGACCGAGGTCGCCGCTCATCTGCAGGAAGGCCTCCTGCTCGCGCTCGACGATCTGTTTCGCATCGATTCGCTCTCAGACCGGAGTGCCTCCGTCCAGGGCGAGCGGTCGATCAAACTCGTGCAGCGGATCGATGATTACGTCGCGGCACACCCGACTGCTCCGATCTATACCGCCGATCTCGCCGGCGAGTTCGGCGTCTCGATCCGGACGCTCGGCGGCGCCGTCAGCCAGGTGCGCGGCATGAGCCTGCACCAGTACATTCGCCTGAAAAAATTGTGGGCGACGCGGTCTCGCCTTATCAAAGGCGGCGGCGCCACCGTCGCTACATGCGCGCGCGCGCAAGGCTTTCACCATTTGGGGGAGTTTGCCGCAGCTTACCGCGCGACCTTCCACGAAGCGCCGTCCGACACGCTGGCACGAGGCCGGCAAGCCGGTCCGACGGCTGGTTGACCGGACAGGCCGCTGCGGCGGTCGTTGTCGGCGCCCTCTTCGGAACATATCCGGAATTGGCGCGCTCGGAGAGATTCGAACTCCCGACCCTCGGAATCGAAATCCGATGCTCTATCCAGCTGAGCTACGAGCGCCCTGGCCCCGACATTGGGCCGCAGCCGACACGCCTCCGATCGCTGCTGGCGAGCCAGCAGGCCGGACGACGTTCGGATGGGTTCGAATTAGCAGAGAGACCGGCCAATAAAAAGCCCTTCCCGCCCCAATTCGAGAGGGGGGCGGACCTGATCTTACCAAGTGCTGTTGAAGAAGCCGAAATGCGGCTGCTGGGCCATCACCATCATCGGGCGACCTTGCTGCGGCACCGGATGCGTCCTGGCGAGCTTGCGCTTGGGCTGCTGCGCCTGGCTCTGAGGGGGCTGAGCCTGAGGAAGCTGGGCCTGCGCCTGAATCTGCGTCTTGGCTTCGGTCTTCTTGGCCGCAGCGGTATCGGCCTTCGCGGCCGGCGTGAATTGGGCGAACGTCTCGCGGACCCGCGCCTTGGCTGATATCTCGGCCAAAGCCGGTGACATGCCCTCCACGGCCGGTTGGGGAGCCGCGACGGCGGCGATCTTCACCGCAGGGGCGGCAAGCGTCGGCTGACTGGTGTCGAGCACGATTCGCTCCGGCAGGTGGCGATCGGACCGGATCCGGATCAACGGCTGCTCGTTGCTTGCGGTTGCGATAGCCTGCGTCACAGGCGAAGTCGGCAGAACGTAGTTCGCCGCGAACAGCAGTGCCAGCAAGGCTCCACCGACAAAGAAGAAATACCGAAAGATGGGCATTGGCCACGCTCCGCCCCCCGCATCCCCGCGTGGGCTCTCCGCCTTAACAGCCGATCATTTAATTGGTTCCTGGCCCAGCCGTTCGGTTCAAATGGCGACGCCAAGTTTCTTGGCCAAGTCCCCGGGACAGTAACTTTTCCGCTATCAGGCAATGCCGGCCTTATGTCCGACGTGCTGCCACAAGCGAACACTTTGCCTGATCGGCATTCACGTTGACGAAGCCGACGGGAATGCGCGCAAAAGTCTTGCGGCTCTTCATGCCGACCGTATCAGCCAGAACGCGGCTGCGGTCGGTGAGATGACGACCATCGCGCCGCGCAAAAACGCAGACGATCTCGACATCCTTGACGGCATAGTCGTTGTCGTTGCGCAGCGTGAGCGTCACCAGCGCCTTGGAACCAAGGCCGCCGCGGCGCCAGGTCTGGGATGAAATCCTGATCCGACCGAGTTCTGCCATTGTCGGAATCTGAGCTTCGGATGGCGACGACACGGCGGCCGCATCGCGCGAAGGAGCCGTCTCGACGGCTGCCACGTCAGACCTCACCGGTTCGGCACTGTTGCCTCTGGAAACAGGGAGCAGCATCCAGGTGCCGCAACCGGCGATGATGGCCGCCAACAGCCACACCAGTCGTTCGCCGGTCCCGGCGAAACGCCCTAACCCGATGCGGTCAAACCCAGCGTTCATGGCTGCCTCACCGATCCCCGCGGAAACACGTTCGACAACGGATTCGGCCACTGCTTACCTTAATCCGGAAGACGAACTAAGGTTCCCGCGCAGCCGTCGAGTCGGCAAGAGCGG
Source organism: Bradyrhizobium sp. WSM4872 (assembly GCF_055811715.1). Classification (NCBI taxonomy): domain Bacteria; kingdom Pseudomonadati; phylum Pseudomonadota; class Alphaproteobacteria; order Hyphomicrobiales; family Nitrobacteraceae; genus Bradyrhizobium; species Bradyrhizobium sp. WSM4872. Next base: position 114,881 of record NZ_JBVVPT010000012.1, on the reverse strand, counting down.
TGGCGGTCACCGGCCGAGGCCGCTAACATGCGCTGCAACATCAAGACCCGTCGGGAGAACATGAAATGCCAGTCGTCACTTGGGATCACGTCCATCTGCGCAGCCCTGATCCGGAGGCCACGGCGGCCTGGCTGCGGGACATCCTTGGTGGCGAGATCGTGCAAGCACCCGGGCGGATCGACGTGAACCTTGGAGGCGCAAGGATCTTCATCGCGCCACTCGAGGGCGACAACGCGGTCAACCCGCCGCCGCCGCACCCGCATCAGGGCCTCGACCATTTCGGTCTCACGGTGAAGGACATCGACGCCGTCGCCGCCGAGATCAAGGCCAAGGGCGTCACCTTCACGCGCGAACCGACCACGATCCGCCCCGGCGTGCGCATCTGCTTCATCCGCGGCCCGGAAGGCATCTCCATCGAGCTGCTCGAGCGCGACAAGAAATATACCTGATACCGCGCGAGCCGCATCGGCTCACCGGTCATGTGCCGCCCGGTGCGCCTAAGTCATGCTACCGGGCATGAAGCAGCGGATGGCGACGCCCATGTAGCCGTAGATCGGCCAGACCATGGTGCGCCCCACCCGGTTCGGCTCCGAGATCACGGCCTCCTCGGGCACCTCGACCCAGACGAGCTCCTGGGGCCGGCCGTCGATCACGTAGCCATAGCGCGGGACGCGGACCCGATAGTGCCCGTCCTTGCTGTCCCAGTCGGTATCCGAGAGCGCCGAGCCGTCTGCGTCGGAGCAGCAAGGCCCCTTGCCGCTTCGCAGTCCGTCGAACCAGGCCTTCAATTCGGCATTGGTGTTGACGAATTGGCCGCGGTCGCGCGCGTGCCCGATCGGGGCTGCGAGTGCTATCAGGGCCAGGACGCAAGCGAGGCTCGCCACGCTTCGCCAGCGTGCCGCGCCGCCAATCCGCCGTTGTCGTGTTTCGCAAATCGTGGGACGCACACTGTACAGACGCGGCTTCTCGCCGCCGGAATCGATCCAGTTGCTCACGTTTGTCTTGCTCCAGCACCCCGCGGCCAGTGCAACAATGGTTATGCATTTCGCGGGCCAACTTGATTCGCAACGACTGGCCTCGCTTCATGATCAGACGGTCATGGCGGTGTCATAGACAAGTCGGGACAACTACGGCTCACGGGCAGGCTCGCAAGGCCGGCGGCCAAACTCCCGCGTTGCGTGGGCGCATGCCCTTTGGCATAAATGCCCTACCGGTTACGCCATTGGGCGATGGCGGCCGGCCTCGGGACGTTATGAAGAACGGCCTCTATTCGATTCACGTGAACCTGCTCGATGGTCGGGTCGGCAAGGGCAGCGGCGTGATTCTTTTTCGCGACGGCAAGATTCTTGGCGGCGATGCCTACCTCTATTACACCGGCAGCTACACGGTGAAGGACAACACCTTCAAGGGCGAGGTGCTGGTCCAGCGTCACACCTCACCGCGGGGTGACGACAATCCGCTGTTCGGCGGGCCTGCCGCGGTCGGCATCGGCGTCAGCGGCACCTTCACAGAGACGCGCGGGGACATGACGGGCACCGCGCTGGTCGGCAAGGCCAGCCAGATTTTCGGCGCAACGCTGCACAAGCTTGCGGAGGCCGACTAGAGCTTCGGTTCTGATTGAATCAGAACTGAATCTCTCAATTGTTGTTTCGACGGGTTTTCTTCACGCGGACCGGCATCTAGTTCGCTCGAAAATGCTCGAGCTATTCCGCGGCCTGCTCGAGCGGCGCCACGCGCGGCAGGATGATCTGGATGCGTGTGCCGCTGCCCGGTTCGGAATCCAGATCGAGCCGTCCGCCGAGCCTGTTCGTGACGATGCTGTAGACGATGTGCAGCCCGAGACCGGTGCCGCCCTGGTCGCGGCGCGTCGTGAAGAACGGATCGAAGGCACGGCGACGGACGTCGAGCGACATGCCGCAACCATTGTCAGAGAAGATGATCTCGACATTGTCCTTGCCGGACTCGCGCACCTGGATGTCGATGGTCCCCGGCCGGCCGTCCGGGAAGGCGTGCGCCACCGCGTTGAGAAACAGATTGGTCAGCACCTGGCCGTACGGTCCGGGATAGCTGTTCATGGTCAGATCAGGCTGGCACTCGACGTTGAGTGTCAGATTGTGCTTGCGCAGGCCCGGCCGCAGACTCATCACCACCTGCTCGGTGAGGTCACCGAGATCGAAGCTGCGCTGGTCCGAATAGTTGCGGTCGGCGGCGACCTGCTTGAACGACTGGATCAGCTCGGCGGCGCGGTTGAGATTGGAGACGAGCTGCGAGGACGCATCGCGGCTGGTGTGGAGGAAGTCGTTGAGCGCGGAGCGGCGCAGCTCGCCACGCTCGACCTCGGCGGTGAACATCGCGGTCTTGCGCTCCAGCGCGGAGGCGACCGTGAGGCTGATGCCGACGGGATTGTTGACTTCGTGCGCGACGCCGGCGACGAGGCGCCCGAGCGCCGCCAGCTTCTCCGCCTCGATCAGCGAGGCCTGGGTCTCGCGCAGATTGCGCAGCGCGGTCTCGGCGGATTCCTTGGCTTTCCGCATCTCCTGCTCGCCGCGCTTGCGCTCGCCGATGTCGAGCGCCACGGTGACGATCCGCTCGATCTCGCCTTCGGCATCGAGCAGCGGCAGCTTGTTGACGAGCCATTGCCGCATGTGGCCGGAAGAATCAATGTACTCCTCTTCGTAGAAGCCGAGACCTTTTCGCAGCGTCAGCACGCGCTTGTCGCTCTCGTCGGACTTGGCCGCGCCGTAGCGAGACATCAGGTCGGCCGTGGTGCGGCCGAGCGCATCGCCGGGCTCGATTCCGAAGATGCCGGCCATGTAGCGGTTCATCAGCACGTAGCGCAGGTCGCGGTCCTTGACGTTGATGACCGCGGGCACGGTGTCGATGACCTGCTGGAGCAGGCGCCGTCCTTCAGCGATGGCGTCTTCCGCGCGCTTCTGGTCGGTGATGTCGCGCAGCGTGCCCTCGTAGCGGACGATGTTGCCGGCGTCGTCGCGGACGCCGGTGGCACTGTCGGACAGCCACAGGATGTCGCCGCCGCGCTGACGCACCTGGTACTCGAACTCGCGCACCATGCCGTCGCGTGCCATCAACCGCTGATATTCGACGCGCGCCTCGGGATGGACGTAGATGGTGTGGGCGATGTCGTTGATGCTGTCGATCAGCTGCTGCGGGCTATCGTAGCCCATCATCCGCGCCAGCGCCGGATTGGCGTTGAGGAGGTCGCCGGCAGGCGTCGTGACATAGATGCCATCGACCGAGCCCTCGAACAGTTTCCGATAGCTCTCTTCGGCGAGGCGCTGCTCGGTCAGTGCGCGCACCGCCGCCTCGCGCGCCGTGTCGGCCTCTTCCAGCGCGCGGCGGAACACTTCGGCTGCCCGCGCAATGTCGCCGATCTCATTGTCGAGGTCGGCGGACGGGATCGAGGTGTTCTTCTCGCCAGCTGCGAGCGCGCGGATCGACCGCGCGATCTGGGCGAGCGGACGGACCGTCCGCCGCACCACGAAACCGGCCGCGAGAATGCCGATCAGCACGCCGATGGTACCGAGCACGATGCTCTGCCAGCGCGCCTCCGTCAGCGTGCGGGCAAAGTCGCGCGACAGCACGTGGCCGCGCCGGGCGCTGACCTCGCGCAGCAATTCGGTGACGCGGCCGATCAGCCGGCCCTCGGTTCCCAGCACCTCGCGGTCAATGTCGGCGATCTGCCGTTCGCGGACCGCGACCGCGATGATCGCCTCGGCGTAGTCGTTGACGGCCGATCTGAGCTTGGGATCAGCGACGCCCATCGCGCGCATGCTCTGCGCCGCCTGCTCGGCCGCGGACGGGTTGCGCGCAAGCAAACCGAGCGCGATCCGGCTCTGCGCTTCCGACAGGCGGGACGCCAGCTCGCGGTCCGCGGTGCCGGAGACAGCCGCGTCGAACTGGTCGCGAAGCGGCGGCAGGCCGGCAAGCAGCTGGGCGCGGCGGTCGATCAGCGTCGAGATCCGCTCCAGCCCGCTGCGATAGGTGGCAAGCCGCTCGCTGACGCCGTCGATCATATCCTGCTGCTCGGGCACGAGCTCGATGCGGGTCTTCTTCAGGATGTCGCTGAGCGTCGAGGCCGCCTCGCCCACCTGCTTGAACTGGATGCCGGCGCCGGGGTCGGTGACGAAGTCGCGCGCGGCGAGCCTCAGCTCGTTCATGCGGCGGTCGATGTCCTCGGCGAGATCACCGACGCTCTGCAGCCGCTGCAGCTCGGCGAAGGTCGTGTCGATGTGCCGGATCGCGATCACGCTCGCGGTCGAGGTGACGATGATCACCGCCAGCACCAGAAGGAAGCTGCCGAAGGTGAGCTGGCCGATGGAGAGTGAGAAGGTTCGCTTTTTCTCAGGGGTCGGCGTCAATTCGGCGGACATTGGTGATGTGAGGACCGGGCTATTGGAGCTCCAATATACGACGTATTGCGGTCCCGGGGGAACATGCGTCTGGCCGCCGAATATCCTTAATATTGAAGCCCTGCCGCCCTCCTTGGCCCCGGCTTTATGACGTTTTGACGCCGGCCGGCCGCCGGGCCGGGATGGTCATGGCGGCGACGCCGAGGACGACGCAGGCGAGGCCGATCCAGGCGGTCCGGCTCAGGCTCTCGCCGAGGAAGGCGACGCTGATGGCAACCCCGATCGGCACGCGGAGATAGGCCTGCGCGGTGGTGCCGACCGAGCCCAGGGTCTGGATCAGGCGGAAATAGATCGCGAAGGCCGCGGCGGTCGAGAAGGTCGCCAGCGCGACCAGCGCCAGCACGGAACTCAGCGAGGGCGACAGCGTCCAGGGCTGCTCGACGATGAGCGAAGCCGGGATCAGCGCCGCCGCCCCCGCCAGCAGCGAGCCGGCCGCGGGCGCCATGGGATCGAGGCCCTTGAAGCCGCGACCGAAGATGGCGGCGCAGGCGTAGCAGATGGTGGCGGCAACGATGGCGGCCTCCGCGACGAGGCCGCTTCCGACATCATGGAAGGCATCGACGCCGACGATCAGCAGGATGCCGGCCATGCCGGCAACGACGCCGACCAGCTTGCGCGGTGTCGTCGCCTCGTGACGCGTCACGACCGCCGTGAGCAGGAAGGTGAAGATCGGGCCTGCCGAGTTGAGAATGGTCGCAAGCGCGGCATCGACGTGGCGCTCGCCCCAAGCGATCAACGTCCAGGGGATCACGCTGTTGAGCACGGCCTGGAAAGCGAAGCGTTGCCAGGTCGCGGCATCCGTCGGCATCCTGATGCCCCGCGCGCACATGATCGCGAGCAGCAGCAGACCCGCAATCGTGGTGCGCGCCGCGATCAGCGTGATCGGCGGAATGGTGGCGACGCCGAGCTTGATGAAGGTGTAGGAGCCGCCCCAGAGCGTTGCGAGTGCGAGCAGCAGCGCAAGCTCGACGGCGATGTTGCTGTCCTGCCGATTGTCCTGCCGGTTGGCCATATCGCGCGTCCCGTCCCGTTGTCAGGGACGCAACCTAGCGCGTCTGCCCTCGCCGATACTTCGCTTGGTGTCGAAGTGTCTTAGCCGATCGCCCCGACCTCGAACACCTCGCCGTCATAGCCGGCCTCGCGGGGAATGCGGAGCTGACGGCCGGTATCGGTCTTGGTCATGACAGGCATCACCGTCACGACAGACATCCCGCGGGCGTGCTCGAGCGCGGCGCTCACGCTGCCCTGTTTGGCGAGCCGGATCAAATTGCGCGTGGTCGGGAACGGCAGCTTGAAGCGGCCGCTCTCGCCGCCCTCCACCGCCTCCCGCGGCGAGACCCAGATCGAATCGGTCGACTCCCGGCCGTCATGCGCGCCGAGCTGGTCGGGCGGTGCCGCCGCAAGGAAGAACCAGGTGTCGAAACGTTTTGGCATGCCCTCGGGCGTGATCCAGTGCGCGTAAGGCACGAGCGTATCGAGAGCGAGCTGAAGTCCGTTGTCGGCCAGTATGCTCAGGAAGCTGATCTTGTGCTCGTTGAGCGCGACGCGATGCGCATCGGCGATCTCGCCGGCGCGCTTGGCGTCAACAGGTGTACCCGAGTCTTTCGAGCGCGCCAGCAGGATGCCGCTTTCCTCAAAGGTCTCGCGGATCGCGGCGATCCGAAAACCGCGGTCTGCTTCGTTCAAGCCCTCGCCGCCCGAATACAGGTCGGAGCGCTTGACGATCTCCTGATCGCCGGCATCGACGCTGCCGCCGGGAAACACCAGCGCGCCCGAATTGAACTCGATCTGATGATGGCGGACCATCATGAAGACTTCAATTTCGTCGCGGCTCTTGCGGTCGACCTTCACGCCGTCGCGCAGCAGGAGGATCGTCGACGCAGGGCGTGATGCTGATGCCTCGGCCATTCGACTAACCTGCCGCGCTGGATTGCGGACCGAGATTGGCGCGCTTGTCGATTCGGGCGACGCGCGACAGCAGGTACTCGACCTCTGCCTTCGCCGCAGGCGTAATGGTGGCGCCGGGCTTGCGCTGGGCGCTGGAGGCGATGATGCCGCGCTTCTGCAGCACGTATTTGCGCACGGCGAGGCCCGCGCCCGGCTGCTGCTCGTAGCGGATCAGCGGCAGATGTGCGTCGAACAGATCATGGGCGGCGTCGCGCCTGCCTTCCTTCGAAAGGCGCACGACGTCGATCAGAAGCTCGGGAAAAGCGTAGCCCGTCATGGCGCCGTCGGCGCCGCGCTCCATCTCGAAGTCGAGAAAGAGCCCGCCATTGCCGCAGAGGATCGAGAGCGGCCGCAGCGAGCCGTCCTTCTGGAAATTGCGCAGCGTCGAGATCTTTTCCAGCCCCGGCCAGTCCTCGTGCTTGAGCATGACGCAGTTCGGATTGTCCATGACGATCTTGCGGATCACGGCAGGGGTGAACACCACCGACAAGGTCAGCGGATAGTCCTGGAGCACCCAGGGCACGTCGGGGCCGATCGCCTCGGCCGCCTGCTTGTAATAGCCGATGATCTGGTCGTCGGTCCTCAACGACGGCGGCGGCGCGATCATCACACCGGCTGCACCGGCCTCCATCGATGCCTTCGCCAGCGAGCGCATGGTGGCAAAACCCGGCGCGGAGACGCCGACGATCACCTGCATTGTCTTGGCGCGCTTGACGAAGCGTACCGCTACCCGCTCGGCCTCGGCGGCATCGAGCTTCGGCGCCTCACCGAGGATGCCCAGCACCGTGACGCCGTCGCAGCCGACCTCCTCGTAGAAATCGGTCAGGCGGTCGATGGAGCGCTCGTCGATCCGGCCGTCATCGTGGAACGGCGTCGGCGCGATTGCGAAGGTGCCCTTGGCGTCGGCGGTGAGTTTCATTGGGTCTCTCTTCCTCGGTCATTCCGGGGCGTGCAAAGCACGAGCCCGGAATCCATTTATCTGCTGCGCGTGCTGTACCATGGATCCCGGGCTCACGCTTCGTGTGCCCCGGGATGACGGCCTGTCAAAACCGCCGCGCCCCCATCTTGATCTGCTCTTCGGAGAAGAAGATCTCCTTGGCATGATCGGCGATGTCCTGGGCCTTCCAGGCCGTGTGCGGCGGCTTCCAGCCGTCCATTTCCATCATCCGCATTTCGCGCACGCCGCGGGGCCCGGACACGCCCAGCACCTTGCCGGTCTGGTCGCCCGACAAGTCGCTGACCATGTATAGCACGGCCGGCGCGATGCCGTCCGGCCCCAGCGCCGCACCGGGGTTCTCCTTATAGCGGGGCAGGTCTGCGGTCATGCGGGTCAGCGCGCCCGGCGCAAGCGTCCAGATCCGGATGTTGTATTTGCGCCCCTCGATCGCCAGCACGTTGGACAGGCCCCAGATGCCGCCCTTGGCCGCGCCGTAATTGCTCTGGCCGAAATTGCCGATCAGGCCCGAGGTCGAGGAGGTGTTGACGATGACGCCGCCGCCGTTTTCCCGCATCCAGCGAAACACCGGCATGGTGCAACAAAAGGTGCCCTTCAGATGCACCTTGATGACCTTGTCCCAGTCGGACTCAGAGGCCTTGGCGAAGGTCTGGTCGCGCAGAATGCCGGCATTGTTGACGAGGATGTCGGCACGGCCGAAATGCTTGATGGCGTCGTCGAACACCGACTGGCCGCCTTCCATGGTGGAGATGTCGGCGCCGTTGGCGACCGCCTTGCCGCCCTCGGCCTTGATCGCGTCCACCACGAGCTGCGCCATCGATGTGTCGGCGCCGGTGCCGTCACGAGGTCCGCCGAGGTCGTTGACGACGACGGAGGCCCCTTCCCGCGCGAACAGCTTTGCGTAGGCCTCACCGAGCCCCCCGCCCGCGCCGGTGATCAGCGCAACCTTGCCGTCGAGTAATCCCATGGTGGCGTCTCCCTGGTTTTGTTTTTCTTACCTCGCCCCGCTTGCGGGGAGAGGTCGGATCGCCCTTGCGATCCGGGTGAGGGGGTACAGGTCTCAACACCGTCTTGGCTCGCGGTGAGAGCCCCTCACCCCACCCTCTCCCCGCAAGAGCGGGGCGAGGGAGTGAAACGCCGGTGCCCGACTAACCCAGCACCGTCTTGCCGTTCTTGATCACGGTGACGCCGCGCGACTTCACCTTGGCTTCGAACGAGATCACGCTGCCGTCCTTCCAGAGGTCCATGGTCACGGTCTCGCCGGGATAGACCGGCGAGGAGAACCGCGCGACGTGCTGGCGGAAGGCGGAGGCGTCGTAGTCGGCATAGGTCTGCAGCACGCCGCGGCAGGTGATGCCGTAGGTGCACATGCCGTGCAGGATCGGACGCGGGAAGCCGGCCTTCTTTGCGAACTCGGGATCGGAGTGCAGCGGGTTGCGGTCGCCGCACAGACGATAGACCAGCGCCTGATCGGGGCGCGTGACGATGTCGATGGTCGTGTCGGGCGCGCGCGACGGGATCTTGTGCGGATCGGGCTGGGTCAGGTTCGGCCCGCCAAAGCCGCCATCGCCGCGGGCGAAGCGCGAAGCGACCAGCGTCGCCAGCTTCTCGCCCTTCTCGTTCTTGAGCACGGTCTGGTGGCTGATGACGACGCCCTTGTCCTTGCCCTTGTCGTAGACTTCGACGACGGAGGAATCGGCAGTGATGTGCGCGGCGACCGGCAGCGGCTGGTGGAAGGTGATGTCGCGCTCGCCGTCGACCACCATCACGCGGTTGAGGTTCATCTCGCCCGGACCCGCGCCCCACGCCGCGACGGAGGCGAAGGTCGGCACCACCTTGAGCGGCCGCGGCGACAGCGTGCCCTCGTTGACGAAGGCGAGCTCGTTTTCGTCCATCGGATCGGCGCCGAGGCCGATACCGTAGGCATAGAGCATCACTTCACGGTCGGTGTAGGCATATTTCTGGCCGAGGTTCTTGAGGCCTTTGAGTTCGTCGTATCTGGCGGACATTTTATTGTTACTCCCCGGATTCTTATGCGCCGCTGCCAGTCGAAGTGCCCTCTCCCCTTGTGGGAGAGGGCTGCAAGAGTCGTGCGGCAAACTCGTTTGGGTGAGGGGTTGCTTCCGCAGTGAAAGCTTTCTCCGCGGAGCGATACCCCTCATCCGGCGCTTCGCGCCACCTTCTCCCACATCCGCCTTCGCCAAGGCTTCGGCGGACATGAGGGGAGAAGGAAGAAGCAAACTACGCCGGCGTAAAAAACGGCAGCGGCGCGCCATCGGTCGGCTTGAACACCACCTTCACCTTCTGGCCAATCTTCAACGTCGTCAGATCGCAATCGACGAAATTGGTCTGGAGCGATGGGCCTTCCTTCAGCGTAACGTAGCCGATCGCGTAAGGACCGGTCGGCGACTTCCGCATCAGGCTGAAAGTGTAGATCGTGCCCTCGCCCGAAGACTCTTCCCACACCGTTTTGTCGGAGTAGCAGAACGGGCAGATCGCGCGCGGGAAGTAATGCGCCTCGCCGCAGGCGGTGCAGCGCTTGATCATGAACTTGCCCTGCTTGGCGGCGTCCCAGAACGCGGCGGTCTCAGGGTTGGTCACCGGCGCCGGATATTTCTTGGCTTCGCTCATCACACGCGCTCCAGAATGGCAGTCGAGGCGGCGTGGCGGACACCGAGCAAGCCGCCGGTGCCGTGGGCGATGGCGAGATCGCAATTCTTGACCTGCACCTTCGGATGCGCCTCGCCGCGCAGCTGCCGCACAGCCTCGAGGATCTTGGTCATGCCGCCGCGGTTGACGGGATGGTTGCTGCAGAGGCCACCGCCATCGGTGTTGAACGGCAGCTTGCCCACCCCCGAGATCAAATTGCCGTCGGCGACGAACTTGCCGCCCTCGCCTTTCTTGCAGAAGCCGAGGTCCTCAAGCTGCATCAAGACGGTGATGGTGAAGCTGTCGTAGATCGATGCGTATTTGATGTCCTTCGGCGTGATGCCGGCCTCCTCGAAGGCGCGCGGGCCGGACCAGATTCCGGCGGAGTAAGTGAGGTCGAGATCCTTGCCGCCGCGCGGGCCCTTCATCGCTTCGCCGTGACCGATCAACCGGACCAGCGGCTTCTTCAGGCTTTTTGCGATCTCGGGCGTCGTCACGATCAGCGCGCCGCCGCCGTCGGAGACGACGCAGCAATCCATGCGGTGCAAGGGATCGGAGATCATCGGGGAGTTCAGGACGTCCTCGACGGTGACGACGTCCTTGAGCATCGCATGCGGATTGTATTGCGCGTGGTGCGAGGCCGCGACCTTGATCCAGGCGAGCTGCTCGCTGGTGGTGCCATAGTCGTGCATGTGGCGCATGGCACACATGCCGTAGGCATTGTGCGTGGTCGCGCCGTATGCCGTCTCGAAATCGGCCTCGGCGCCGGCCGCGCGCGGCGGCATCGCCCCGGTGCGCGGCTTGCCGGCCAACGTGATCAGCGCGATCGAGCACTTGCCGGCGGCAATCGCTTCAGCGGCGTGGCCGAGATGGATGATGTAGGAGCAGCCGCCGGTCTCGGTGGAATCGACATGACGAAGTTTCTTGGTGTTCAGACCGAGATAGTCGACCATCGGCCAGGCGCCGCCCGGGGCGTCGCCCGCGCAGAAATAGCCGTCGACATCGTCCTTGCTGAGCCCGGCATCCTCGATCGCGCCTTTGGCGACCTCGGCATGGAGCTGTGCGGTGGATTTGTCCGGTGCATGCCGGGTCGGGTGTTCGTAGATCCCGGCAATGTAGGCTTTGCCCTTGATGGTCAAATAAGGTCTCCGCTGGCGTGTCTCACTTCCGGTTTTTTCTGAACCGCTGCTGCTCTGTTGGCAAGCGCGGAAATATTCCGCCGGGCGAGAGGGCAGCGGGTTGGCGCAAGTGGACGGTCGGTCGGAGCGCCTCTGCTTCCGGAGCAGTCATTGCGAGCGCAGCGAAGCAATCCAGGAATCTTTCCGCGGACGCATTTCTGGATTGCTTCGCTGCGCTCGCAATGACGGGAACGACGGGCAGAACCCTAAAGGTGTTTTGCCCGACGACACAAGCGGTTTCGCTTTATCGAAAAACCCTTTTCCGCGAAAACAACCCCATGCACAGTAGAAAGGAGATTGATTTCAAACAGAAATTTGTGGGGTGGATCAGCGGACCCCACCCAACAAATTCTACTCCGCCGCGATCTGCCTTGGCGCCGGCGGCGGGTTCGCCAAATCGGCGGCGAGCTGGGCGTAGCGGGCCTTGGCGTCTGCGACGGCCTTCTCCTTGACCGGACCGTAGCCGCGGATACGGTCGGGCAACGAGAGCAGCTCCACCGCGGTGTCGATCGTGAGCGGCGACAGCAGGCCGAGCACGGTGGCGACGTCCTTCTCGTAGCCGGCGATCAGATCGCGCTCGAGCTTGCGGTCGGCGCTACGACCGAAGATGTCGAGCGGCGTGCCGCGCAGGAACTTGAATTTTGCGAGCACGCGGAACACCGGAAGCATCCATGGGCCGAAAGCGCGCTTCTTCGGGCGGCCGAGCGCATCGACGCCACGGCTGAGGATCGGCGGCGCCAGGTTGAAGTTGAACTTGAAGTCGCCTTCGAACTGGTCGCGAAGCTGCTTTTCGAACGCGCCGTCGGTGTAAAGCCGCGCGACTTCGTATTCGTCCTTGTAGGCCAGCAGTTTGGCGTAATTGACCGCAACGGCGCGCGTCAGCGCCTCATCATAGCCGCCCTGCCTGACGGCATCGCTGACCTGGTCCACCAGCCTGCGGTAGCGCTTTGCCAGCCGGCCGTTCTGATAGGCGGTGAGATGCTTGGCGCGGTGCTCGACGAGCTCGTCGAGCGTCATTGCCTCAAGCGTCTTCGGCGCAACGACCTCGTCAGTGCCCTTCAGCATGTCGGCAAGACGTGCCGGATCGGCGACCGCGAGCCGGCCGAGGCGGAAGGCTTCCTTGTTCATCTTGATCGAGACGCCGTTGACCTCGATCGCCTGCTCGATCGCCTCCGCCGACAACGGCAAGAGGCCCTTCTGATAGGCGTAGCCCATCATCATCATGTTGGTGGCGATGCTGTCGCCGAGGAGCTGCTCGGCCGGCTTGGTGAAGTCGAAGAATACCGACTCCTTGTGCAGCGCGGTCTCCAGCAACCCGTTCAGCTTGCGGGTCTGGAAGTTGAAGTCGCGGTTGAGGACGAAGTCGGCGGTGGGAATGACGTGGCTGTTGATGATGCCGCGGGTGCGGCTGCTGTCGCAGAGCGAGATGGTGTCCTTGGCAACCGCGACCACCTCGTCGGCTGCGAGCACGACATCGGCCGTGCCGGTGACGATGCGCGAGCAGGTCACCTCGGCCGGATGGTCGGACAGGCGGACATGGCTCAGCACCGCCCCACCCTTTTGCGCCAGGCCCGACATGTCGAGGATCATCGAGGCCTTGCCCTCGATATGCGCGGCCATGCCGAGCAACGCGCCGATGGTCAGCACGCCGGTCCCGCCGACGCCGCCGACCGCGATGTTGTAGGGCTTGTCCAGGTTGGGGCGTGATGCCGGCTCGGGCAGCGCGCCGATATCGCCGACGCCCGCCGGCGCACGCTTGCGCATCTTGCCGCCGTCGACGGTGACGAAGGACGGGCAAAAGCCTTTGACGCAGGAATAATCCTTGTTGCAGGTCGACTGGTTGATGGCACGCTTGCGGCCGAACTCGGTCTCCAGCGGCTCGACCGAAATGCAGTTCGATTGCACCGAGCAATCGCCGCAGCCTTCGCACACCGCGGGATTGATGAGCACACGGCGCGCCGGGTCCTCCATCGTACCGCGCTTGCGGCGGCGGCGCTTCTCGGCGGCGCAAGTCTGCACGAACACGATCGCGGACGCGCCCTTGACCTTGCGCAGCGTTTTCTGGACCGCGTCGAGCTCGTCACGATGCGCGGTCTTGACGCCGGGCGCGATCTCGTTGGCCGGATAGGCGTCGGGATTTTCGGAGACCAGATAGATCTCGCGGATGCCTTCGCTGTGAAGCTGGAAGGTGATCTGCTGCGGCGACAATTCGCCGTCGACATGCTGGCCGCCGGTCATCGCGGTCGCGTCGTTGTAGAGGATCTTGTAGGTGATGTTGGCGCCGGAGGCGATCGCCTGGCGGATCGCGAGGCTGCCGGAGTGGAAATACGTGCCGTCGCCGAGATTGGCGAACACGTGCTCTTCCTTGGTGAAGGGGGCAACGCCGACCCACGGCACACCCTCTCCGCCCATGTGCGTGAAGGTCTCGGTCGAGCGATCCATCCACAGCGCCATGAAGTGGCAACCGATGCCGGCAAAGGCGCGACTGCCTTCGGGCACCTTGGTCGATGTGTTGTGCGGGCAGCCGGAGCAGAAATACGGGGTGCGGGCGACAGGCGCGGGCGCCTGCATTTGCGAGGCCTGGCGGCCGTTGAACCAATCGGCCTTCGAGCGCAGCATCGTTGCAATTTCGGGATTGAGATCAAGTCGAAGCAGGCGCTCGGTCAGCGAGCTCGCCAGTGAGGCGACGCTGAGTTCTTCGGCAAAGGGGAGGAAGCGCTTGTCGTGGTCGTCCATCTTGCCGATGATCCGAGGACGGACGTCGTCGCGCCAGTTGAACAGCTCCTGCTTCACTTGATTTTCGACGATCTCGCGGCGCTCTTCGATGATGAAGATTTCCTCGAGGCCCACGGCGAACTGCCTGACGCCTTCCGGCTCCAGGGGCCAGGGCATGCCGATCTTGTACAATCGAAGTCCGATCTTGGCGGCGACCTCGGGCGTGATGCCGAGCTCGCGCAGCGCCTGCCGGATATCCTCGTAGCTCTTGCCGGACGCCATGATTCCGTAGCGGGCGTTGGGCGAGTCCATCGTGATGCGATTGACCTTGTTGGCGCGCGCAAAGGCGATCGCGGCAAAGCCCTTGTAGTCCTGCAGGCGGCGGTCCTGGGCGAAGCGGTCGTCGGGCCAGCGCAGATTGAGGCCGCCTTCGGGCATCTCGAAATCGGTCGGGATCACGAACGGCGTCATCTCGTCGGTGAGGTCGATCTCGGCGGTGGTCTCCACCGTCTCCGTGATCACCTTCATGCCGACCCAGCAGCCCGAGTAGCGCGACATCGCGATACCCAGAAGGCCCATCTCGATCATCTCGTGGACGCTCGACGGGTAGAGATAGGGCATCAGCGCCGACATGAAGGCGTGGTCGGACTGATGCGGGACCGTCGAGGATTTCGCGCCGTGGTCGTCGCCGGCGAGACACAAGACGCCGCCGTTTTTGGCGGAGCCCGCGGCATTGCCGTGGCGGAAGACGTCGCCGCAGCGATCGACGCCGGGGCCCTTGCCGTACCAGATGCCGACCACGCCGTCATACTTGGCGCCGGGCGAGAGGTTGAGCTGCTGCGAGCCCCAGACCGCGGTCGCGGCCAGGTCCTCGTTCACGCCGGGCTGGAACTTGATGTTGTACTGCTCGAGATGCTTGCGCGCGGCGAACAGCTGCTGGTCGTAGCCGCCGAGCGGCGAGCCGCGATAGCCGGAGATGAAGCCCGCGGTGTTCAGCCCTGCGGCACGGTCGCGCCGGATCTGGGCCATCGGCAGGCGGACCAGGGCCTGAATGCCGGTCGTGAAAATATGTCCGGTGTCCTGGGTGTATTTCTGATCGAGACTGATCGGACCCTGGTTGATGCCCATTATGTCCTCTTCCGCCCTTTTGAGCGCCTGGCTGCTTAAGCCGTTGCCTGCCCGTTGTTTTTAGCTAGGGCGCGCCGACCATTTCCGCCACTCTATGTCGGATATTTCACGCTCCGCATCACAATTCTGGACCAAAGGCAGCGCCGGGTAAAAATCGCAACTTCGTGGCTGCATTGGCATCCGCGATTTTCATTTTGTGTCACCATACCCCCGCCGTCGCGCAACGAATTGACGCCCGGTCATCCCGGACGGCGTCGATGGGTCGCAGGAGAGGCTTTCGATGCGGACGATTCTGGCTTGCCTGGTTCTCGTGGGTCTGGCGTTGTGCAGTGCGGTTGCGAGCGCGGCCGTCGCTGCCGAGCCGTCACCGGAGCTGATCGCCAACGGCAAGGCGCTGGTGGAGGCCGGCGGCTGTGCGGGCTGCCACACCGCCGATCCCGCCAAACCGTTCGCGGGCGGAAAGCGCATCGCCACTCCCTTCGGCGCGATCTACGCGCCGAACCTGACGCCGGACCGCGACACCGGCATCGGCGCCTGGACCGACGCCGACTTCACCCGCGCCGTGCGCACCGGCGTCGCACCCGACGGCTCCAACTATTACCCGGCGTTCCCCTACCCCTATTTCACGCGGATGACTAAGGACGACACACTGGCGATCCGCGCCTATCTCGGAACGCTCGCGGCCGTCACGAGCCGCAACAAGCCGCCGGAACTACGCTGGCCGTTTGGCTATCGTGGCCTGATGCGGATCTGGAAAATGGTCTATTTCAAGCCGGGCCTGTTCGAGCCGGACCAAAGCCAGAGCGCGGCCTGGAATCGAGGCGGCTATCTCGTCACCGGGCTCGGCCATTGCGGCGCCTGCCATACGCCGAAGAACTATTTTGGCGCGGACAAGCAGGCGCAGGCACTCGCGGGCAACGAGGTCGGCGGCTGGTACGCGCCACGGCTCGATGGCGCCGCCCGCACCGGGCTGAAATCGTGGAGCGTCGAGGACGTCACGGAATATCTCCAGAGTGGGCGCAACGCCAGGAGCCACGCCAGCGGGCTGATGGCAGAGGTGGTCGTAAACTCGACTTCGAAGATGAGCGATGCCGACGTGCGCGCGATCGCGGTTTACCTGAAGGACCTGCCGCCGGCGCGGCGTGAGACGATCGTGACGCCGCCTGACGATCCCGAGATGAAGGCCGGCCAAGCCGTCTACGCCAAGCTCTGCATCGCCTGCCATGAGGCCGACGGATCCGGCGCACCGCGCATCTATCCGCCGCTACCCGCCAACGCGCTGCTGCAATCGGTCAATCCGTCCTCGACCTTGCGCATCATCCTCGACGGCGCTCACACCGTCACGACGCCCCGCGCGCCCAACACCGGCGAGATGCCGGCCTATTCCAACCAGCTCTCCGACGAAGAGGTCGCGGCGGTGACGAACTACATCCGCAATTCCTGGGGCAACGCCGCACCGCTGGTGACGCCGGCGCAAGTGGCAAGGGCGCGGAAGCAGGAGCCGTAGCTCAAGGCCCCCGCTCCTCCTCTTCCGTGAAGACAAACTTCGGCATCTCCCATTTGTAGCGCACCGCGAGGAGACGGAAGCTGATGCCGAGGGCGAACGTCAAAATGGTCCAGAGCTCGGCGTTCAGCTTGAGGCCGAAGGCGGTGGCATAGAACAGCCCCGTCACCACCGAGACGCTGGCATAGAGCTCGGAGCGAAACAGCAGCGGCACGTCGTTGCAGAGCACGTCCCGCAACACGCCGCCGGCGCAACCGGTCACCATGCCGGAGACGATGACGATCGGCAGCGTGGCGTCCATCTGCCAGGCGATGTCGCAGCCGGTCATGGTGAAGACGACGAGGCCGATGGCATCGAGCACGATGAAGGCCAGTTTCAGCCGGTGGACCAGCCGCGCCATCAGGATGGTGAGGAAGGCGGCGCCCCCGGCCATTGCGAGGTAGATGGGGTTTTGCACCCAAGCCAGGGGATAATGACCGAGCAAGAGATCACGCAAGGTGCCACCGCCGAGCGCGGTGATGCAGCCAAGGAAGCAGACGCCGAGCCAATCCATGCTGCGGCGGCCGGCAGCGAGCGCGGCAGTCATGCCTTGCGCCGCCACCGCGACCAGCGACAACAGATGCAGCACGCTATCGCTCGGCGGCAAGCTCCACATCGTTTGGTTCCTTCCCGCCAGCGGAACTTACGCTTCAGGCACCCAGCGAACAGGTTCCCGATTCCCGCCGCGGGCGCAACATACGACGAAAGCACTAAGGAGGGCGGAACAGAAGCTCGCATCTAAGGGTTGTCCAGCCGCAATAATCGAGGAGAACCAATCGATGGCTGACGACCGTTTTACCAACGATCCGTACCGCCCGAATCTCGCCGATGATGAGTATCGTAGTGCGGCGCGACGGGATGCCCAGCTTCAGGTCGACCCCGAGCTTGGCGAAGGCCCCGCCTCCAGCGGCAAAGTAGCCCTGTTCGCAGTGGCAATCGCCTTGGTGCTGGGTGCCGTATTCTATGGCCTGAACAACACCGGCACGAGCAACCAGGCGAGCACCACGCCGGCAACGCAGACCGCCCAGCAGGCGCCGGCCACCAATCCGGCCGCACCTCCCGGCATGCGTGACGTGACGCCGCGCACCAACACCGGCCCGGGCGTGACCACGGGCGCCGCGCCGAGCAAGCCGGCCCCGGATACGCCCGCACCGGCTGACGGCGCGAAGTAACGATTTGCAACAATATGCGACAGCGGCGGGATTTCAGATCCCGCCGCTTTCGTTTGTCTTTAGCTGAAGATCTTGTTGAGTTCGCCCCCGGGGTAGCCGGTACCGAGTTCGGTGAACGTCCCCTTGTCCGCCATTTCTTTCGCGGCCCGCATGAAGCCGCCCCAGGCGGCACGAGCGAGTGAACCGCCGACGCTGATCCGGCGCACGCCAAGATCGGCAGCTTCCTGCAATGACAGCCCAGAGCCGCCGATCAGCAGGTTGAATGGTTTGGGTGCGACAGCCTTCACCACCGCGGCGATGTCCTCGCGGCTCTTCAGGCCCGGCGCGTAAAGGCAATCGGCGCCGGCATCGGCGTAAGCGGTGAGCCGGTCGATGACGAGCTTGAGGTCGGTCACGCCCCACAGGTACGCCTCGCAGCGCCCGACCAGCAGCACGCCGCTATCGCCGATCGCCTTGCGCGACGCCTGGATGCGCTCGACTGCGAGCGTGCGCTCGTAGATCGGCTTGTCCTTGTCGCCGGTGGAATCCTCGATCGACAGGCCGGCAACGCCGGTGCGCGCACAGCGCTCGACATTGTCCGCGACCTGGTGCGGCTCGACCGCAAAGCCGCCCTCGAAATCCGCGTTCACGGGGATGTCGACGGACGTGCTCAGTGCTGCCAGATGCTGACAGACCTCCTCGACGCTGACATGGTTGTCGGCCTTGCCGATGGTCCAGGCAAAGCCGGCACTCGACGACGCGAGCGCCTTGAAACCGAGATGCTGCAACGCTTTCGCGCTGCCGACGTCGACCGGATTGGGCAGGATGAAGCAGCCGCTCTCGTGCATCTTCCTGAAGGTCGCGCGCTTGTCAGCAGTTGTCACATGCATGTTTCTCTCCCTGGTTGGCCGCGCAGAGATGGGGACGTGCCGCCGCGAGCGCTAGTGCGCGTCGTGCACCGCGCGGCTGTCCTTCGGCGCCTGCTCGCGATCATTCATGCTGTAGTCACGGATGACGCTGGCGATACGCAGATGATAATCGGCGAAGATTTTCGCGCGGCCCTTGGCCTGGGTGCGACGATGCTCCATCGTGTTGCGCCACGCTTGCACGGCCGCCTCGTCCCGCCAGAACGACACGGACAAGA
The DNA here is from genome assembly GCF_055811715.1 of Bradyrhizobium sp. WSM4872. Taxonomy (NCBI): domain Bacteria; kingdom Pseudomonadati; phylum Pseudomonadota; class Alphaproteobacteria; order Hyphomicrobiales; family Nitrobacteraceae; genus Bradyrhizobium; species Bradyrhizobium sp. WSM4872. The sequence continues at coordinate 96,041 of NZ_JBVVPT010000012.1, read as the reverse complement.
TCTTGCCCTTGTCGGTCAGGCTCTCGAAACGCTCGACCGAGATGAAGCCGTCGATGGTTTGCAGGATCGGCTTGAGGTCGGCCGCGAGGTCGAAATAATCCTGGCGGTGTTCCGGCTTCGGCCAGACCTCGAAGATCACGGCGATCATGGGCGTCTCTCCTTGAGTTGATGGCCTACGATACCACTTACAAAACCACTTGGCGCAGAAACGTGCGCTCTTCCGCGAGGATGAATTTGTGCTCCTCGGCGAAGTGGAAGTTCGCCATGCCTTCCGTATCCTGACGCAGCCGAGCGCGATAGGCCTCATAAGCAGCCAGACTCTCGAAGGTGATCAGCGCGAACGCGATATTGTTGGTGCCCTCGTGCGGCATGAAATAGCCGATCAGATCGCCGCCGCATTTCGGGATGATGGTGAGCCAGCGCTTCGAATATTCCTCGAACTGCGCGCGCTTGAAGGGATCGAGCTGGTAGCGGATGAAGACGGTGATGGACATGATGGCCTCCTGATTTATCGTTGCGAGACACGCGAGCGACATCGTCGCCGCTGAAGCACTGGATTGCTTCGCTTCGCTCGCAATGACGTGTTTGCGGGACACAGGCTACGCGCTTGCCTCACCTCAATGCTTCGGCTACCATCGAAGCATGAAATCAGGTCCCGACATCGCCATGATCGCCTCGCTCGTCGGCGATCCCGCACGCGCCAACATGCTCACGGCGCTGATGAACGGCCGCGCGCTCACCGCAAGCGAGCTGGCGCAGGAGGCCGGCATCACACCGCAGACTGCGAGCTCGCATCTTTCCAAGCTCGAGGCCGGTGGCCTGATCGAGCCGGAGAAGCAGGGCCGCCACCGCTACTACCGCCTCACCGACGACGATGTCGCCGGTGTGCTGGAGGGCCTTGCGGGCCTCGCCGCGCGGACCGGCCATATGCGCGTGCGCACCGGGCCGAAGGATCCGGCGCTACGGCGTGCGCGGATCTGCTACGACCATCTCGCCGGCGATCTCGGCGTGCAGATGCTCGACACCCTGCGTGCGAAAAACCTGGTCAGGCAGAAGAAGCAGGAGATCGAGCTGACGGCGGAGGGCGAGCGCTTCCTGGCGAAGCATTTGCAGATCTCGCCCGACATGCTCACCCATCCGCGCCGGCCGGTCTGCAAGGCCTGCCTCGACTGGAGCGAGCGGCGCCACCATCTCGCCGGCACGCTGGGCGCCGCCATGATGCAGCGTTTCGCCGAACTGAAATGGGCCGCCCGCGACGCCACGCTCGGCAGCCGCGTGGTGAATTTCACCCGCACCGGCGAGAAGCAGTTTGCCGCGTTGTTCGGTGATGGGCGGGAATAGACACAACTCCGTGTGAACGACGTCTCTCGTCGCAGCCGGGCTTGACCCGCGGCCGTCCACGTCATTATGCGAACCATCGTTCCATGACCCTCAGAGACTTCATGAACCGCTTCGCTTGGGCCGCGCTCGTCGCCGCCCTCATCGCCTCTCCGCTCACCTCCACGCGCGCCGCCGACGCCGCCCCGCGCGAACCTTACGGCATCGCGCTCGAAGGCTTTGCCTATCCTTACCCCGTGCACCTGCTGCCTGTTGTCAATGACGGCGAGCAGCTCAGCATGGCCTATATGGACGTGTCGCCTGCGCAGCCCAACGGCCGCGCCGTCGTGCTGCTGCACGGGCGCAACTTCCCGTCGAGCTACTGGGCACCTGTTATCAAGATGCTGAGCGAGGCCGGCTTCCGCGTCGTGGTGCCGGACCAGATCGGCTTCGGCAAATCCTCCAAGCCGACGGGCGAGCTGCATTTCGACAATCTGGCGCGCAACACCATCGCGCTGCTCGATCATCTGAAGATCGACAAGGCCGAGATCATCGCCCATTCGCTCGGCGGCATGCTGGGCGTCCGCATCGCCCGCGCCTTTCCCGACCGCGTCGCGCACCTTGTTCTGACGGCCCCGATCGGGCTGGAAGATTACCGCCTGTATGTGCCGCCGACGCCGACCGAAAAGATCATCGAGACCGAGGACAAGCTCACGGCCGACGGCTATCGCAAGCAGCTCCAGACCAATTACGCGATCAAGCTGCCGGCTGAGGCGATCACGCCGTTCATCGACGCCCTCTTCAACATCAAGGGCAGCCCGGATTATCCGCGCTGGCTGCGCGCCTTCGTCAGTTCGGGCCAGATGATCTATCGTGAGCCGGTGGCGCACGAGATCGCACTGATCACCGAGCCGACGCTGTTCATCATGGGCGCCGACGACCACAACGCACCGGGCCGACTGAGCGCGCCGGAGGCGCTGCGCGCGAAAATGGGCGAGAACGCCGAGCTGGCGAAGGCACTCGCCGCGAAGATGCCGAATGCGCGCGCCGAGGTGATCCCGGACACCGGCCATCTCGTCTTCCTGGAGGCGCCTGAGAAGTACAACGAGCTGGTCCTGAACTTTCTCGGCCGCTAGCGACATTGCTGTCGTCCGGAGCCGCGTGCGGGGAATGTTCATGCCGCATTCAGGTCATGATTGGCAGATTTGGCTCGCGTCGTGTCGGCATGTTGCGATTTTAACGTGCCGAATCGTGTCTTTTGATTCATGGTGCGCCGAAAGTGCCAAGCCCTATAGAACCTGCCCCAAGCACGAGAAGGAAGATCAAATGAAATACCTGTTTGCCGCCGTGATGCTCGCCAGCGCGGTCGTTGGTTTCAGCGAGGCGGCCAGCGCCGCCGGCGGTTGCGGCCCCGGCTGGTATCGCGGCGCCTATGGCGGCTGCCGCCCGATGCGCGGTCCGGTCGTTGTCCGCCCGGGTCCGATCGTGGTTGCGCCGGCCCCTGTCGTGGTCGTGCCGCGCGCGCGCGTGTGCCCCTACGGCTTCCGCTGGTACGCCGGCCGCTGCCGTCCGTTCTGATCTCGTTTTTTGCATAGCTAAATGGCCGCGCGGCGAAAGCCTGCGCGGCCATTTATTTTGGACGTTTGACGTCGCACCGGGATGTTTCGAATCAAAACGGGGACCGCGATCGCGGTCCCCGTTCAAGCCTGGCTTGCGCGAAGCTTACCAATGGCGGCGGTGCCATCGCCGGCGATGCCAGCCCCAGTGACGGCGGCGCCAACCCCAATGACGGTGACGCCAGCCCCAATGGTGGTGGTGGCCGTGCCAGTGCACCTGCTCCGGCCTCAACTGCGCGGCTTCATCGCTGCTGGTGACCGCGGGATGAGCGTCGGGATTGCCTTGCGGCGTGCTGGGGTCACCGAGCGGCTGCGGCGCCAGCGGCGCAGCCTTTGCGGCGGCCGTGAACGCGGCAGCTCCGGCCGCGACACCGATTGCAAATTTCAAAAAATTCCGGCGCTCCATGACTTCTTTCCTCTTGGATGGTCGTGCCAGTGATGCAGAGGAAGTGTCGCGGTGACGACATGAACCGAAGCTGAATCGCGCGTTCAGCTTCGTTGCGCAGGTGACAGGAGGATTCGCACCGCCGTAGCCCGGTGCTCTCTTTGCCAAACTCCTGCGCCAGCACCAGCACTGATACATCGCCTGATGCAGTGACGGATCGTCGAGGCTTCAGAACCGCCAGGCCTTGGCCACACCGAATACCTTCACCGCGTCGGGCAGATGTTCCGTCTCGTACCATCTGTCGAAGGCGGCGCGCTTGCCCGCATCGGTGACGACGGCGCGGACGACGAAGAAGGCTGACGACATCGGATTTCCTCCTGTTGTTTGGGATGAGACTAACCGGTTACGTCGGCGACGACAAAAAGAGTTGGCAACGGTGTCGGACCGCGCGGCCCTCGTCCGTCCTATGCGCAAGACAGCACGGAGACGACCTATGGCCGACCTCACCCTGACCACCTTCAACTGGGTTCCCGAACTCCCGCGCGGCTTTGTGCGCGACCTTCGCGTACGCTGGGCCCTTGAGGAGGCGGCGCTCCCCTATCGCGTCGCGAGCGCGCCGTTCGACGGGCGCGGCGCCGAGCATCTTGCGCACCAGCCGTTCGGGCAGGTGCCGTGGCTGACCGACGGCGATCTCTCGATCTTCGAGAGCGGCGCGATCCTGCTGCATCTCGGCGGCCTCAGCACGAAGCTGATGCCATCAGATCCGCGCGGCCGCAACGAAGCCACGGAATGGCTGTTCGCCGCACTCAATTCGGTGGAGATGGCAAGCCTGCCCTGGGGGATGTCGAAGTTCATGGGACATCCGACCGATACGGCGGCGTGGAAATTCGTGGACGACTTCCTCAAACTCCGCCTCAAGCACATGGAGGCGGTGCTGGCCAACCGCGAATGGCTGGCAGGCACGTTCTCCGTCGCCGACATCCTGATGGCCGACGTGCTGCGCGTCGTCGATCAGTTCGGTGGGCTGGCGGACAGTCCCGCCTGCCGCGCCTACCTCGCGCGCGCCACCGCCCGCCCGGCCTTCGCCAAGGCCCACGCCGACCAGATGGCGCATTTCGCTGCGGCGGATGCGACCCGCTAACGCGGCGTAGGGTGTGACGTGCCTCACATAATGAATCCGGCGATGGCCGTAGGCTCACGGCCATCAAATCATTCCCTGCGGAAGGTGACACATGGCCCGCATCGCATATCTCAGAGACCAGCTTGCCCGCGCCGAACGGCTGGCAAAGGCGATCCTCGACCGGCAAACCGCGGAGCAGCTTCAGGCATTCGCAGCCGAATGCCGCGAGGAGTTGCAGGTGCTGTCGCGCAGGGTTGCGGCGTAAACTAGCGCGCTACACTAGCTTCATCGGCGTATCGGCGACCACGCGAAGGTCGATGCGGCTGATCAATTGAGACCGAAGCGCCTCCGCATCGCCGATCGCGCTCTCCGTCTGCCGCAACGTGCTGACGTTCGAGCCAAGCGAGACGATGCCGCCGAGCATCAGAGCGATCGATCCGAGCGCAGCGGTCTGACCCATCCCGAATAAACCGAGGATCGTGATCAGCAACAGCGCAGCACCGCCACCGATCGCGAGCTTGGATGCCAGGATGTACTTTCGGCACCGCTCAGCGATCTCGGCGAGGCGCTCGATCCGCGCTTCGATGTCTGAAATCTCGTCGGTCGGATCGTCTTCGGTCATTGGATTCGGATAGAGCATGCCAACTCAGAAACAGAATCGGTAGCCCGCATGAGCGAAGCGACATGCGGGACTTGGATAGAAAACCCGGATGTCGCTACGCTCATCCGGGCTACACGTCCTCACAACGGCAAATTGTCGTGCTTCTTCGCCGGCGTTTCCACCTTCTTGTCCTTCAGCATCGATAGCGCGCGCGCGATCCGCTTGCGGGTCGAGTGCGGCATGATGACGTCGTCGATGTAGCCGCGCTCGGCGGCGATGAAGGGGGAGAGGAAGCGGTCTTCGTATTCCTTGGTGCGCGCGGCGATCTTGTCGGGGTCGCCGATGTCGGCGCGGAAGATGATCTCGACCGCGCCCTTGGCGCCCATCACGGCGATCTGGGCGGTCGGCCAGGCGTAGTTCATGTCGGCGCCGATCTCCTTGGAGGCCATGACGTCGAAGGCGCCGCCATAGGCCTTGCGGGTGATGATGGTGACCAGCGGCACGGTACATTGCGAATAAGCGAACAGCAGTTTCGCGCCGTGCTTGATCAGGCCGCCATATTCCTGCGCGGTGCCGGGCAGGAAGCCCGGTACGTCGACGAAGGTCACGATCGGGATGTTGAAGGCATCACAGAAACGAACGAAGCGCGCGGCCTTGCGTGAGGCGTCAGAGTCGAGCACGCCGGCGAGCACCATCGGCTGGTTGGCGACGAAGCCCACGGTGCGGCCGGCGATGCGACCGAATCCGGTGACGATGTTCTTGGCAAAGGCGTCCGCGATCTCGAAGAAGTCGCCCTCGTCCACGACCTTCAGGATCAGCTCCTTCATGTCGTAGGGCTTGTTCGGATTGTCGGGGATCAGCGTATCGAGCGACATGTCGACGCGGCCGATGTCGTCGAAGCTCGGCCATTCCGGCACGCCGTCCGTGTTGTTGGACGGCAGGAAGTCGATCAGGCGCCGCATTTGCAAGAGCGTCTCGACGTCGTTCTCGAAGGCGCCATCGGCAATCGAGGAGCGCGTGGCATGCACCGAGGCGCCGCCGAGTTCTTCCGCCGTCACGACCTCGTTGGTGACAGTCTTCACCACGTCGGGGCCGGTGACGAACATGTAGCTGGTGTTCTTCACCATGAAGATGAAGTCGGTCATCGCAGGCGAATAGACGTCGCCGCCGGCGCAGGGGCCCATGATGACGGAGATCTGCGGGATCACGCCGGAGGCGAGCACGTTGCGGCGGAACACGTAGGAATAGCCGGCGAGCGCAGCGACCCCCTCCTGGATGCGGGCGCCGCCCGCGTCATAGAGGCCTATGATGGGCGCACGCGCCTTCATCGCCATGTCCTGGAGCTTTGTGATCTTGAGCGCGTGGGTCTCGGACAGCGAGCCGCCGAACACGGTGAAATCCTTGGCGAATACAAAGGTCTTGCGGCCGTTGACGGTGCCCCAGCCGGTGACGACGCCGTCGCCGGGCACCTTGTTCTTCTCCATGCCGAATTCGGTGGAGCGGTGCTCGACGAACATGTCGAATTCCTCGAACGATCCCTTGTCGAGCAAGAGCTCGATGCGCTCACGCGCGGTCAGCTTGCCGCGGGCGTGCTGCGCCTCGATGCGCTTCTCCCCGCCGCCGAGCTTTGCGCCGGCGCGACGGTCTTCAAGGGCGTCCAGGATATTCTTCATTTGCTCCCGCCAGTTCTTAGCCTAAATGCGATTGCCGGGGTTCTAACACGGCATTTTGCGGGCCGGGAAGCGGCTTTCGGTCCCGCAGGGCTGCCTTGCCGCAGCGGGAAAGCGCAAGGAATTTCAAAGTTTTGCCTGGGAGACGAGCATGACCGAAGGAACGGCGGAGATTGGCGCTGCGACGGGCGGCGTCAACATCCTGCTGCGGCTGGAGGGCCTGACCCTGTTTGTGGGGATGGTGATGCTCTACTGGGCCTGGGACGGCTCATGGCTGGTGTTCGCCCTGCTGTTCTTCGTCCCCGATCTCAGCTTCCTGGCATACCTGTCGGACGCCAAACTCGGCGCGATGGTCTACAACGCCGCCCACAGCTACATGGCGCCGGTCGCGCTGCTGACGCTCGGCTTCGGCCTCGCCTCGCCGCTCACCCTGTCCATCGCCTTGATCTGGCTCGCCCATATCGGCATCGACCGGGCGCTGGGCTATGGCTTGAAATATTCGGCCGGGTTCGGCTTCACCCATCTCGGCCGGATCGGCCGGCAGAAGGATACCTGACCGCCGCGCGCTGCCCGTAAATTTGGCGGCCCGGCCGGTTGACCGGGCGCGGCGATTCAGGCTTGCTCCAGGCTTGCGATCAGGCGCCGAATGTTGCGTGGGCTCAGTCGGTACGGCGGCGGTCATCATTTCCGGCTGCAAGCATCACCCCATGTCCGCGACGGTCGTTCCCCTGCCGCCGAACTCGTCGTCCGAAACCACCGACTTCCTGCGGCGCATGGCCAGCATGGTGTCGGGGCGGAACGGCGAGATGCTGCTGCGCGCGGCCGCGCTGATCGAGTCGCTGACGCAGCGGGCGATGTCGGCGGAACGCCTCTATCACCGGGAGCACGAAGAGAACACGCGCAACAGCGAGCTGCGCGAGGCCGGTGAGATGGCGTCCGACGCCATGGTCAAGCAAATCGACGGGCTCCGCAGCCAGCTTGCCGAGGTCACCGCGGCCGCGGCGGCCGAGCGCGCGGCGTTCGATGCCGAGCGCGGCAAGCTGCTCGGCTTGATGCAGCACGCCGAGAGCCATATCGGCCAGCTCACAAGCGAGCTGGAAACGCTGCACGCCTCGGTCGACAGCCTCAACGAGACCGCCATCTCCGTGCCGATCGAGGTGCTGCGGCTGGCGCGCACCCAGTTCGATTTCCTCTCCGCCGGCTTTGCGCGCAAGGGCGACGTCATCTCGCAGGCGATGAGCGAGATTGGCGGTTTTGCCATCGACCAGGCGCTGACCGTGAAGAAGGCCGATCCCGCCTGAGGCGAGCCGCCGGTTTGCGTCAATTTGACAGCGCGCAGGCCTGTTGTTCTACTCACTGAAAATCACGGGGGAGGATCCGATGCCGACGGCATTCCGCGTCGCCATGGCGCTCTGCATTTCAACGCTGTTCGTCGGCATTTACGCCAACGCGCAATCGCTTCCCAGGGAAGTCGCCACCCGCGCCGAGATCTACCCGATCCCCTCGCTCACCCTCTCCGACCAGCAATTCCTCAGCGGCGACGCCGCGGCCGGAAAGCCGGTGACGGTCGCCGGAGAACTCCGCGTGGCGCAAGGCGGCGGAAAACTCCCCGTCGTGGTGCTGATGCACGGCTCGAGCGGCGTCGGCGCCACCACCGAAGCCTGGGTGCACGCGTTCAACGCCATGGGCATCTCGACCTTCGTGATCGACGGCTTTACCGGCCGCGGGCTGACGGTGGTGGGGCCGAACCAGGCCCTGCTCGGCCGGCTCAACCTCGTCATCGACATCTATCGCTCGCTGGAGATCCTCGCAAAACATCCCCGCGTCGATCCAGATCGCATCGTGCTGATGGGCTTTTCACGCGGCGGACAAGCGACGCTCTATGCGAGCCTCAACCGCTTCCACAAGCTCTGGAACAAGTCCGGCATCCAGTTCGCCGCCTACATTCCGTTCTATCCGGATTGCTCGACGACCTATCAGAACGACACGGACGTCGCCGCGCGCCCGATCCGCATCTTCCACGGCACCCCCGACGACTACAATCCCGTCAAGAGCTGCAAGGCCTTCGTCGAGCGGCTCAAGACGGGCGGCCGCGACGTGGTGCTGACCGAATATCCCGACAGTGCGCACGGCTTCGACAGTGGGCTGCTCGGCCTCAAGACGGTTGCCGTGTCCACGGGTGCGCAGACCGTGCGCAATTGCCAGATCAAGGAAGGCGATGGCGGCGTGCTGATGAATGCCGATACGAAAGCGCCGTTCACCTACCAGGATTCCTGCGTCGAGCTCAATCCGCATGTCGGCGGCAATCCAGCGACAGCCGCCGAGTCGCGCAAGGCCGTGGAGGGATTTTTGCAGGCGCTGTTCAAGCTGAGCTGAGAAGCAGCTCGGCCTGCATGGTTCGAGACGCCGGCTTTGCGGGCTCCTCACCATGAGGGTCTGACTTCTTGCCGCACAACAAGACCTCATCCCTGAGGAGCCCGCGAAGCGGGCGTCTCGAAGGATAGCCACAACGAACCTTCCCTACGGCTCGCCCGCCTTGAACGGCTCCTGCTTGTCCGGCGGCACGGTCTCCTCCGCCATTGCCAGCAGCATCGCGACCATCACGTAATTGCCGGCGACCGCGGTGAGATCGACGATCTGCTGATCGTTAAACGCCTTCTTCGCCCGCGCGTAGGTCTCGTCAGAAACCTTCCTGGTCGTGGTGAGCTCGGTGACGAAGTCGTAGACGACGGCCTCGTCCTCGGCCATCTTCGCAGGCCGCTTGTTGGCCTTCAGCTCCGCGATGATGTCGGGCGACAGGCCCGCCTTCGCGGCGAGCGGCGCATGGGCGTACCACTCCACCTGCGAGCGCCATTGCCGCCCGATGATCAGGATCGCGAACTCGTTGAGTTTTGTCGGGACCGCGGTTTCCCAGCGCAGATAGTGGAACAGGTCGAACAGGCGCTGGCCGAGCACCGGGCTGCGGATCATCGGATTGTAGGGACCGCCGATGCCGACGCTCGAGACCTTCATGATCTGCTCGCCGAGCGGCTTCTGCTTGGCGTCGAGTTGGTCCATCGTGAGCTGCGGAAAGCGCGGCTCCTTGCTGGTCGCGGGACCGACAAACATCGTGGCGGCGAGCCAGCCGCCCGTGGCGGCAAGCGTGAGCGACGACAGCCAGAGCGGCGTTGAGTTCATGTTGTCCTCCCGGTTTTTTCTTGACCCGGAGGATGCTAGTCGAGCGGCGCCCGCGCGGGTGCGCTAGATCGCGCCGATCTCGGCAAGGCAGGCTTGCGTCAGCGGCATGCGCTCGCCGACCAGACGCGGCTCCTTGCAGTCCATATTGAGCGCGAACACGGTGTGCGCTTCGCCCTTCTCGGCCCAGCCCACCATCCAGCCAAGCGACGGCTCGCCGCGCTCGGCGCCAAGCAGCCCGGACTTGGCGCGAATGACGCTATCGCCGACCTTGGTCACCGGCAGGATGTCAGCGACGAGATCCTGGCTGCGTTTGGAGATCGGCAGCGCGCGGCGGCGCAGCCGGTCGACGAAATCGACCTGCTCGACCGGATCGATGCGCAAGGCGCCGGTGAGCCAGAACTGGTCGATGCCGCCGCCGATGTCGCGGTTGCCATAGTCGAACAGATCGACATATTTCTGCATACGCTCTTGCCCGATGCGGCGCGCGATCTCCTGATAGACCGGCACCGCGCTCACGAGAATCGCGCTGCGCAGCGTGTGATCCTTGTTCCAGGCCTCGATCGGACGCTTCACGCGATCCCAGGGAAATACGTCCTTGTCGGGATCGGCGACGACGCCAGTTTCGAGCGCGATAAGCGAGTTCGGTATCTTGAAGGTCGAAGCCGGCAGCTTCGCCTCGCCCGAACGTTCCTTGTCGCTCGCAACGATCAGATAATCCTCGACCTTGTAGCCGACGAACGTCCCGGCCGTGCCGAGGTCGGTGAAGCGCTTTGCGAGGCTGTCACGAATCTCGTTCCGCGGCGGCGCGACATGGGCGAATCCGCGCGATGGCAAAGCGCAGCTGCAGCGAGAAGGCCGAGGGTGGAACGGCGGGTGAGCACTGGCGTGTCCGTTTACGCGATGAAGAAGGCCCGACCATGCAACCGCTTTCGTGGTGAAACGATGACAGCTACCGCCTCCCCGACAGCCGCAGCACGAACACCAGCACTTCGGCGACGGCCTTGTAGAGGTCGGGCGGGATCTCCTCGCCGAGTTCGACCTTGGAGAGCGCGCCGGCCAGGATCTCGTTCTCCTCGATCGGAATGTCGTTGGCCTTCGCGATCTCGACGATTTTTTCGCCGATCGTGCCCTTGCCCTTGGCGACGACGACGGGCGCGTTGCTGCCCTTCTCGTAATGAAGCGCAATCGCAAGCTTCGACGGGTCGCTCATGTGGCGCGATCCAGGAAGTGGCCAGCGCGGGCCGGAGTGGGCTGTGGCGGGGTGCCATCGCGGACCAGGATGTCGCCGGGCTTGAGCTCGGCTCTGGTCAGGGCCTGGTTGAGCTCACCGATTCCGGCGCGAAGCTGCTGTGCGGTCGTCGGCCGCTCCGCCCACATCCGCACGAAGGTCTTGTCACCGTTGAGCATGATCAAAGCGTGCACGGGTCCGGCCGGCTCGACGTTGAGTGTGAACCGCGCGCGCCAGGCGCGCCTGGCGGGGTCGGCGGATTCATTGCCGCCGTCGCGCGAGATCTCGAACTGCGCCATTGCCGTCCCCTGCGGCGTAGCGAACGGAATCTCGAAATTCCAGTGCGGCACGGTCGGATCAATCCTGTGACCGCTGGCGTCGGTGCGATCGGGGAGCGAAGCAACCTGCAGCAAGGTCTGGCGCGCGATCGCGGCATCGGTGTCGTCGAGCAGGCGATGCACGGTCGCAGCGAGCGGCGTATCTGGTACGAGTGACGGCGAGGCGATGTATTGCGGCGACGGCAACGCTCCGCGAACCGGTGGTGGCGTCGCGCGCGCGGCGGCTTCGAAAAAATGTCCGTCGGGCACGGCTTTGTTCGAGCCCGGCAAATTACCCGTCATGCGCGGCAGGTTTTGCGTGAGCTCTTGCAGGAGGCTCGCGGCAAGGCCTGCGGTCATGGCCCGCGGCACCGCGGGCTGCGGAGCACTGCCAGCGATGTCCGCCAACACAGAGGCCGCGAGATTGACACTGTGCGGCATTTGCGGTGGTTGGGCGATCTCGGGTTCGGTTGTGGGCAATGCGGCCTGCGTCTGCGCGGCAGCAAGCTGCGGTGTCGCCACGGTACCAGCTGGAAGGGCGGCACCTTGCGCCTGTGGCGCGGTCGCCTCGAGCGTCGTCAGCGTCTGGCGCAGCACCAGCAGCGCGGCTTTCAAATCCGGCATCGTTCCGGAGGACGGAGTCACGCCTGCGGCGAGCGAGGCCTCGAGGAGCAGCCCGGACTTCTGGAACGCGGATTCGATGTCGCCGCCGTCGAGCCCGGTGTTGAGCGGCGTCTGCTGCGCCAGCACGCCCAGCATCGCCTGCTTCAGCCCCACTGGAAGATCGCTGCCGGTGACGACCGCGGCCAGATTGGCGAACAGCGGCGCCTGGCTGCCCTGCTTTGTGACCGCCTCGGCCGAGGCCGTCGTGACAGCAGCTTGTTCGGACGGGGTCAGGGTGTTGCGGGCCGCGCCCGCTGACGGCGCAATCGGCGGGCTGTCCACCAGGGAGGCCGCAGCCGGCGTCAGCGTGACCTGATCGGCGGTCGCCTCGCCTGCCCCGCCCATGACGGCGAGCCGGATGGTGCCGCCGTTTTGCGACACCGCAAGCTGGAGATTTTGTCCCGGTGTCAGCGCCACCTCGGACATCACATCCATCGAGAGGTTGGCGATCGCGATCCGCACCAGATTATCGGCGAGCACGCTGACGACTCTTGCGTCGACCACGCTGCCGGCCTGCAGCACAAGATCGGGCGTCGCCGCGTCAGCAACAGGGCTGGCGGCACTGACGGGAACGATCGAACTTATCGGCGTTGGCATCGCGAGGGGCCCGGGAAGCGCAGGTCCTACCCTAAGGCCGCCTCGTAAACCTCTCGTTAAGGACCTCCGACCCCAGGCGGCCTCACCGCGGTCAAAACCGCCACGGCAGCCTCGAAATCCCGCAGGCGGGCGGCGCGGCGGCCGGCCGCTTCGTCGTCCACGCCCCATTTCTCGGCATTCCAGTCCTCGTCGACATAAGCCGCCGCCCAGACCTGATTGGCGTCGCGCACGCCATGGGCCAGTGCCAGCGCCAGCAGCGCCGAGCCGGTCAGGGTGGTGATCACGTGGAGGGCGGCGATCGACCAGGCATCTCCCGGCAGCGCCGCACGCGCGGCCTGGAGCGCCTCCTCCGGCTGCGTCACATGCATGACGCCTTCGGACAGGATGAAATGCGCGCCCAGCGTCTCCGCGGCCCAGAACAGCACGGGATCCCAATGCGCGGCCTCCCGGGCGACAAGTCCCTCGGGATGGCCGGCGCGATAGAACAGCAGATCGGACTGAAGATATTTTGCAAGGTCGTCCGTGACGAGATCGACGCGGTCGACGACGCCCTCGACCACGCTGTTGGCGATCCGCGTCAGCGGCATGGTCAACGGATTGATCGTCTCTTTCTGATCCGCCCATTCCGCGGCCACTGCGTGGGCTAGCGCGCGCGAGGGGATCACCACCTGGCGGCCAGAGGGCGTTCGGACCGGCTTGCCATCGAGGGTGATGGCGAAGCCGCCCTCGGCCTCGGTTACCCGAACCTCCTTATAGAAACGCTTGCGCAACGGCACGCGCAAGGCCTGGCGGACCGCCTCTTGCGGATCGAGCGGGGATCGCCCCGCAACTTCATCGAACAATTCGCGCATCTGGTTTTCGGCCCTGATCACTCAATGCTAGGCTTGTAAGGTAAGAGCGGCGACCGATAAAGCGAGCGGCAGGTATGAGGGAACTTGCGGGCATTGTGGCTCTGTTCGCCGGGTTTTGGCCGGCCGCGGCGCAGGCCGGATTTCGGACTCCGGAATCGGTGGTCCGCAATGTCTACGCTCATTACGGCCAGGGCGCGCCGGAGCTCTCAAAAGGCCTGCCGCGGGATGCCGCCACCGCCCGGCAATTCTTCGACCCCTCCTTGCGCAAGGTGTGGTCCGCGCCGCGAGTCGAGCCCTACGATTTCCTGGTGCAGAGCCCGAGCTGGAAGCTCGGCCCGGTCGCGATCGCGGTCGTTCGCAGGCAATACGACAAGACCTATGTCGCGGCGAATTTCGACAACCGCGGCCGGCCGCTCAGGCTGAACTTCATCCTGGTGAACGGCCCGGAGGGCTGGCTGATCACGGATGTCGAGAGCCCGCACGACAGCTTGCGGATGTTTCTCGAGCAGTTTCGGAATTGAGGTAGGTCTATCCGATCTGCCGCTTCGTCGGCTGCTCAGTTGCTTCGATGGAGCGTCTTTGAGGTGCGGCAGGTTGCGTCAGCATGTCCCGGCAGGTAACACACAAGAAGAGACTTCTTCCGCCGAGATCCCGGCCAAGCGCCTCCCGTTCCGTCGGCGGGAACGGCCAAAGTCACGGGACCAAGGCCGTCGATCTGGCCAAGGCAATAGACGTTGCGCGCGAGAGCCACTAAAGGTTGGAAAAGAACTGGTGGACGATCAATGCCGGTGAGTTTCACTGATGGCCGCCACAGTCGACGTCAGACCGGGCTAGTTTTGGTTGCTCCCACCATGTCATGGGCACGAACGAGTCAGCTTTGGATGATTTGCTAGAGGATGGACCAGGAGACATCGAGCAAATGGCTATTGCAGCCGCTAGAGGAATGGTCGGGAAATAAGCAGCCCGTCAGGTCCGTTCTGTTGGGCATTTTGGTGTGTTCCGGCGCCATCATGATCCTCTTGCACGGGATCGGGCTCGGATCGTGGTCAAGCGCCGCGGTGCTAATTTGCCCGCTGGTCGGTCTTGTCGCCATGGGCCACTTCCGGAATACGATCTGGGATTCCGTTTTCCTCCTGTTCGTGCTTTGGCTTGGCATTTCTACCGTCGTCAACGGCCCAGGGCCTCTGAAGGAGGAAGCCCTACTTATCCTCGCCCTGGCGGCTTATCCCGCAGCTCGGTTGTCTGGCACGACCGGGCGGCCATTTTTCGCGGTGCTCGGTCTGGTCGGGTTCCTTGGCCTGGCGTGCATCGTAGTGGCGCTCCGAGATCAATGGAGCGATCTCCACGGGAAACCATTGGTCTTCGGCACTTTTGATGCCGCTCCGGCCCAGATTCCGTTTGCTTTGCTCTTCTGCTGGCTGGTCTCGTCGCCTCACACCTCAATCGCTTATGGTTGGTTATCGGCTACATATCTGCCGGCGTGGTATTTGCCATCTTGGCGGCGTCACTCCTGCGTTTTTCCATTGTGGCGCTGCTATGCACGTTAGCCTGCGAAGCTGCTATCTCTCGCCGCACGCGAGCTAAGGCACTCGTCGCAATCTTGGTGGTTTCGACCTCCTGGGCCGCCGGGTACTATACTCGCGTCGCTACCGCCGAGCGTCTCGCCGTCGCCATATCGGCGTCTCCTCCTGCTGAGGTGGGCTCTCCTGCTGAGGTGGGCGCTCCTGCTGAGGTGGGCGCTCCGGGCGAGCTCGGTCCTCGGAGTGAGGTCGGTCCTCGGGGTGAGGTTGGTCCTCAGGTTCAGGTCGGTCCTCGGGGTGAGGCCGGTCCTCAGGCTGAGGCCGGTCCTCGAGGTGAGGCCGGCACAGCGGCGTGCGGCGACCTAAAACAATATAATTCTGTCCTGACACGAAAGAAGCTCATCAGCGACGTAGCCAGCGCGATACCTCGCGCGGGGATCTTTGGTCACGGCCTTTCGAGCTTCACCCAGATGACGTGCCTAGGCATGGAAACCCACCTCAGCCTTGCCCAGGTTGTCATTGAGTTCGGATGGCTGGCTGGCGTGCTGCTTGGATTTATAGCGCTTGGAGCGCTTGCCATGACCGCTCGCCTGGAACGAGCCGAGGCCAGATTTGCCTTCATGGGTTTCCTTTTCGTGGCAATGCTAAGCTTTGCTCATGGCGATCTGGCGCGAGACGGGCTGCTTTTCCTGTTCTTGGGCTACCTCGTACGAATTTCGGAGCCGCAACCGTAGCAGTGGCGTCTGACCGGTTTCGCAAGGCGGTACGAATGAACGTAGCCAGCCAACTTGCGCGCCATACTTGATTACTCTTCCGGCGCGTTCTCGATCGGATCAAACCGGCTCGCATCGAGCCCGAGCAGGTTCCATGACTGCTGCATGTGCTGCGGCAGCGGCGCGGTGGCATCAATGAAGCCGCCGCGGGGATGCGGGATGACGATGCGGCGCGCCAGCAGGTGCAGCCGGTTTTGCAGGCCGCCCGGCAGTTGCCAGTTCTCGATATTGAAATATTTGGGATCGCCGACGATGGGGTGGCCGATATGTTCCATGTGGGCGCGCAGCTGGTGGGTGCGCCCCGTCACCGGCTTCAGCGACACCCAGGTCAGCTTGTTGCCGGCGGTCTCGACCACCGCATAGTACGTGACCGCGTGGCTTGCGCCCTCGTCGCCATGCTGGGCGATGCGCATGATGGTGTCGTCTTCGCTCTCCTCCTTGGCAAGGAATGTCGAGATGCGGCCCTGCTTCGGTTTCGGTAGCCCCGGTACCAGCGCCCAATAGGTTTTTCGCGCCGACCGCGAACGAAAGGCGCCGGTCAGATGCGAGGCGGCAAAGCGGGTCTTGGCGATCAGGAGACAGCCCGACGTCTCCCTGTCGATGCGGTGCACGAGGCGCGGCTTCTGGCCCTTGGAGTCGCGCATCACCTCGAGCATCTGGTCGATGTGTCGCGTCATGCCCGAGCCGCCCTGCACGGCAAGTCCGGCCGGCTTGTTCAGCACGAGAACGTCGTCGTCCTCGTAAATCGTCATCTCCTTCAGCGCCGCAAGTGTCTTTTGCGCCGCCTCCGACTGCGGGTTGGGTGCCTTCGGCGTGTCGAGCTTCAGCGGCGGAATGCGGACGCTCTGGCCCTCCTCCAGCCGGTCCTTGCTGTCGACGCGCTTGCCGTCGACGCGCAGTTCGCCTTTGCGAACGACGCGCTGAATGTGGGAGAACGACAGGCCGGGAAAGTGCGCTTCAAGGAAGCGATCGACGCGCATGTTGTTCTCGTCGGCCGTCACCTTGACGGTCTGCACTTTGGTCGGCAGCAATGCCTCGACGGGCTTTGCCGGTGCAGCCTTTTCCGGTTCGGCTTTGGGCGCGCGCCGCTCGACGCGCTCGCTGGCAAAGCGCGGCGCCTTCGCGCCCGGCTTGCCGCCCGGCCGCAGCCCAGCAGGCTTCGCGCTGCGCGCCTTGAACGGGCGCGCCTCCTTGCGCTCATCGCGCGAACGGGGCTTTGGATCGGTTCTTTTGATGCGGCGGCTCATGGTGCCTGCCTAGCTCAAAAGCGGCCTCGCGTCACGGCGAAATGGCGATTTTGGCTTCAGCCACCCCGCTCCTTGCGCAACTTGGCCCAATAATCCAGCCGCTTCCTGATCTCCCGCTCGAACCCGCGGTCCGGCGGGTCGTAGAAGGTCTGGCGGCCCAGGGCTTCCGGGAAGTAATCCTGGCCGGAGAAGGCGTCGGGCGTGTCGTGGTCGTATTCGTAAGATGCGCCGTAGCCTTCCGACTTCATCAGCTTGGTCGGCGAGTTGAGGATATGTTTCGGCGGCAGCAGCGAGCCGGCCTGCTTTGCGACCTGCATCGCCTTGCCGAAGGCGGTGTAGACGGCATTCGATTTCGGCGCGGTGGCGAGATAGACCACCGCCTGCGCGATCGCGAGCTCGCCCTCGGGGTGACCGAGGAAGTCGAAAGCGTCCTTGGCTGCGTTGGCGATGACCAGCGCCTGCGGATCGGCAAGCCCGATATCCTCGACCGCCATGCGCACGACACGGCGCGCCAGGAACAGCGGATCCTCGCCGGCGTCCAACATGCGCGCGAGATAATACAGCGCGGCATCGGGATCGGAGCCCCGCACCGACTTATGCAGCGCCGAGATCAAATTG
Source organism: Bradyrhizobium sp. WSM4872 (assembly GCF_055811715.1). NCBI lineage: Bacteria > Pseudomonadati > Pseudomonadota > Alphaproteobacteria > Hyphomicrobiales > Nitrobacteraceae > Bradyrhizobium > Bradyrhizobium sp. WSM4872. The sequence continues at coordinate 78,341 of NZ_JBVVPT010000012.1, read as the reverse complement.
TAATGGCCGTCGGCCGACTTGTCGTAGATGGGCGCGCGGCGCTGCAAAATCTCCTGCAACTGCGCGGCGTCGAAAATCTCGTCCTTGCGCGCGGCGCGCCAGACTTCCTCGACGAGCGTCAGCGACGCGCGGCCGTCGCCATCGGCCATGCGCACCAGCACGGCGCGCGCTTCCTCGTCGAGCGGCAGCTTGCGGCCCTCGATCTCCTCGGCATGCGCAAACAGCTTTTCGATCGCGGCCGCGTCGAGCGAGCGAAACACCAGCACGCGCGCCCGGGACAGAAGCGCCGCGTTGAGCTCGAAGGACGGATTTTCGGTGGTGGCGCCGACCATCACCACCGTGCCGTCTTCCATGACGGGCAGAAACGAATCCTGCTGGGCGCGGTTGAAGCGATGCACCTCGTCGACGAACAGCAGCGTGCCCTTGCCCATCTCGCGGCGTGCGCGCGCGGCCTCAAAGGCCTTCTTCAAATCGGCGACGCCGGAGAACACCGCGGAGATCTGCTCGAAATGCAAATCGGTGGCGTCCGCGAGCAGCCTCGCGACCGTGGTCTTGCCAGTGCCGGGCGGGCCCCAGAACACCAGCGAGCCCAGCGTGCGCGTCTCCAGCATGCGCGTCAGCGCGCCGTCGGGACCCAGGATGTGATCCTGGCCGACGACCTCCGAAAGCGCGCGCGGCCGCAGCCGATCCGGCAGCGGATGCGGAGCCTCGTGATCGAGCCCCGCCGCGGCGAAGAGAGTTGGCGTCTCCTGTGGTCGCTTCGGACTCATCCGCCCAGCGTGACGTTGATCTGCTGGCCGCCACGCACCAGCGTGATGCGCCAGATGCGCTGGCGCTCGGCCGCCGCCTTTTCGAGATCGCTGGTCTTGCTGATCTTCTGGTTGTTGACGGCCAGGATGACATCGCCCTTCTGGAAGCCGACATTCGCGGCCGCGCTGTCGCCGCCGAGATCGGTGACCACGACGCCTTCGGTGTCGGCGTCCAGATGCAGCTCGTCGGCGAGCGCCGGGGTGATGGTCGAGACCTTCGCGCCCTGGAGAGGCGAGCGCGCGGTGATGACGAGCTCGTTGCGGCCGGCATCGGGCGCGGCGTCCAGCGCCACCGTCAACTTGACCGGCTTGCCGCCGCGCTGCACGTCGATCTGCGCCGTGCCGCCGAGCGGCCGTGTGGCGAAGCGATAGTCGAAGGCGTTTGGATCATCCACGGTCTGGCCGTCGATCGAGACGATCAGGTCGGAGGATTTCAGCCCGGCCTTGGCCGCCGGTCCGTTCGGAACGACGCTTGCGACCAGCGCACCGGTCGGCGAACGCAGGCCGAGACTCTCGGCGATCTCCGGCGTCACCGCCTGCAATTTCGCCCCGAGCCAGGGTCGCTTCACCGCCTTGCCGCCGCCCTTCGCGGAGGCGACGACGACGCGCACCATGTTGGCGGGGATCGCGAAGCCGATGCCCTGCGAGCCGCCGGAGCGCGAATAGATCGCGGTGTTGATGCCCGCGAGCCTGCCGTTCATGTCGACCAACGCGCCGCCGGAATTGCCAGGATTAATCGCCGCGTCGGTCTGGATGAAAAACTGGTAGTCGGTGATACCGACCTGCGTGCGCGCCAAGGCCGAGATGATGCCGTGAGTCACGGTCTGGCCGACGCCGAAGGGATTGCCGATCGCCATCACGACGTCGCCGACCATCAGCTCGTCTGAATTGGTGAATTCGAGAGCCGGAAACTTCTCCTTGGTGTCCTTCAGGCGCAGCACCGCGAGATCGCTGCGAGAGTCCTTCAGCACGATCTCGGCCTCGAACTCACGCTTGTCCGACAGCGACACCTTGACCTGGTCGGCGCCTTCGATGACGTGGACGTTGGTGACAACGAGTCCCGACGCATCGACGATCACGCCCGAACCAAGCGAGCGCTGCACCTGTTCCTGTTGCTGGCCGGGCACGCCGAAGAAGCGGCGGAAGATCGGGTCGTCGAGCAGCGGGTTGCGATTCTGCACCACCTTGGCGGCATAGACGTTGACGACCGCCGGCTGCACCCGCTGCACGATCGGCGCATAGGACAGCCGCAGTTCGGCGGGCGAGGACGGCACTCGGCGGTCCTGCGCGGCGGCCGGATTGAAATTGGCCGAAAAGGCTATGCACAGTGCCGTGACGACGGCGCTCCAGGTCGATCGAAACATTCCTACCTCTTGGAAAAGACGCCGGAATATAGGCGCGTTCGCCCGCCAATAGAAGGGCGCCCGGCGCGATATTCGACCCCCTTTTTGGTGTGTCCCGCCTGCAAGCTCTGCGTGCGAAATTGCAATTTGCCGGGGCTGCCGATTGGCATGATGTGCGTCATCTTGCATGGTGGTGCTAGGCGGATTCGGTTGCGGCGAATTTACACCAGTGGGAACCGCGCAACCGGGCGCAGCGTCGCGGAGCAGTCATCGATCGTACCTAGGCTCTCCGCCAGCGACTTGGGAAGTTCGTCAACCGATGGAGTCATGACGTGAGCAGGACAAGAATTGCAGCCACAGCGATTGGTCTCGCCGCCGCGCTGGCAGCCTCGCAGGCCCAGGCTCAATCGGCGAGCAGCAGCGACCAGGAGATCGCGCTCCTGAAGCAGCAGTTGAAGATGCTGGAGCAGAAGCTCGACAAGCTCCAGAGCCAGACCGCGGCGAACACTGCCGCTGCAGCAAAGGCCAGGACCGAAGCCAAGGCGGATGCGAAAGCTGAGGCGCGGTCCGAAGCGAAGGCCGTCGTCGCCAACGCCAACGCGGCGATCCCGCTCAAGGGACCGGCGCCTGCCTCCGGCGTCCTCGTGACGATGCCGAACAATCGGCCGACCATCTGCACTGCCGATGGGGCAAACTGCGTCGGGATCACAGGTCGCGTGCATTGGGACGCCGGCGGCTACGACTATCGGCCCAACACGGCCGCAACCGTGCCGCAGAAACTCGATAGCGGCGAGAACGTCCGCCGCGCGCGCATCGGTCTCGCCGGCAAGTTCTTCAACGACTGGAATTTCGCGCTGGTCTACGACTTCGGCGGCTCCTCCGACGGGTTTGGCGGCGCAGCTCCGGGTTCGCTGCCCGGCGGCGGCGTCTCCGGCATCGAGAACGCCTATCTCAGCTATACCGGCCTGAAACCGTTCGGCGGCAAGATGGCCATCGAAGGCGGCATCATGGACCTGCCCTACACTCTCGATGAAGCCACGAGCTCCAACGACATCATGTTCATGGAGCGCGCCTCGGCCGGCATCATCGCGACCAGCATCGCCGCGGGCGACTTCCGCTCGGCTGTCGGCACGCGCTGGTACAACGACCAGCTCTGGATCGGCGGCTACGTCACGGGGCCCTCGACCGGCGCGATCCATTCGGCGTCGAGCGCAGCACCGAACGGTGCCTCCGAGCAGTATGGCGCCGTCGCCCGCGTTGCCGGCCAGGTCGTCAGCGGCAAAGACTACTCAGTCCATCTCGGCGGCAATGCCGAATGGCTGATCCAGCCGTCGCGCAACATGGTGACGGGTGCGCAGACGGTGACGCTTAACGATCGTCCGGAACTGCGCATCGATCCCACGGCGCTCGCCACGACCGGCGCAATCGCCAATGCCTCCGGCGCGCAGGTCTACAGCGTCGAAGCGGCCGCCACTTATGGACCACTGATCCTGCAAGGCGAGTATTTCTGGTACAACATCGATCGCAGCGCCAACACCGGCCTGCCGCCGCTGGGTGCGCCGAGCCTCAAATTCCAGGGCGGCTACGCGCAGGCCGGCTACGTGCTGACGGGCGAGGGTCGCAGCTATAATGCGGCGAATGCGGCCTATGGCGGCGTCAAGCCGGCGCACCCGTTCTCGCTCGAGGGCGGCGGCTGGGGCGCGTGGGAAGTCGCGGGACGCTTCTCCACGATCGACCTCAACGATCAGCTCGGGACCGCCACCGGCATCGCGGGCGGCCGGCAGACCGTCTACACGGCGGCGCTGAACTGGTACGTCAACGGCAACGTCCGTTTCATGCTGGACTATCTGCATGGCACGGTGTCAAGGCAGGCCTCGCCGATCTCGACCGCCGATGTCGGCTCGAAGTTCGATGCGGTCGCGATGCGGACGCAGTTCGCGTTCTAGGTCTCGCCTGTCGTCCCGGGGGCGCGCAAAAAACGCGAACCCGGGACCCAGCACCTGCAACACTTTCGAAGGAGACAAGCCATGAAGGCCGTCGGCTACAAGAAATCGCTTCCGATCGAGGATCAGGACGCGCTGTTCGATTTCGAGACCGCCAAGCCCGAACCCAAGGGCCGTGATATCCGCGTCGCCGTAAAGGCGATCTCGGCCAATCCGGTCGACTACAAGGTGCGCAAGCGCGCCGCCCCGCCCGAGGGCGAGACCAAGATTCTGGGCTATGACGCGGCAGGCGTGGTCGATGCCGTGGGGCCTGACGTCTCGCTGTTCAAGCCGGGCGATGAGGTATTTTACGCCGGCTCGATCCTGCGCCAGGGTACCAATTCCGAATTCCACCTTGTCGACGAGCGTATCGTCGGCAACAAGCCGAAGAGCCTGTCGTTCGCGCAGGCCGCCGCCCTTCCCCTCACCTCCATCACCGCCTGGGAGCTGTTGTTCGATCGGCTCGGTGCGGTGCCCGGCAAGAGTGTCGATCCGCGCACGCTCTTGATCACCGGCGGCGCCGGCGGCGTCGGCTCGATCCTGATCCAGCTCGCCCGCCGCCTCACCGGCCTCACGGTGGTCGCGACCGCGACGCGGCCGGAATCGCAAAAATGGTGCCTCGATCTCGGCGCGCATGCGGTGATCGACCACGGCCAACCGATGAAGGAGCAGATCGAGAAGCTCATGCTGCCGCCGGTCGCGCTGGTGGCGAGCCTCACCTTCACCGACCAGCACTACAAGAGCATCGCCGACTTCATGGCGCCGCAGGGCAGGTTCGGCCTGATCGACGATCCCCCGGAATTCACTGTGAGCGCGTTCAAGGGCAAGGCAATTTCGGTGCATTGGGAATCGATGTTCACGCGCTCCTCGTTCCAGACCGCCGACATGATCGCGCAGCATCATCTGCTCAATGACGTCGCCGACCTCATCGACAAGGGCGTGCTGCGCACGACGCTCGACCAGACCTTCGGCACGATCAACGCGGCCAATCTCAAGCGGGCCCACGCGCTGCTCGAGAGCGGCAAGTCGCGCGGCAAGATCGTGCTGGAGGGGTGGTAGGTCTTAGCTCGAAGCGGGCGCCGCATTCGTCTCAGGCGGACGCGTCGCCCGCTCGATAAAGCCCTTGGCGAGCGCGTGGTAGATCCCCTCCTCGCAGATCATCCGCGATGTGGCATGTGCAATCAGGGCGGCGGCCATCAACGGCACCACCATGGCGTGGTTGTCGGTCATCTCGGTCACGATGACGAAAGCGGTGATCGGCGCCTGCACCACACCGGCAAAATACGAGACCATGCCGAGCAACATGATCGCACCGAGCGGAGCGTCGTGGAAGAAGGACGCGATATTGCTGCCGAGGCCGGCCCCAACGGCGAGTGACGGCGAAAAGATTCCGCCGGGTATGCCACTGATTGCCGCGAAGGTGGTGGCGAGAAGCTTGAGGATGCCGAAGTCCTGCGGCAGCGGTGCGCCCTGCTCCAGGGCCGTCTTTACCTGCTGGTAGCCTGTGCCATAGATCGTATCGCCGGAGACGATGCCGCAGATCGCGACTGCGAAGCCGCACACGAGCGCAAACCACAACGGGTGGCGCTTGACCGAACGCCCTAACGGATGGGCGAAGCCGCGCGCCATCACGATGACGATACGGCTGAAGACGCCGCCGGCCACGCCACCAACCACGCCACACACCGGAACCGCCAGCCAGTCGGCACCAGGGGCTAGCGACATCGCACTGCTGCCGAAATAGGCGTAATTGCCCATCAGCGCGAGCGAGGTCAGACCGGCCGCGATCACCGCTGCGATGATGAGACTGCTGGTACGTGTCTCGAAAGCACGGCTCATCTCCTCGATGCCGAAGACGATCCCCGCCAGCGGCGTGTTGAAGGCGGCCGCGACGCCGGCGGCCGCGCCGGCCAGGATCAATCCGGGCTGGCGGCGGGGCGAGACGCGTCCGAGCGCGAACATGATGGAAGCGCCGACTTGAACGCTCGGTCCTTCCCGGCCGACGGAGCCACCGCATAGCAGGCCGAACAAGGTGAGGATCACCTTTCCGATCGCGATCCGGATCGAGACCAGCCTCTCGCGCGCCGCCTGGTCGGTCAGATGCCGCGCAGCGATCGCCTGGGGAATGCCGCTGCCCTGTGCGTTCGGGAACAGCCGGGTGGTCAGATAGGCCGAAAGCATGAAGCCGAGAGGTGTCACCGCCAGCACGGCGTAGCGCGACTTGGCCAACACCAGCGCGAAGGCGTGCTGGGCCAGATCGGCGAGCTGGGCCAGCACCACCGCCGCGGCGCCCACCCCGATCCCACCGAGCACGAAGATCGCCCGCCGCTGCCATCGCGCGGATGTCAGCCTGAACAGGCGTTTGTGGCGGGTCGACAGGGGCCAGAGCATGAAGCCGAGGTTTAGCCGGTCCCGCCGCGAATTGAAGAGGCAAGCGAGCAGACCAGCTAGACTGGAACCGCGCCCTCGACGAACATCAACCGTCGCTCCAGCGCCGTCTGCCGCAGCTTCAGCGCTTCGGCGTATTCCGGCGAGGCGTACCATTCGCGCGCGCGTTTCATCGATGGAAACTCCACGATGATCATGGTCTTAGGCGGCGGGCCGCCCTCCACCACCTCGGTGGCGCCGCCGCGGACGAGATAGCGGCCGCCATATTGCGCGATGGTTGCAGCAGCCAGCGTGCGATAGGCTCCATTGCGGCCTGATCGCGCGCCTCGACCTCCGAGATCACATAGGCCGGCATGAGCTGATCTCAGGCAATCGTGTTGACGATGCCGCCTTCCGCGCGCAGCGCCGCACCGTTGGTCGCGGAGGCTTCCTTCGAAGCTGCATAGACCACCATGTTGGCGATCTCGTCGACGCTGGCAAAGCGCTGGAGCAGCGAGCTTGGGCGATGCTGCTTGACGAAATTGGCCGCGGCCTCATCGACCGACTGGCCGTTCTGCTTGGCAAGATCCTTCACGAACGTCTCGACACCTTCCGACATTGTCGGGCCTGGCAGCACGGAATTGACGGTGACGCCTGTGCCGCGTGTGAGCTGCGCCAGGCCGCGCGCGACCGAGAGCTGCGCCGTCTTGCTCATGCCGTAGTGGATCATCTCGACGGGAATGTTGAGCCCGGACTCCGAGGAGATGAAGACGATTCGGCCCCAGTTGCGCTTGAGCATGCCCTTCATGTACGCGCGCGAGAGGCGCACGCCGCTCATCACGTTGACCTCGAAAAAGCGGCTCCAGTCCTCGTCCGGAATGTCGAAGAAGTCCTTCGGCTCGAAGATGCCGGCATTGTTGATGAGGATATCGACGTCTGGCAGCGCCGCGGTAAGCGCCTTGCAGCCGGCAGCGGTCGAGACATCGGCGGCGATGCCGCGGACCTTTCCGCCCGCTCCCTCCAGCTTGCGCACGGCCGCATCGACCTTGTCCTGGCCGCGTCCGTTGATCACGACGCTCGCACCCGAGCCGGCAAGGCCTCTGGCGATGGCGTGGCCGATGCCGGCGGTCGAGCCGGTCACGAGGGCGGTCTTTCCGGAAAGGTCGATCTTCATGCTATGTCTCCATTAGAGCTGACGGAGATATCGTGAGCTGCAAGGGCGCGTGCAATCGCTCCTCACCGACGCGTGAGGATTCAGTTGTGAGGCGGAAGCGTCCTGAGAAACGCGACGATAGCATCGAGATCCTGGGCCGTCATGCTGGCATAGGCAGCATAGGCCATCGGCGGCTTCAGTTTGTGGCCGTCGCGTGCAATGCCTTGTGTAATCGCACGTTTGATTTCGTCGTCGCTCCACCCGCCGATGCCCGCGGCTGTATCCGCGGTGATGTTGGGAGAGACGGATTCACCCCACGGCCCCTTGAACGTCCGACCGCCCTTGCCGCTTGCTCCGGCGAAATCGTGCACGGCGGACGGGCCGTCCGGCGTGTGGCATTCCAGGCAATGGGCGATGGTCAGGAGATAGCGCCCACGCGCGAGCTTGTCGGACAGCTCAGCCTCGCTCGCTTGCTTGCCGGCGTAGGTCGGCATCTCCGGCTTCAGCATGATGCGGTACTCCGGCGCCGGCGTCTCGTGATGCACCGACGGCACCGAGTGCAAATAAGCTGCGAGCGCGTCGAGATCGCGGGTGGTGAGCACGGTGTAGAACGCGGTCGGCATGATCGGCGCGACCCTGGTTCCGTTCGGCCTGACGCCGCTGACGAGAAACCGCCTCAGCTCCGCGTCGGTCCAATTGCCGATGCCGGTGTCCTTGTCCGGTGTGATGTTGGAGCCAGAGACCTTGAAGGCGGGCTCGTCAAAAACCTGGCTGCCGCCGGAGAGCGCGCGAGAGAGATCGAGCCCTTGCGGCCCTCGCGGCGTGTGGCAGTTGTGGCAAACCATCACGCTGTTGACGAGATAGGCGCCGCGCTCGACCAGCGTCTCGCCAGAGGCCGGCGACATCAGCAGCGCCAGCGCAATCCCTGACACAATCCTCATCGAGAGCCCCCCGGCCGGAATCGCGTTCAACGAAACGATGCGCGGTATGAGATGCAGCCGCGCCAACAAAAAAGCGGCGCCCGAAGGCGCCGCTTTCTGAAAACTCTCCGCGGTCGGCTTACGCCGCCTCGGCTTCCTTTTCCTGCACCGGACCGGAGTCCTGGCCCTTGGCATCGACGTCGCGATCGACGAACTCGATCACGGCCATCGGGGCGTTGTCGCCGTAGCGGAAGCCGGCCTTGATGATGCGGGTGTAGCCACCCTGGCGATCCTTGTAGCGGGGCGCGAGCGTGTCGAACAGCTTCCTGACCTGATCCTTGTCGCGCATCTCGGAGATGGCCTGGCGACGCATGGACAGGCCGCCCTTCTTGCCGAGGGTGATCAGCTTCTCGACGATCGGACGCAATTCCTTCGCCTTCGGCAGCGTGGTGACGATCTGCTCGTGCTTGATCAGCGCGGCGCACATGTTGGCGAACATCGCGCGGCGATGCTCGGCGGTGCGGTTGAGCTTGCGATGAACCTTGCCGTGACGCATTTTATCTATTCCTTGAATTTCATTCGTCGCGACGGTTCGTCGGACAGTTGCTCAGGTGGGCTGCCTGCGTTCGCCCGCTAAGGCGCGATGAATTCGCGCCTTAGCCTATCGTCGTTCGGATCAGTAGTGATCCTCGAAGCGCTTGGCGAGCTCGTCGATGTTCTCCGGCGGCCAGCCCGGCACTTCCATGCCGAGATGCAGACCCATCTGGGCCAGCACTTCCTTGATCTCGTTCAGCGACTTGCGGCCGAAGTTCGGAGTGCGGAGCATTTCCGCTTCGCTCTTCTGCACGAGGTCGCCGATGTAGACGATGTTGTCGTTCTTCAAGCAGTTGGCCGAACGCACCGACAGCTCGAGCTCGTCCACCTTCTTGAGGAAGGCCGGGTTGAAGGCGAGGTCCGGGATGATCTCCTGGGCGACTTCCTTGCGCGGCTCTTCGAAGTTGACGAACACGTTGAGCTGATCCTGCAGGATGCGCGCAGCGTAGGCCACGGAATCATCCGGCGTCAGCGCGCCGTTGGTCTCGATCGTCATGGTCAGCTTGTCGTAGTCGAGGATCTGGCCCTCGCGGGTGTTCTCGACCTTGTAGGAGACCTTGCGGACCGGCGAGTAGAGGCTGTCGACCGGGATCAGGCCGATCGGCGCGTCCTCGGGACGGTTGCGCTCGGCGGGCACGTAGCCCTTGCCGGTTGCGACCGTGAACTCCATGCGGATCTCGGCGCCCTCGTCGAGCGTACAGATCTGCAGGTCGGGATTGAGCACGACGACGTCGCCCACGGTCTGGATGTCGCCAGCGGTGACGACGCCCGGGCCGGACTTCTTGACGACCATGCGCTTGGGGCCTTCGCCCTGCATCTTGATCGAGATGTCCTTGATGTTGAGCACGATGTCGGTGACGTCCTCACGGACGCCCGCGATCGAGGAGAACTCGTGCAGCACGCCGTCGATGTGCACCGACTGCACCGCCGCGCCCTGGAGCGAGGACAGCAGGATGCGGCGCAGCGCGTTGCCGAGCGTCTGGCCGAAACCGCGCTCGAGCGGCTCGGCGACGATGGTCGCGAAACGGGTCGGATCGCTGCCGGGCTGTACCTGCAGCTTGTTCGGCCGAATCAGTTCTTGCCAATTTTTCTGGATCGTCACTGTTTCACCCATACAGGCCAGTCAGACTGCTGTTGCAGGCACTGGCGTTGGAGAAAGGCCGCAGATCATTTCCACGGCTTTGCAAAAAGTAATCGCGGGCGCCAATGCGCCCGCAATCTGGTATCAAACGCGCCGACGCTTGCGGGGACGGCAACCGTTGTGCGGGATCGTGGTCACGTCGCGGATCGAGGTGACGGTGAAGCCCGCAGCCTGGAGCGCCCGAAGCGCCGATTCGCGGCCCGAACCGGGACCGGCGACTTCGACTTCCAGCGTGCGCATGCCGTGCTCCTGCGCCTTCTTGGACACGTCCTCGGCAGCAACCTGTGCGGCATACGGGGTCGACTTGCGCGAGCCCTTGAAGCCCATCGTGCCGGCGGAGGACCAGGCAATCGTGTTGCCCTGCGCGTCGGTGATGGTGATGGTCGTGTTGTTGAACGACGAGTTCACGTGCGCGACGCCGGAGGCGATGTTCTTGCGCTCACGACGACGAACGCGGGTGGCTTCCTTGCCCATAGACTACCTTTCCTGAAGATCTCAAACGCCGCCGTAATGCCAGCGGCTACACCTGTGGAACGAAAGGCGCGTGGCGAACGGGTCATCCCCGGGCCGCCACACGCCGTGATTGGATGCGAAAACTTACTTCTTCTTGCCGGCGATGGCCTTGGCCGGACCCTTGCGCGTACGCGCATTGGTGTGGGTACGCTGGCCACGCACCGGCAGACCGCGACGATGGCGCAGGCCGCGGTAGCAGCCGAGGTCCATCAAACGCTTGATGTTGATGCCGACCTCACGACGCAAATCGCCCTCGACGAGATAGTCGCGGTCGATCACTTCGCGGATCTGAAGCACTTCGGCGTCGCTGAGCTGATTGACCCGACGATCGTCTGGGATCTTGACCTTCTCCATGATCTCACCGGCGATCTTCTGACCGATGCCATGGATGTACTGGAGCGCGATCAGCACGCGCTTGTTGGTCGGGATGTTCACGCCGGCAATACGGGCCACGGCCTTCTCTCCTGTCGCCGATCCCTCGTCAGGAATCGTGCTTTAAGTGCTTGGTTTCTCGGGCAGGTGTTCACAAACGCGAACACGACGCCCACCCCTGGTCTTCCTGGGGCCCGGCATCGTTTGAAACTATCCGACTTGGATGCGGGGCTTATTAGGGGATTCAGGGGGCTTTCGTCAACCGCTGCTAGCGCTTAGCTCGCTTTTTCGTGACCTTTTTTGCGGCTCTTTTGGCACCTTTCTTGACAGCCTTCCTGGCGGTCTTTTTGGCTGCCTTCTTCTTCCCCGCCTCCTTGGCGGCTTTCTTGACGATTCTCTTGCCTGCCTTCGTAGCCTTCTTGGCCGCCTTCTTGGATTTGGCGGCCTTTTTGGCCGTCTTCGCGGGCTTTTTGGCCGATTTCTTCGCCGCCTTGGCCTTTCTGGCCGGGGCCGCCTTTGTCGCACCCCGGGCGTGCGTCTTGCCATGCGTCTTGGGCTCGACCGCACCGAGCGCCAGGAGCTGGCGATGGATGGCGCGGGTGACCTCGTCGATGGCCATCATACCATCGATGGTCGAGAGCTTCCGCCGCTCGGAATAGTAGTGAATCAGCGGTTCCGTCTGGCTGCGGTAGCTGGCTAACCGCTTGGTCAGGACTTCCGGGGTGTCGTCGAGCCGGACCTCCTCCCCCCGCTCGCGCATCTGGGCGACGCGAGTCTCGACGCGGTTCAGGAGCGCGCTCTCGTTGACGCGGAGCTCGATCACGGCGTCGAGCTTGAGGTGCTTGTGCTTGAGCAGCTCATCCAGCGCCTCGGCCTGCGGCACGGTCCGCGGGAAACCATCAAGGATGAAACCGTTTTTTGCATCCGGCTGATCGATCCGATCGGAGATGATTCCGACCACGACATCGTCTGGCACGAGACCGCCGCTGGCCATGATCTCCTTGGCCTTGAGCCCGACCGGCGTTCCGGCCGCCACCGCTGCACGCAACATCTCGCCGGTCGAGAGCTGGACGATGCCATAGCGCTGCACCAGCAGCTGCGCCTGGGTGCCCTTGCCCGATCCCGGTGGCCCCAGAAGTATAATTCTCATCGGCGTACGCCCCCCGATTGGTGCGCGATACGTCGCGCGCCTGTGTTTTGAAGTCCAGTTACAGTGCAAATCATAATCAGCGCCGCACCGCTACCCATATCATAGGGGAGCAAATGGCCGGACGCCAAGAAGCCTTTGAAATCAGTGCTTGGAGATCAGTGCTTGGAGATCAGTGCTTGGAGATCAGTGCTTGCACGACGGTAAGAGCGCCTCCGCCGAGGCGACCGAATGGCCGGCTCGCCGTCCGCGCGCGTTGCACGCGCAGCGATTCGGCGGTGCAATCGCGCCGCCCGAGAGGACGCCGCGCTTAACGGCGGCGGCCGCGCAGCTTTGATTTCCGAATCAAGCCTTCGTACTGATGCGCCAGGAGATAGCCCTGCACCTGCGCCACCGTGTCCATGGTGACGCTGACGACGATCAGCAGCGACGTGCCGCCGAAGTAGAACGGCACCGACGCGTAGGAGATCAGGATTTCCGGGATCAAGCAGACGATTGCGAGATAGACCGCGCCGAGCACGGTGATGCGCGACAGCACGTAGTCGATATATTCCGCGGTACGCTCGCCGGGACGGATGCCCGGAATGAAGCCGCCATGCTTCTTCAGATTGTCCGCGGTCTCGGTCGGATTGAACACGATCGCGGTGTAGAAGAAGGCGAAGAACACGATCAGCGCCAGATACATGATCAGGAACAGCGGACGGCCGTGGCCGAGCTGGGTGTTGATCCACTGGAACCATTCCGGTCCGCTGCCCGCGTTGAAGTTCGCAACCGTGGTCGGCAGCAGCAGCAGCGAGGACGCGAAGATCGGCGGGATCACGCCCGAGGTGTTGAGCTTGAGCGGCAGATGCGAGGACTGCCCCTCGAACATCTTGTTGCCGACTTGGCGCTTCGGATACTGGATCAAGAGCCGCCGCTGGGCGCGCTCCACGAACACGATGAAGGCGATCACGGCGACCGCCATGATGATGACGACCAGAATCAGGCCGGTCGACATCGCACCCTGACGGCCGAGCTCGAGCATGTTGGCGAGCGCCGCGGGCAGCTCGGCGACGATGCCGGAAAGAATGATCAGGGAAATGCCGTTGCCGATGCCGCGCGAGGTGATCTGCTCGCCCAGCCACATCAGGAACATGGTGCCCCCGGTCAGCGTGATCGCCGTGGACAGACGGAAGAACATGCCGGGGTCGCTGACGACGTTGCCGGCGCCTTCGAGGCCCACCGCGATGCCGTAGGACTGGAACGCGGCCAGGATCACCGTGAGATAGCGGGTGTACTGGTTCAGCAGCTTGCGGCCGGACTCGCCCTCCTTTTTCAGCGCCTCGAGCTGCGGCGAGACGGTGGTCAGGAGCTGGATGATGATGGAGGCCGAGATGTACGGCATGATGTTCAGCGCAAAGATCGCCATGCGGTGAATGCCGCCGCCGGCGAACATGTTGAACATGCCGAGGATGCCGCCCGCCTGCGAGCGGAACACCTGCTCCCAGATGTTGGGATCGATCCCCGGCAGCGGGATGTAGGTCCCGAGCCGATAAACGAGCAGCGCCCCCAGGGTGAACCAGATGCGCTTCTTCAGTTCGTCGGCCTTGGCAAACGCACCGAAATTGAGATTGGCTGCCAGTTGTTCCGCTGCAGAGGCCATCTTGGACTTTCTCCCGCCGCTTTTTGCGCCGTCATGCCCGCGGCCGGGCTACATTATACCGGACACCGGACATTATCTGGGGCTACGGCTTCGATAAGTCCATCGTCCCGCGTGCGTAAAGGCCCGCGAGCCGCGGGCCGATGACGCAGTTGTTACGCCGCCTCGCCTTCTTCCTTGGCAGGCGCGAGGATCTTCACCGAGCCGCCGGCCTTCTCGACTGCCGCGATCGCGGTCTTCGAGGCGCCGTGCACTTCGATGTTGAGCTTGGCCTTGAACTCGCCGCGGCCGAGCAGCCGCAGGCCACCCTTGGCGCGGCGCAGCACGCCGGCCTTGACCAGGGATTCGACGTTCACGACGCTGCCGACGTCGATCTTCTTGGCATCGACCGCGTCCTGGAGCCGGTCGAGATTGATCTCGGCGAACTCGACGCGGAAGATGTTGTTGAAGCCGCGCTTGGGCAGACGGCGATGCAAGGGCATCTGGCCGCCTTCGAAACCCTTGATGCGCACGCCCGAACGCGCGGTCTGGCCCTTGCCACCGCGGCCGGCCTGCTTGCCCTTGCCCGAACCAATGCCGCGGCCGACACGCATACGCTTCTTGCGCGAGCCGGCATTGTCGGCGATATCGCTGAGCTTCATCGCCCTGCTCCTTGTTTCTTGCGCATGACCTTCACCGAAAACGGGTCTCCGCTTCGGGATGGTGCGCCTTTGCTTACTTCTCGTCGACGATGCGAACGAGATGGTGAACCTTCAAGATCATGCCACGGACCGCCGGGGTGTCCGGCAGTTCGCTGGTGCGGCCGATCTTGTTGAGCTTGAGGCCGATCAGCGTCGAACGCTGCGAGTGATGGCGGCGGATCGCGCTGCCGGTCTGCTCGAGTTTGATCGTCTTTGCGGTCGTAACGGCACTCTTGGCCATGGGCGTCTACTCCGAAAAGCTTCCGTTATTCGGCAACCGCCTCGGCGTCGCCACCGATACGGCGGGACTGGAGGGTGGACACCTTGATATTGCGGCGGGCAGCGACCGAGCGCGGTGAATCCTGATGCTTCAGCGCATCGAAGGTCGCGCGAACCATGTTGTACGGGTTCGACGAGCCGATCGACTTCGCAACCACGTCCTGGACGCCGAGCGTCTCGAACACGGCGCGCATCGGACCGCCAGCGATGATGCCGGTACCGGCCGGAGCTGCGCGCAGGTAAACACGGCCGGCGCCGTGACGGCCCGCGATGTCGTGATGCAGCGTACGCCCCTCGCGCAACGACACGCGGGTCAGGTTGCGCTTGGCGGATTCGGTTGCCTTGCGGATCGCCTCGGGCACTTCGCGCGCCTTGCCGTGACCGAAGCCGGCGCGGCCCTTCTGGTCGCCGATCACGACCAGCGCTGCGAAACCGAAGCGCTTGCCGCCCTTGACGACCTTGGCGACGCGATTGATGTGGACGAGCTTGTCGACGAACTCGCTGTCGCGCTCTTCCCTGCGTTCACGTCCGCCGCCGCGTTGATCGCGTCCACCACGTTGTTCGCGTTCTGCCATGGTTTTTCCAGTCCTTCAGAGGCTTACGCCTCAATCCTCAAATTCTGTTAGAAGCTCAGCCCGCTCTCACGCGCCGCGTCGGCGAGAGCCTTGACGCGCCCGTGATAGAGATAGCTGCCGCGATCGAACACGACTTCCTTGACACCCTTCTCGGCGGCGCGCTCGGCCAGCAGCTTGCCGACCGCCTTCGCCGCATCGATGTCGGCGCCGGTCTTGCCGCCATCGCGCATCGACTTCTCGAGCGACGAGGCAGAGGCCAGCGTCTCGCCCTTCAGGTCGTCGATGACCTGGGCGTAGATGTGCTTGGACGAGCGGAACACCGACAGGCGCGGACGGCCGCCACCCGAGCGGCGCAGCTTCAGTCGTACACTGCGCTTGCGCCGGGCATTCGTAACCTTGGCTTTCGACATGACCGGCTCCGTTACTTCTTCTTGCCTTCCTTGCGGAAGATGAATTCGCCAACATACTTCACGCCCTTGCCCTTATAGGGCTCCGGCGGACGATAGGAGCGAATCTCGGCGGCGACCTGGCCGACGCGCTGAATGTCGCTGCCGGTCACCGTGATCTCGGTCGGCTTCGGCACGGTGATCGTGATCCCTTCCGGGATCGCGTAGACCACGTCGTGGCTGTAGCCGAGCGCGAGCTGCAGGTTCTTGCCCTGCAGCGCAGCGCGGTAACCGACGCCGGTGATTTCGAGCTTCTTCTCGAAACCCTTGGTGACGCCTTCGACCAGATTCGCGACCTGGGCGCGAGCGGTCCCGTACAGGGCTCGCGCACGGTTGGTCTCGACCCGCGGGTTCACCTTGACCTGGCCGTTGTCGAGCTTCACCTCGACGTCGTTATGGACGACGAACTGAAGCTGGCCCTTCGGCCCCTTCATCTTGACGGTCTGCCCGTCGACGGTCGCGGTCACACCCGACGGCACCGCTACCGGCCTTTTGCCAACACGTGACATGGATCAAAAATCCTTCTCAGAACACCGTGAAGAGAACTTCGCCGCCCACGTTCGCTTCACGCGCACTGTGGTCGGCCATGATTCCCTTCGGCGTCGACAACACCGAAATGCCGAGTCCGTTATTGACCCGCGGCAGGTTCTTCACCGAGGCGTACACGCGACGCCCGGGCTTGGAGACACGCTCGATCTCGCGGATAACGGGCTCGCCGTCGAAATACTTCAGCTCGATCTCGATCTCGCTACGGCCCGAGGAGTGCTCGAGCGTGGCGTAACCGCGGATGTAGCCTTCGCTCTTCAGCACCTCGAGGACGTTCTCGCGCATCTTCGAACCAGGCGTGGAGACCTTGTTCTTGGAACGCATCTGCGCGTTACGGATGCGGGTGATCAGATCGCTGATTGGATCGTGCGTAGACATTTAAACGACCCTCCTTACCAGCTGGACTTCACGAGGCCCGGGACCATGCCCCGGGAGCCAAGGTCGCGCAGCGCGATACGGGACAGCTTGTTCTTGCGGTAGTTCGAGCGCGGGCGGCCCGTCAGCTCGCAACGCAGACGGATGCGGGTCGCCGACGAATTGCGCGGCATTTCCGCCAGCTTCAGGGTCGCGGCGAACCGCTCCTCCATCGGCAGCGTCTTGTCGGCGATGATCGCCTTCAACCGCTCGCGCTTCGGGGCGGCGTTCTTCGCCATCCGCTTGCGCCGGTTGTTCTTCTCGATTGAACTCTTCTTTGCCATGCTTGGCTCCTGGGTATCCGCGTTTGAGAGGCTTTAGGTCAGCGTCTCACTGCCGGAACGGGAAATTGAAAGCGGTCAACAAGGCCCTCGCCTCGTCGTCGGTCTTGGCCGTGGTGCAGACGGTGATGTCCATACCGCGGGATTCCGTGACCTTGTCGAAGTCGATCTCGGGGAAAATGATGTGTTCCTTGAGGCCGAGCGAGTAGTTGCCACGGCCGTCGAAGCTCTTCGGGTTCAAGCCGCGGAAGTCGCGGACGCGCGGCAGCGCGACCGTCACCAGGCGATCGATGAACTCGTACATGCGGGCCTTGCGCAGCGTGACTTTGCAGCCGATCGGCTGGTTCTCACGCAACTTGAAGGTCGCGATCGCGATGCGCGAATAGGTCACGATCGCCTTCTGGCCGGCGATCTGGGTCAATTCCGCAGCGGCGTTCTCGGCCTTCTTGCGGTCGTTGACGGAATCGCCAACGCCCATGTTCAGCACGACCTTGTCCAGGCGCGGAACCTGCATGACGTTCTCATAACCGAACTTCTCGGTCATTTCCGTCCGGATCTTCGCGTCGTATTCCGCGCGCAGGCGCGGCGTGTAAGCGGCCTCAGCCATCGATCTCAGCTCCCGAGCTCTTGGCGATGCGGACCTTCTTGCCGTCCGCCAGAATCTTGAATCCGACGCGGGTCGGCTTCCCGTCCTTGCCGACATACGCGATGTTGGACAGTTGGATCGGCGACTCTTTCGAGATGATGCCGCCCTCCTGGGCCTGCGTCTGCTTCTGGTGACGCTTGACCATGTTGATGCCGCGCACCAGCGCCGTACCGGCGTCGGGACGCACTTCGAACACCTCGCCGGTGCGGCCCTTGTCGCGGCCGGTCAGCACGACGACCTTGTCGCCCTTGCGGATCTTCGCAGCCATCACAGCACCTCCGGCGCGAGCGAGATGATCTTCATGTGGTTCTTGGCGCGCAGCTCGCGCGGCACGGGCCCGAAGATACGGGTACCGACCGGCTCGGACTGATTGTTGATCAGAACGGCGGCGTTGCGGTCGAAGCGGATGACCGAACCGTCGGCGCGGCGGATGTCCTTGCGGACGCGCACCACGACGGCCTTCATCACGTCGCCCTTCTTCACCTTGCCACGCGGAATCGCTTCCTTGATCGAGACAACGATGATGTCGCCGATCGTGGCGTAGCGGCGCTTGGAGCCCCCGAGCACCTTGATACACATGACACGGCGTGCGCCAGAATTATCGGCCACGTCGAGGTTGGTCTGCATCTGAATCATTGATGCACCTCGTCCTCTTCTATTTGCGCCAGCCCAGCCGGCGCTCAACATTTCCCTGAAGTCAGTCGGCTAAAGCCAACAGATCAGGCGCTTTTCTTGTGTTCGCCCCGGATCACGACCCAGCGCTTCAACTTCGAAATCGGCTTCGATTCCTCGATCCACACCATGTCGCCCGGCTTGAACTCGTTGCTCTCGTCGTGCGCGTGGTAGTTCTTCGAACGGCGGATCGTCTTCTTGTAGATCGGGTGCGTAAAGCGGCGATCGACGCGCACCACGATGGTCTTGGCTTGCTTGTCGCTGACGACCACGCCCTGCAAAGTACGTTTCGGCATCTTCGTAAGCCTCTTACTTCTTCTTCGCGCGCGTCTGCGCGGCGACGGTCTTGATCCGGGCGATGTCACGGCGAGCCTCGCGCAGGCGCGAGGTGTTCTCGAGCTGCCCGGTGGCGCGCTGGAAGCGCAGGTTGAAGCGCTCCTTCTTCAGGTTCAGGATGGCGTCATCCTGCTGATCGGGGCTCAACGCGCGGATGTCTTCGATTTTCATCTGGGCCATGGCCATTACTCCGCAATGCGCTCGACGAAGCGCGTCTTGATCGGCAGCTTGGCTGCCGCCAGGGTCAGCGCTTCACGCGCCGTCTGGGTGTTGACGCCGTCGATCTCGAACAGCACCCGGCCCGGCTTGACGCGCGCGACCCACAATTCCGGCGCACCCTTGCCGGAACCCATGCGGACTTCGGCGGGCTTCTTCGACACGGGAACGTCGGGGAAAATGCGGATCCAGACGCGGCCGGCGCGCTTCATGTGGCGGGTCAGTGCGCGGCGAGCGGCTTCGATCTGGCGCGCGGTGACGCGCTCAGGCTCGGTTGCCTTCAGACCGAACTGGCCGAACGCCAACGTCGCGCCCGAAGACGCAACGCCGTGGATACGGCCCTTATGCGCCTTCCGGAACTTCGTTTTCTTAGGTTGCATCATGGCTTCAAGCCCTCAAATTCTCTGTGCTGGCGTCAGGCTGCAGCGTTGTCCCGGCGCTGCCGGCCGCCGCGATCGCCGCCGCCACCAGTCTCGCCTTCGGCCATTCTCTTGTCCTGGGCCATCGGATCGTGCTCGAGGATCTCGCCCTTGAAGATCCAGACCTTGACACCGCAGGTGCCGAAGGTCGTGAACGCGGTCGCAACGCCGTAGTCGATGTCTGCGCGCAGCGTGTGCAGCGGCACGCGACCTTCGCGGTACCACTCCATGCGCGCGATTTCCGCACCGCCCAGACGTCCCGAGCAGTTGATGCGGATGCCTTCCGCGCCGAGACGCATCGCCGACTGGACGGCGCGCTTCATGGCGCGGCGGAACGCCACGCGGCGCTCCAGCTGCTGCGCGATCGACTCGGCCACCAGCGTCGCATCGAGCTCCGGCTTGCGGATCTCGACGATGTTGATGACGACGTCGGACGAGGTGATGTCCGCGACCTTCTTGCGCAGCTTGTCGATGTCGGCGCCCTTCTTGCCGATCACCACGCCCGGACGAGCCGAGTGGATGGTGACGCGGCACTTCTTGTGCGGACGCTCGATCACGATGCGGGCGACGGCCGCCTGCTTGAGCTCCTTGTGCAGGATCTCGCGGATCTTGACGTCCTCATGCAGCAGCTTGCCGTATTCCTGCTTGCCCGCGAACCAGCGGGAATCCCAGGTCCGGTTGATGCCAAGACGCAGACCGATCGGATTGATCTTTTGACCCATCGTGTTCTCCTGCGTCCCTTAAGCCGCTGCTGCGGCTTCGACCTGACGAACGATGATCGTCAGCTGTGAAAATGGTTTGTAGACACGGCCCGAGCGGCCACGCCCGCGGGCGGCAAAGCGCTTCATCACGAGGCCGTTGCCGACGAAGGCCTGGGCCACGACGAGATCGTCGACGTCGAGGTCGTGGTTGTTCTCGGCGTTGGCAATAGCCGATTCCAGGCACTTCTTCACGTCAACCGCGATCCGCTTGCGCGAAAACTGCAGGTCGGCGAGCGCAGCAGCCGCCTTCCGGCCGCGAATGAGCTGGGCGACCAGGTTGAGCTTCTGCGGGCTCACCCGCAGCATCCGGGCGACCGCCTTGGCCTCGTTCTCGGCGAGGCTCCGTTCGCGCTTAGGTTTGCTCATCGTTTAATCCTCAAGCCTTCTTGGCTTTCTTGTCCCCGGAGTGGCCATGGAAGGTACGGGTCGGCGAGAATTCGCCGAACTTGTGACCGACCATTTCCTCGTTGACGGCAACCGGCACGTGCTTCTGACCGTTGTAGACGCCGAAGGTCAGGCCGACGAATTGCGGCAGGATCGTCGAGCGACGGCTCCAGATCTTGATGACGTCGTGACGGCCGGACGAGCGCGCGGCATCTGCCTTCTTGAGCAGAGAACCCTCGACGAACGGGCCTTTCCAGACTGAACGAACCATGTCCGGCGTTCCTTACTTCTTCCGCTTGTGGCGGCTTAGGAGAATGAATTTGTTGGTCGACTTGTTCGAGCGGGTCTTCTTGCCCTTGGTCGGCTTGCCCCACGGAGTAACCGGGTGGCGACCGCCCGAGGTACGACCTTCACCACCGCCGTGCGGATGGTCGATCGGGTTCATCGAAACGCCGCGGTTGTGCGGTTTGCGGCCCAGCCAACGGTTGCGGCCGGCCTTGCCGATCGACGTGTTCATGTGATCCGGGTTCGACACCGCGCCGATCGTGGCGCGGCAACGGCCGTGCACCAGGCGCTGTTCGCCCGAGTTCAGGCGGACGATCACGTAGTCCTGGTCGCGACCGACGAGCTGGGCATAGGTGCCCGCGGAACGGGCGAGCTGGCCGCCCTTCCCGATCTTGACCTCGATGTTGTGGATGATCGTGCCGACCGGCATGTTGCCGAGCGGCATGACATTGCCCGGCTTCACGTCGACGTAGTTGCCGGCGACGACGGAATCACCGACGGCCAGGCGCTGCGGCGCCAGGATATAGGCCTGGGTGCCGTCTTCGTACTTGACCAGCGCGATGAACGCGGTGCGGTTCGGATCATATTCCAGCCGCTCGACCGTCGCGGGTGCATCGACCTTGTCGCGCTTGAAATCGACGGTACGCAACGTCCGCTTGTGGCCACCACCGCGGAATCGCACGGTGATGCGGCCGGTGTTGTTGCGGCCGCCAGAGGAGTGCTTGCCTTCGGTGAGCGCCTTGACCGGCTTGCCCTTGTAGAGGGCCGAACGATCGACCATGACCAGCTGGCGCTGGCCCGGCGTCGTGGGATTGAATGTCTTCAGTGCCATCGTCGTACGACCTTACAGACCGGTGGTCACGTCGATCCGGTGACCCTCTTCGAGAGTCACGATCGCGCGCTTGGAGTTCGACTGCGAGCCGAGATTGCCGCGGAAGATCTTGGTCTTGCCCTTGCGGACCAGCGTGTTGACGCTCTTGACCTTGACGTCGAACAACTTCTCGATCGCTTCCTTGATCTGCGGCTTGGTCGCCTTCGCGGCCACCTTGAACAGCACCTTGTTGTGCTCCGAGGCAATCGTGGCCTTTTCGGTCACGACCGGCGACAGGATCACGTCGTAATGGCGAGGCTCGATGTTCTTCGTCATTTGAAGCGCGCCTCCAGCGCATCGATGGCGGCCTTGGTCAGAACAAGCTTCCGACGGCGCAGGATGTCATAGACGTTGATGCCCTGGATCGGCAGCACGTCCATGTTCGGGATGTTGCGGGCCGCAGCGGCGAAGCCGTTGTTGAGCTCGGCGCCGTCGATGATCAGCGCGTTGGTCAAGCCCAGACCGGAGAAATGACCGAGCAGCGCCTTGGTCTTAGCAGCTTCCAGCGCAGCCTTGTCGATCACGATGAGATCGCCGTCCTTGGCCTTGGCCGAGAGCGCATGCTTGAGGGCGAGCGCACGGACCTTCTTCGGCAGGTCGGTGGCGTGCGAACGCACCACCGGACCGAAGGCACGGCCGCCGCCGCGGAACTGCGGCACGCGGGCCGAGCCGTGACGAGCACCACCGGTACCCTTCTGCTTGTACATCTTCTTGCCGGTGCGCCAGATCTCGGCGCGGCCCTTGGCCTTGTGCGTACCGGCCTGGCGCTTGTTGAGCTGCCACTGCACGCAACGTGCAATGATGTCCTGGCGCGGCTCGAGGCCGAAAATGGTATCGGAAAGCTGGACCGAGCCGGCTTCCTTACCTTCGAGGGTCGTGACCTTCAATTCCATCTCACGCCTCCTGCGCAGCCGGAGCAGCGTCCGCTTCGCCAGCAACCTTGAACTTGCCGGGCTTCGGAGCTTCCTTCGGCAGCGGCTTCTTGACGGCGTCGCGCACGCGGATCCAGCCGCCCTTGGAGCCCGGAACGGCGCCTTCGACGAGGATCAGACCGCGCTCGACGTCGAGCTGAACGACCCGAAGGTTGAGCGTGGTGATGCGGTCAACGCCCATGTGACCGGGCATCTTCTTGTTCTTCCAGGTCTTGCCGGGGTCCTGACGGCCACCGGTCGAACCGATCGAACGATGCGAGACCGAGACGCCGTGAGTGGCGCGCAGACCGCCGAAGTTCCAGCGCTTCATACCGCCGGCAAAACCCTTGCCGACCGAGGTGCCGGTGACGTCGACGAACTGACCGACGACAAAGTGGTCGGCCAGGATCTCGGCACCGACGGGGATCATCTGATCCGCGGAGACGCGGAATTCCTCGACCTGCCGCTTCGGCTCGACCTTGGCGACCGCGAATTGGCCGCGCTCCGCCTTGGGCATGTACACGGTCTTGCGGCTGCCAGAACCAAGCTGGAGCGCGACATAACCGTTTTTCTCTTCGGTGCGGTGGCCTACGACCTGGCAATTGCCGAGCTTCAGCACGGTCACGGGGATATGTTCGCCGGCCTCTGTAAAGACCCGCGTCATCCCGACCTTTTGTGCGATCACTCCGGAGCGCATCGGCGTGCTTCCTGTTCTTTCTGTCCGCTAGTGGCGAACGTGATCCAAAAATCTTAGAGCTTGATCTCGACGTCGACACCAGCGGCCAGGTCGAGCTTCATCAAAGCATCGACGGTCTGCGGGGTCGGATCGACGATGTCGAGCAGGCGCTTGTGAGTGCGCATCTCGAACTGCTCGCGGCTCTTCTTGTCGACGTGCGGCGAACGGTTGACGGTGAACTTCTCGATGCGGGTGGGCAGCGGAATGGGTCCGCGGACCTGCGCGCCGGTGCGCTTCGCCGTGTTCACGATCTCGCGGGTCGACGTATCGAGGATACGATGGTCGAACGCCTTGAGACGGATGCGAATGTTTTGGCCGTTCATTGCCGTGGTCTTTCTTCAGTGGGGTGGCGAATAGCGAATAGCGAATGTCACATTCGCTATTCGCCGATCCCTATTCTCGTAATTACTCGATGATCGAGGCGACGACGCCGGCGCCGACGGTGCGGCCACCTTCGCGGATCGCGAAGCGGAGCTTCTCTTCCATCGCGATCGGCACGATCAGGTGCACTTCCATCGCGATGTTGTCGCCCGGCATCACCATCTCGGTACCTTCCGGCAGATGCACGACACCGGTCACGTCGGTGGTGCGGAAGTAGAACTGCGGACGGTAGTTGGTGAAGAACGGGGTGTGGCGGCCGCCCTCTTCCTTGGTGAGGATGTAGGCCTCAGCCTTGAACTTGGTGTGCGGCTTGACCGAACCCGGCTTGCACAGCACCTGGCCGCGCTCGACGTCTTCGCGCTTGGTACCGCGAAGCAGCGCACCGATGTTGTCGCCGGCCTGGCCCTGATCGAGCAGCTTGCGGAACATTTCGACGCCGGTAACCGTGGTCTTCTGCGTGGCGCGCAGACCGACGATCTCGATTTCCTCGCCGACCTTGACGATACCGCGCTCGACACGGCCGGTCACGACGGTGCCACGGCCCGAGATCGAGAACACGTCTTCAACCGGCATCAGGAACGGAAGGTCGACCGGACGCTCCGGCTGCGGAATGTAAGCGTCGACCTGCTTCATCAGCTCGAGGATGGCCTCATGGCCGAGCGTCTTGTCGGAATCTTCGAGAGCGGCGAGCGCCGAACCCTTGATGATCGGGATGGTGTCGCCCGGGAATTCGTACTTCGAGAGCAGCTCGCGGACCTCGAGCTCGACCAGCTCGAGCAGTTCCGGATCGTCGACCATGTCGCACTTGTTGAGGAACACGACGAGCGCGGGAACGCCGACCTGGCGGGCGAGCAGGATGTGCTCGCGGGTCTGCGGCATCGGACCGTCAGCGGCCGACACGACCAGGATCGCACCGTCCATCTGGGCGGCGCCGGTGATCATGTTCTTCACGTAGTCGGCGTGGCCGGGGCAGTCGACGTGCGCGTAGTGGCGGTTCTTGGTCTCGTATTCGACGTGCGCCGTCGAGATCGTGATGCCGCGCGCCTTCTCTTCCGGCGCCTTGTCGATCTGGTCGTACGCCGTGAACGTCGCACCGCCGGCTTCGGCGAGGACCTTGGTGATCGCCGCGGTCAGCGACGTCTTGCCATGGTCGACGTGACCGATGGTGCCGATATTGCAGTGCGGCTTGTTACGTTCAAACTTTGCTTTGGCCATTTGACTCTCCGTTCAATCGTCAGTTCGAGACCGACGACAATCAGGCAAACTTCTTCTGGACTTCTGCCGACACGTTGGCCGGCGCTTCTGCGTAGTGGTCGAACTGCATGGTGAAGGTTGCGCGACCCTGGCTCATCGAGCGCAGGTTATTCACGTAACCGAACATGTTCATGAGCGGCACCATCGCATTGATGACGTTGGCGTTGCCGCGCATGTCCTGACCCTGGATCTGACCGCGCCGGGAATTCAGGTCGCCGATAACCGAGCCGGTGTAATCTTCCGGGGTCACCACTTCGACCTTCATGATCGGCTCGAGCAGGACGGACTTGCCCTTCTGCAAGGCTTCGCGGAATGCAGCGCGCGAAGCGATTTCGAAGGCGAGCGCCGACGAGTCGACGTCGTGATACTTGCCGTCGACGAGCTGAACCTTGACGTCGACCACGGGGAAGCCCGCGACGACACCAGAGCCCATCACGCTGTTGAGGCCCTTTTCGACGCCGGGGATGTATTCCTTCGGAACCGCACCGCCGACGATCTTGGACTCGAACTCGTAGCCCTTGCCGGGCTCGTTCGGCTCGACCACGATCGACACTTCCGCGAACTGACCGGTACCGCCGGTCTGCTTCTTGTGGGTGTACTTGACCTCGGCCCGCTTGGTGACGCGCTCACGGAACGCCACTTGCGGCGCGCCGATGTTGGCATCGACCTTGTAGGTGCGGCGAAGAATGTCGACCTTGATGTCGAGATGGAGTTCGCCCATTCCCTTGAGGATGGTCTGGCCGGACTCCTGGTCGGTCGACACGCGGAAGGACGGATCCTCCGCAGCGAGCTTCGCCAGCGCCACGCCGAGCTTTTCCTGGTCGGCCTTGGACTTGGGCTCGATCGCGATCTCGATGACCGGCTCGGGGAATTCCATCTTTTCGAGGATCACCGCCTTGTCGGGATCGCACAGCGTGTCACCGGTGCGCGCTTCCTTCAGGCCAGCCAGTGCAACGATGTCGCCGGCATAGGCTTCCTTGATGTCTTCGCGGTTGTTCGCATGCATCAGCAACATGCGGCCGATGCGCTCCTTGCGGTCGCGCGTCGAATTGATGACGCCGGTACCCGACAGCAGCGTGCCGGAATAGATGCGGCAGAAGGTGATGGTGCCGACGAACGGGTCGTCCATGATCTTGAACGCCAACAGAGCCAGCGGCTCCTTGTCGTCCGGGCGGCGAACGACCTCGTTGCCGTCTTCATCGACGCCCTTGATCGCGGGAACGTCAACCGGCGACGGCAGATAATCCACGACTGCGTCGAGCAAAGGCTGCACGCCCTTGTTCTTGAACGCCGAGCCGCACAATACTGGGAAGAACGCGCCAGTCAGCACGGCCTTGCGGATCAAGCGCTTCAACGTCGCCTGATCGGGCTCCTTGCCGTCGAGGTAAGCGGCGAGAACGTCGTCGTCGAGCTCGACGGCGGCTTCCAGCAGCTTCTCGCGATATTCCTTGGCCTTCTCGACCATGTCTTCGGGAATATCGATGTCAACGAACTTGGCGTCGAGCTTCTCTTCTTCCCAGACCACGCCCTTCATGCGGACGAGATCGACCAGGCCCTTGAAGTTGTTCTCGGAGCCGATCGGAAGCTGGATCGCGATCGGCTTTGCGCCGAGGCGGTCGACGATATCCTGCATGCACTTGTAGAAGTCAGCGCCGGTCTTATCCATCTTGTTGGCGAAGACGATGCGCGGAACCTTGTACTTGTCGCCCTGGCGCCAGACCGTCTCGGTCTGGGGCTCGACGCCCTGGTTCGAGTCGAGCACGCACACGGCGCCGTCGAGCACGCGCAGGCTGCGCTCGACTTCGATGGTGAAGTCGACGTGGCCGGGAGTGTCGATAATGTTGAGGCGCTTGCCTTCCCAGAACGCGGTGGTCGCGGCCGACGTGATCGTAATGCCGCGCTCCTGCTCCTGCTCCATCCAGTCCATCGTCGCGGCACCTTCGTGCACTTCGCCGATTTTGTGGCTCTTGCCGGTGTAGTAGAGGATGCGCTCGGTGGTCGTGGTCTTGCCGGCATCGATATGCGCCATGATACCGAAGTTACGGTAGTTCTCTATGGCATGAACGCGGGGCATGGAGTGTTCCTTAGATTCCGTGTGTCGCCGTTACCAGCGATAGTGCGAGAAGGCGCGGTTGGCTTCCGCCATCCGGTGCACGTCTTCGCGCTTCTTGACGGCGTTACCCCGGTTGTTCGACGCGTCCAGGAGCTCCGCAGAGAGCCGCTCGGTCATCGTCTTCTCGTTGCGATCGCGCGCAGCCGAGATCAGCCAGCGAATGCCCAGCGCCTGACGGCGCACCGAGCGAACCTCGACCGGAACCTGATAGGTCGCGCCGCCGACGCGGCGGGAGCGCACTTCGATCGTCGGCATGACGTTCTCGAGTGCCTGCTCGAACACGCCGAGCGGATTCTGCTTGGTCTTGCTTTCGATGAGGCCGAACGCGCCGTAGACGATACCTTCGGCGACCGACTTCTTTCCGGCGTACATCACCGAATTCATGAACTTCGTGACGATGATGTTCCCGAACTTCGGATCGGGAAGGACTTCGCGCTTTTCGGCAGAATGGCGACGAGACATGGACCTGGTTCCCGCTTACTTCGGACGCTTGGCGCCGTACTTCGAACGGCGCTGCTTACGGTTCTTGACGCCCTGGGTATCCAGAACGCCGCGGAGGATGTGGTAGCGCACGCCGGGCAAATCCTTGACGCGACCGCCGCGGATCATGACCACCGAATGCTCCTGGAGGTTATGGCCCTCACCGGGGATGTAGCCGATCACCTCGAAGCCGTTGGTCAGGCGCACCTTGGCAACCTTACGAAGCGCCGAGTTCGGCTTCTTCGGGGTCGTGGTGTAAACGCGCGTGCAAACACCGCGCTTCTGCGGCGACTGCTGCAGCGCCGGCACCTTCTTGCGCGACTTCTGCACTTCCCGCGGTTGAGCGATCAGCTGGTTGATCGTCGGCATCCTGGCATTACCCTTTGTGTTCTGCCGCGGCCCGTCACCGGGTCCGCAAATTCTTTCGAGCTACCCGCCCGACGAGGCCGCCTTCCGCGGAACAATCCGCACAAAGCGAAATCGCGCCAACCACCCATCAACGGGCGGAAAGCGCTTCGACGCCACAGAGGACCGCAGTAGTTGGACCGGTCAGCTTGAAGCTGCAGCCCGCGCACCGAGGTCATGCATCCGAATTCGATCTCGAGAGAACATGCTCACGAGACCTAAAATCGCACTGGCATTGCCTAGCTATGATCGACAGCGTTTGAGCGGCATTCGTCGAGGTTGGTGCCCGTCCTGAAGATCCCCAGGGGGATCAAACGGGTGGCCCGTTCCGACGTTGGCGATGCTCACCGCCTGTCGTTAAGTGAGGGGGTTCTATAAGTGGGAGTCGGTCAAGTCAAGGCGAAACGTCAGTCAGAAGCGCTTCCCGCGCCTGCCGAAATCGCTTCCCGGGCCGCTCGCTGCACCTTCGCGAGACGGAAACGAAGGGCGCGTTCCGCCACCGCGAACCCTATTATACCCGGATGAAATATACTTTTATAACCATTGGCTAAGGCTTTCTTTCCTGTTGGAGCCCCAATGTGCCGCCTTGGGCAGAGATTGGCGCCATGCGGTACACCGACATTGCCATTATCGGCGGGGGATTGTCCGGCTCGACCGCCGCCGCGATGCTCGGCCGTAGCGGCATTTCGACCATCCTGATCGATCCGCATGAGAGCTATTCGGCGGACTTTCGAGTCGAAAAACTCAGCGGCCACGTGCAGGTCGGACGATTCCAGCAGACGGGAATCGCCGAATCGGTGCTGCGGCGCGCGACCTTTGTTGGTGAGAACTGGATCGCGCGCTTCGGCCGCCTTCTCGACAAGGCGCCGAGCCGGCAGTTCAACATCCCCTACGATTCCCTCGTCAACGCTGTCCGCGACGAAATTCCTGCCGGCGTCGAGCGCATCTGCGCCAAGGCCGTCTCGGTCGAGACAAGCGCGGAGCGGCAGAAGGTCACTCTCTCCAACGACGAGATGGTTTCCGCCCGGCTGGTCGTGCTCGCCAACGGCCTCAACGTCGGCCTGCGCCACCAGCTGGGAATCGCCCGAAAGATCGTCAGTGCCTGCCATTCGATTTCGATCGGCTTCGACGTGGTGCCCGCGGGACGGGCCTCGTTCGACTTCCCGGCGCTGACCTATTTCTCGGAACGGCCGAGCGACCGCATCCCCTACCTCACGCTTTTTCCGATCGGGACGCGGATGCGCGCCAATCTGTTCGTTTACCGCAGCTTCGACGATCCCTGGCTGGGTGAGCTGCGCCGCGCGCCCGCCGAGACGTTGAACGCCGCGCTGCCGCGGCTCAAGCGCATCACCGGACCATTCGACATTCCGGGTGAGCTGAAGATCCGCCCGGTCGATCTCTATGTGAACGATGCAAGCGGCCAACCCGGCCTCGTGCTGGTGGGCGATGCCTTCTCGACCTCCTGCCCCGCCGCCGGCACCGGCTGCGACAAGGTGTTCACCGACGTCGAGCGCCTCTGCAACCTCTACATCCCGCAGTGGCTGGCCTCCGACGGGATGGACACAAGCAAGATCGCCGCCTTCTACGCAGATCCGGTCAAGCGGGCCTGCGACGATTGGTCGGCGGCGAAGGCGTTCGACTTCCGCTCGGTCTCCATTGCGACGAGCCCCTATTGGACGGTGCAACGCTGGGCACGCTTCATTGCCTGGTCTATTCAGGGGCTATTGCGGCCGCTGGGAGGAGCCTTCGATCTGGAGCCTAACTTCCTCGGTCACTCCTCCTCATCGTCCTCGTCGAGATCGTCTTCATCCTCGTCGTCATCGTCTCTGTCCTCGTCGACGTGAGCCGGCGCGCCATGCGGTTGGTGGATCTGGTCGTTCCACAGCTTGCGATAGGTGCCGTTCCTGGCGAGCAGCTCGGCATGCGAGCCGCGCTCGATCGCCCTGCCCCCTGAAATCACGATGATCTCGTCCATCTCGACCACCGAGGTCAGGCGGTGGGTCGACCAGATCATGGTGCGGCCCTTGGCAACCTTCAGCAGCGTTCGGTTGATCGCGGCTTCCGTGGTCTGGTCGAGCGCCGAAGTGGCTTCGTCCAGCAGCAGCACGGAGGGATTGCGGATGACCGCGCGCGCGATCGCGATGCGCTGGCGCTGGCCGCCCGACAAGGTATCGCCGCGCTCGCCCACCGGCGTGTCGTATCGCTGCGGCAGGCTCATGATGTAGCGGTGGATCTCGGCCTTCTTGGCCGCCTCCTCCACCTCCTCGTCGGTCGCGCCCTCCTTGCCGAGCCGGATGTTCTCCCGGATCGACATGTTGAACAGCATGTTCTCCTGGAACACCACCGCCATGCTCCGGCGCAGCGAATCCAGCGTCACCTTGCGGACGTCGACGCCGTCGATGGTGACGCGGCCCTCGTCCGGCACATAGAGCCGCAGGATCAGATTCAACAGCGTGCTCTTGCCCGAACCCGACGGACCGACGATGGCAATTCGCTTGCCGACATTGAGCTTGAGGCTGAGATTGTCCAGTACCGGCGTCTGGCTGCCTTCGTACTGGAACGTCACGTGGTCGAAGGTGATGTCGTTGGTGATGCGGGGCAGATCGGGCGCGCCGGCACGATCGGCGCTGCGCGTGGGCTCGTCGAGCAGCTCCTGCATGTGACGAATCGCGGCTGCCGAGGAGATCGACACGGGAATGAAATGCATCACATGGGCGATGTTGTAGGACACCTCCCAGAACGCGCTCTCGAAGGTGACGAAGGTGCCGATGGTGATCTGACCCTTTGTCGCCAGATATGCGCCGATCGCCAGCACGACGAGATGCAAGAGCAGCACCGAGATGGTGACCGTCCGCTCCACCATGGTCGACAGGAATGCCGCCGAGGCCATCTTGTTTCGCGTCTCGTCGTTGCGGAACTTGAAGAAGCCGAACATCCGGCGTTGCAGGCTGAACGCCTTGATCACGGCCTGCGCCGCCACGTTCTCCTGCACCATGCCGAGCAGCGCGGACTCATTGAGCTTCTGCTCGTAATTCGCCTGAACGGCCTTCGGCGTGAGCATGCGGGGACCGATCAGCGTGATCGGGAACACCAGCAGCGCAACCGCCGCGAGCTGCCAGTTCAAGAACACCATCAGGATGATGCCCGCGATCAACTCCAGGAACGGCAGTGCGGCGCTGTTGGCGAAGGTCTTGACCGAGCCCTCGAAGGCCGCGAGGTCGACGGAGAAGCGCGACAGGATCTCGCCGCGCTTGGTGCGGCCGAAATAGGCAGCCGGCAGATCCTGGACGTGCTCGAACAGCCGCTTGCGGACGTCGGAGATGATGCAGGCCGCGAGCCTCGCATCCCAGCGTTCGTACCAGACCGCGACGATCGAGGTGAAGATGCCCGCAACTGCGAGCACGCCGAGGATCTTGTACAGCGCCTGGAAATCCTCCTCGCCGAGCGCGTCGTCGATCAGGTACTTCAGGCTGAGCGGCATGATCACGTTGAAGAGCGTCTCGACGAAGACGCCGAACGCCACAAACGACAGCATCTGCTTGTAGTTGACCAGGAAGGGTTTGACGAAGCCCAGGATGGTCGCGAGCGCGCCGGCGGCCTCGCGCGCGGTAAAGACGACAAGGTCCTCGTCCTCATCGTCGTCATCGAGCTCCAGCCCGCCATCCTCCTCGTCTTCATCGTCCTCGTCGTCTTCGAGATCCGGCTTGGCGGCAGGGACAAGCTTGTCGTCGAGCTCGGCCGCCTCTTCCGCGGCGAGCTTCTGTTTGTCGGGCGGGAGGTGCTTGGACGCCATGAAACCAACCGTTGCTGACGGCCGGCATGACCGCAGAGAAAGCAGGAAATAGCGGAAACCGCTATTGCACCGATTCTATGCGATCAGGATGAATTCGGCAAAACAATTGGCGAAGGCGCCTGCTTCAGGCGGCTAATCGTCTTCCTCGTCCTCGACCTTGTCGAAAAAGGAATAGCGCAGGGAATCGGCGTCGGCGTACCACTGGCCCGGGCCCTTGTTGGCGGCGAGCGTCGCCTCCCAGAGCGCGTCGGTGCAATCCTTGCGGTGCATCGACAGCTCGAAGCCGTTGCCAAAGAACAGTTCGGACCATTCCCACCAGGTGCCGAGCTTCTTGACCCCGCGCAGAAGGTCGTAGCGGTCGATCAGTGCCGGCGCCATGTCCGAGGTGACCGAGCCGAACACGAGCCCGGTCTTGACCACACGGTTCAGCTCCCTGATCGCACGGACCACCTGCTTCGGGGAAACGTGGCAGAGGCTGGTCTCGAACACGAAGTCGAACGCACCGTCCTTGAACGGCATGTCGGTGATCGAACCGAGCTTGTTGTACTTCTTCAGTGCCTTCGGCGTTCTGGCGTGAATGGTGCGGTTGTTCTCGATGCCCCAGGCATCGATGCCGCGATCGCGCAGCGCGCCGACAAGCTCGCCGCTGGCCGAGCCCGCGATCAAGAGCTTCGTGCCTTTGGTTTTGCCCCAGACGATGCCGATCAGTTTTGTGAGATAGTCGGGATCGGTGAAGTGTTGCCACACTTCGCTGTAGGGACCCTGGCCGCGATAATTGTCGAAATAATCGCGATCGATCTTGTCCGAGAGCGGCTTGTCGTCCTGCGAACGCTCGCGGCGCAGGCGCATCATCTCGGTCAAGATGATGTCGGTCGCCGCGTCCGAGGAATCGAGCAGGCCGTTCAGCGTCGAGTCGAACAGATAGTCGCCGACCACCACGATTCCAGGATGTTCCTTCGGCTCGGGGCGGTGATTGGTCATGACGTCGCGCACGGGCAAGCCGCCCGGAATCGCGTTCACCGACGACAGCCAGCGGTGGATCTTGCCTTCCATGAAATGCGAGCGAGCATCGCCGAGCGATGCCGGCAGTGATTTCAGCGCGGCATCGATCAACTCCTGGTCGGAGAGATTCGCAAAGGCCAGCGCGTCGGAGCCCGGAATCAGCCAGTTCAGCACGCCGTGCTTGCCCACATCATGGCGCGCGCCCTCGTTATAGACGCAGCAACCGCCAAAGGCTTCCGACATGAACCAGGCGCCGGCGATCTTGTCGCCCCAGAACGGCGTGTCGAACAGAATCGAGACACGCAAATAGTGCGCAGGACGGTCGAAGTACGAGACGTGCTTGACCATCGACTTGCGGAGCTGTTCGCCCTCCCAGCCGACGGTCCCGAGCCAGGAATGCGGCAGGCACATCAGCACCAGATCGAAGTCTCGCGTCTCCGGTCCCTTGCCGTTCATCATCTTGAGCTGATAGCGGCCGGTCGGCGCCTTGCCGACCGTGAGGATTCGGTGATTGAGCTGGATGTCGGCATTGACCTCCGACTGGAGGCACTCGATGAGCTGCTCGTTGCCGTTCTGGATGGAATAGAGGCCGATATAGCCGTCGACATCCATCAGGTAGTTCTTGAGCGCGTTGAGCCCGTTGGTGTTGTGGCTCTCGGTCGCGAGATCCGAGCGCGCCATCACCTTGAAGAATCGCTTTGCGGTCTCGTCCTCGACTTCCTCGTCGAGCACCTGTTCGGCGGTCTTGTAGGCCCAGGGATTCTCGTTGTCGTGCGCGCCGACGCCCTCGTAATACTCGATCGGCGTCATCGCGTCGGCGCAGCGCTTACGAAACGCCTCGATCGCGGCCGCGGTCTTGTTCCCGTATTTGCGGCGCATGCCCGCGACGTCGTTGAGGAGCTCGCCGCCGAACTGCACCTGCTCGGCATCCATCGGAATGGTCTGCAAGCCGAAATGCTGGATCAACTCGCGCAACGGATCCGGCCCGGTCATCGAGTAGTCGTAGATCTCGGCAACCCCGGCCTCGTACATCGCGGGCGCAGAATCGAATTTGCGCGTGACGATCTTGCCGCCGAGCCGGTCGGATGCCTCGTAGATGGTGACGCGGCAGAGATCGCCGAGCTTGCGCTTCAGGTACCAAGCGCTCATCAGCCCGCCGGGGCCGCCGCCTACGATTGCGAGATCAAGCATGAGAATTCCGTGGTCTCCGGCCCGCCCCCTTCACGGGACCACCGGTCTAAGTTCTCCTAGCAGAAGCGCTTTTGCGCCTGAAGGAAAGATGAACAAAGGTTGATCCTGCACCGCAACAGGGAAACAAAGCAGCAAAAAGGCCGGCTTGCGCCGGCCTTTTCAGTGTCCTCGGTATTCCTACGGATGAACGATTATTCCGCAGGTGGCAGCGCCATCGGCTCCACTTCCGGCGCCGGCGGCACGACGGCCGCCTGCTTCTCGCGCTCGTCGAGGATCATCTTGTCGCGCTTCACGGCGACTTCGCGGATCTTCGCCATGGAGGCGCCGGTGCCTGCCGGGATCAGCCGGCCGACGATGACGTTCTCCTTGAGGCCTTCGAGCGGATCGACCTTGCCGTTGACCGCCGCTTCCGTGAGGACGCGAGTGGTCTCCTGGAACGAGGCCGCCGAGAAGAAGGAGCGGGTCTGAAGGCTCGCCTTGGTGATGCCGAGCAGAACCGGCGTCCCCGTGGCGATCTTCTTGCCCTCTTCCTTGGCCTTGG
Organism: Bradyrhizobium sp. WSM4872; assembly: GCF_055811715.1. NCBI lineage: Bacteria > Pseudomonadati > Pseudomonadota > Alphaproteobacteria > Hyphomicrobiales > Nitrobacteraceae > Bradyrhizobium > Bradyrhizobium sp. WSM4872. Next base: position 43,743 of record NZ_JBVVPT010000012.1, on the reverse strand, counting down.
CGTTGATCTGGTCGAACTCGATCTTGTCGATCTGCTCGCCCGAGATCATGTCCGTGTCGCCCTGGTCAGTGACTTCCACCTTCTGGAGCATCTGACGGACGATCACCTCGATGTGCTTGTCGTTGATGAGCACGCCCTGGAGCCGATAGACCTCCTGGATCTCGTTGACCAGATAGGCCGCGAGTTCCTCGATGCCCTTGACCGCCAGAATGTCGTGCGGCGCCGGATTGCCTTCCACGATGAAGTCGCCCTTTTCGACGACGTCGCCGTCCTGAAGGTGGATGTGCTTGCCCTTCGGGATCAGGTACTCGCGCGCCTCGTCGGTCTTGTCCATCGGCTCGATCGAGATGCGACGCTTGTTCTTGTAGTCGCGCCCAAACCGGATAGTGCCCGCGATTTCGGCGATGATCGCCGCATCCTTCGGACGCCGAGCCTCGAACAGTTCCGCCACCCGCGGCAGACCGCCGGTGATGTCGCGCGTCTTGGCGCTTTCGGTCGAGACACGGGCGAGAATGTCGCCCGCCTGGACCTTGGCTCCGACGTCGACCGACAGAATGCCGTCGACCGACAGCATGTAGCGAGCATCGCCGCCACGGGCGAGCTTGAGCACCTTGCCGTCCTTGCCCTTGATCACGATGGCAGGACGCAGGTCCCCGCCGCCGCGCATCGAGCGCCAGTCTATGACCACGCGCTTGGCAATACCGGTGGCCTCGTCGAGCGTTTCCGAGATCGACTGTCCCTCGACCAGATCCTCGAAGCCGATGGTGCCTTCGACCTCGGTGAGGAGCGGACGGGTGTAGGGATCCCATTCGACGATACGCTGGCCGCGCTTGACCATGTCGCCCTCGTCGACGTGCAGGCGCGACCCGTACTGAATACGGTGCGTTGCACGCTCGGTGCCGTCGGCATCGACGATCGCGATCACCATGTTGCGAACCATCGCGACCAGGTGGCCTTCGCTGTTGCGGGCGATGGCCTTGTTCCGGATCACGATCTTGCCGTCGAAGTTGGATTCGACGAAAGATTGCTCGTTCAGCTGCGCCGCACCGCCGATGTGGAAGGTGCGCATGGTGAGCTGGGTGCCAGGCTCGCCGATCGACTGCGCCGCAATGACGCCGACCGCTTCGCCGTGGTTGACCGGCGTGCCGCGAGCGAGATCGCGGCCGTAGCACTTGCCGCAGATGCCGTTGACGAGTTCGCAGGTCAGCGCCGAGCGGATCTTCACCTCCTGGACGCCGCCCTGCTGGATGGCATCCAGATGGCTCTCTTCCATCAGCGTACCGCGCTTGAAGATCACCTTGCCCGTGCTGTCACGCACGTCTTCGCAGGCCGTGCGTCCGAGGATGCGCGAGCCGAGCGAAGCGACCACGGTGCCGGCATCGACGATGGCGCGCATCTTGATGCCGAGCTTGGTGCCGCAATCGTCCTGCGTGATGATGCAGTCCTGCGCGACGTCGACGAGACGACGGGTCAGGTAGCCGGAGTTCGCGGTCTTCAACGCGGTGTCCGCGAGGCCCTTGCGGGCGCCGTGGGTCGAGTTGAAGTACTCGAGCACCGAGAGGCCTTCCTTGAAGTTCGAGATGATCGGCGTCTCGATGATCTCACCCGACGGTTTGGCCATGAGGCCGCGCATGCCGGCGAGCTGGCGCATCTGGGCCGGCGAACCGCGGGCACCGGAGTGAGCCATCATGTAGATCGAGTTGATGTCGGCATCCGCCCCGCTCGCCGTCTTCTTGGTCGAGGAGATCTCCTTCATCATCGCCTTGGCGATTTCTTCCGTGGCCTTCGACCAGGCGTCGACGACCTTGTTGTACTTCTCGCCATGGGTGATCAGACCGTCGTTGTACTGCTGCTCGAAATCCTTCGCCAGCGTACGGGTGGTGTCGACGATCTTCCACTTGGAGTGCGGCACGACCATGTCGTCCTTGCCGAACGAGATGCCGGCCTTGAACGCGTTGTAGAAGCCGAGCGCCATGATGCGGTCGCAGAAGATCACCGTCTCCTTCTGACCGCAGTGGCGGTAGACCTGGTCGATCACGCCGGAGATCTCGCGCTTGGTCATCAGCTTGTTGATGATCTCGTACGGAACACGCGGGTTCTTCGGCAGCAAATTGCCCAGCATGACGCGGCCAGCGGTGGTCTCGATCCAGCGCTTGGAGATCTTGCCGGTATCGTCGATGCCTTCCCACCGGTACTTGATCTTGGTGTGGAGGTGGATGACCTTCGCGTGCAGCGCGTGTTCGAGCTCCGCCATCTCGCCGAAGATCTTGCCCTCGCCGGGCAGGCCTTCGCGCATGATGGAGACGTAATAGAGACCGAGCACGATGTCCTGCGACGGCACGATGATCGGCTGGCCGTTCGCCGGATGCAGGATGTTGTTGGTCGACATCATCAGGACGCGCGCTTCCAGCTGCGCTTCCAGCGACAGCGGGACGTGCACGGCCATCTGGTCGCCGTCGAAGTCGGCGTTGAACGCGGCGCAGACCAGCGGGTGGAGCTGGATCGCCTTGCCCTCGATCAGCACGGGCTCGAACGCCTGGATGCCGAGGCGATGCAGCGTCGGTGCGCGGTTGAGCAGCACGGGATGCTCACGAATGACCTCGTCCAGGATGTCCCAGACCTCGGGCCGCTCCTTCTCGACCAGCTTCTTGGCCTGCTTCACGGTGGTGGACAGGCCCTTGGCGTCAAGCCGCGAGTAGATGAACGGCTTGAACAGCTCGAGCGCCATCTTCTTCGGCAGGCCGCACTGATGCAGGCGCAGCTCGGGACCGACCACGATCACCGAACGGCCCGAATAGTCGACGCGCTTGCCGAGCAGGTTCTGACGGAACCGGCCCTGCTTGCCCTTGAGCATGTCGGCGAGCGACTTCAGCGGACGCTTGTTGGCACCCGTGATGACGCGGCCGCGGCGGCCGTTGTCGAACAGCGCGTCGACGGCCTCCTGAAGCATGCGCTTCTCGTTGCGGATGATGATGTCCGGCGCGCGCAGCTCCATCAGCCGCTTCAAGCGGTTGTTGCGGTTGATGACGCGGCGATAGAGGTCGTTGAGGTCCGAGGTCGCGAAGCGGCCGCCGTCCAGCGGCACCAGCGGACGCAGGTCCGGCGGAATCACCGGGACCACGGTCATGATCATCCATTCCGGCTTGTTGCCGGAGTGGCGGAACGCTTCCACGATCTTCAGGCGCTTGGCGAGCTTCTTGTGCTTGATGTCGGAGTCGGTCTCCTGCATCTCCGCGCGCAAGGTCAGCTCGAGCTTCTCGAGATCCATGCCCTTGAGCAGCTCGCGGATCGCTTCCGCGCCGATCATGGCGGTGAAGGAATCCTGGCCGTATTCGTCCTGCGCCTTCAGGTACTCGTCTTCCGACAAGAGCTGACGGTCCTTCAGCGCGGTGAGGCCCGGCTCGAGCACGACGTAATATTCGAAGTAGAGGATCCGCTCGAGATCCTTCAACGTCATGTCGAGCAGGAGGCCGATGCGCGAGGGCAGCGACTTCAGGAACCAGATGTGGGCGACGGGAGCTGCGAGCTCGATATGGCCCATGCGCTCGCGCCGGACGCGCGACAGCGTGACCTCGACCGAGCACTTCTCGCAGATGATGCCCTTGTACTTCATGCGCTTGTACTTGCCGCACAAGCACTCGTAGTCCTTGATCGGCCCGAAGATGCGGGCGCAGAACAGGCCGTCGCGTTCGGGCTTGAAGGTACGGTAGTTGATGGTTTCCGGCTTCTTGATCTCGCCGTACGACCAGGACAGAATCTTCTCGGGGCTCGCGATCGAGATCCGGATCTGGTCGAAGACCTGAGCCGGCGTCGTCGGATTAAAGAGATTCATAATTTCTTGGTTCATCGTCTTCTCCTCGCGTGCCGGTCGCCTCCGGCAGCAAATTCGAAAATCACTATGCGGGGCGCCCTGCCCTCGCGATTCCAGGACTGGGCGCCGATGCCCGGCCGTTCAGGCCGGGCATGAGGGTCGTATTACTCGGCCGCTTCCGCCGTCCCCGGTCCGACCTTGGAATTGTGCAAGTCGACGTTGAGGCCGAGCGAGCGCATTTCCTTGACCAGCACGTTGAACGATTCCGGAATACCGGCCTCGAAGGTGTCATCGCCACGCACGATCGCCTCGTACACTTTGGTACGGCCGGCGACGTCGTCCGACTTCACGGTCAGCATCTCCTGGAGCGTGTACGCGGCGCCGTAAGCCTCGAGCGCCCACACTTCCATTTCGCCGAAACGCTGGCCGCCGAACTGCGCCTTGCCGCCCAGCGGCTGCTGGGTAACGAGCGAGTACGGACCGATCGAACGCGCGTGGATCTTGTCGTCGACGAGATGGTGCAGCTTGAGCATGTAGATGTAGCCCACCGTCACCTTGCGGTCGAAAGCATCGCCGGTGCGGCCGTCATAGACGGTCGACTGGCCCGAAGCGTCGAGACCGGCAAGCTTCAGCATCTCCTCGATGTCGGCTTCCTTGGCGCCGTCGAACACCGGCGTCGCGATCGGAACGCCGCGGCTCAGATTGTGGCCGAGCTCGATCAACTCGTTGTCGTTGAGCGACTTGATCGTCTCGTCCTCGCCGTAGACCTTCTTCAAGGTTTCCTTCAGCGGCCGGATGTCCTGCTTCGACAAATAGGCATCGACCGTCTGGCCGATACGCTTGCCGAGGCCGGCACAGGCCCAGCCGAGATGGGTCTCGAGGATCTGTCCGACGTTCATGCGCGAGGGCACGCCGAGCGGATTGAGCACGATGTCGGCATGCGTACCGTCTTCGAGGAACGGCATGTCCTCGATCGGCACGATCTTCGACACCACGCCCTTGTTGCCATGGCGGCCGGCCATCTTGTCGCCGGGCTGGATCTTGCGCTTCACCGCGACGAAGACCTTGACCATCTTCATCACGCCGGGCGGCAATTCGTCACCGCGCTGAAGCTTTTCGACCTTGTCGAGGAAGCGCTGTTCCAGCCCCTTCTTCGACTCGTCGTACTGCTTCCGCATGGCCTCGATCTCGGCCATCAGCTTGTCGTTCGGCGAAGCGAACAGCCACCATTGCGACTTCGGGTACTCCTCGAGCACCGCACGGGTGATCTTGGTGTCCTTCTTGAAGCCCTTCGGACCGGCGATGCCCTGCCGTCCCTCGAGCAGCTCGGCAAGACGATTGTAGACGTTGCGGTCCAGGATCGCCTGCTCGTCGTCGCGGTCCTTGGCCAGACGCTCGATCTCTTCCCGTTCGATCGCCAGCGCACGCTCGTCCTTGTCGACGCCGTGCCGGTTGAACACGCGCACTTCGACGATGGTGCCCTGCACGCCCGGAGGAACGCGCAGCGAGGTGTCGCGGACGTCGGAAGCCTTCTCGCCGAAGATAGCGCGCAGGAGCTTTTCTTCCGGCGTCATCGGGCTTTCGCCCTTCGGCGTGATCTTGCCGACCAGGATGTCGCCGGCGCGCACTTCCGCGCCGATGTACACGATGCCGGCTTCGTCGAGGTTCTTCAGCGCTTCTTCCGACACGTTCGGAATGTCGCGGGTGATTTCCTCGGGTCCGAGCTTGGTGTCGCGGGCCATCACCTCGAATTCTTCGATATGAATTGAGGTGAACACGTCTTCCTTCACGATCCGCTCGGAGAGCAGGATCGAGTCTTCGAAGTTGTAGCCGTTCCACGGCATGAACGCGACGAGCACGTTCCGGCCGAGCGCGAGCTCGCCGAGATCGGTCGACGGACCGTCGGCGATGATGTCGCCCTTCTTGACGATATCGCCGACCTTCACCAGCGGACGCTGGTTGATGCAGGTCGATTGGTTGGAGCGCTGGTACTTCATCAGCCGGTAGATATCGACGCCCGACTTGGTCGGATCGAGATCTTCCGTGGCGCGGATGACGACGCGGGTTGCGTCGATCTGGTCGATCACGCCCGAACGGCGCGCCGCGATCGCAGCACCCGAGTCACGCGCAACCACGCCTTCCATGCCGGTGCCGACGAACGGCGCTTCGGCGCGAACCAGCGGCACCGCCTGGCGCTGCATGTTCGAGCCCATCAGCGCGCGGTTGGCGTCGTCGTTCTCGAGGAACGGGATCAGCGCGGCCGCGACCGAAACGAGCTGCTTCGGCGACACGTCCATGTAGTCGACCTTGTCCGGGGTCACCGGCAAGACTTCGCCGGCGTGACGGCAGACCACGAGATCTTCGGTGAAGCGGCCTTTCGGATCGAGCGGCACGTTGGCCTGCGCGACCGTGTAGCGGCCCTCTTCCATCGCCGAGAGGTACACGACCTCGTCGGTGACGCGACCGTCCTTGACCTTGCGGTAAGGCGTCTCGACGAAGCCGTACTTGTTCACGCGCGCGAAGGTCGCGAGCGAGTTGATCAGGCCGATGTTCGGACCTTCCGGCGTCTCGATCGGGCAGATGCGGCCGTAATGCGTCGGATGCACGTCGCGCACCTCGAAGCCGGCGCGCTCGCGGGTCAGACCGCCCGGTCCAAGTGCCGACAGGCGGCGCTTGTGGGTGATCTCCGACAGCGGGTTGGTCTGGTCCATGAACTGCGAGAGCTGCGAGGAGCCGAAGAACTCGCGCACGGCGGCGGCCGCCGGCTTCGCGTTGATCAGGTCCTGCGGCATGACCGTGTCGATGTCGACCGAAGACATGCGCTCCTTGATCGCGCGCTCCATGCGGAGCAAGCCGATGCGGTACTGGTTCTCCATGAGCTCGCCGACCGAACGCACACGGCGGTTGCCGAGATGGTCGATGTCGTCGATCTCGCCCTTGCCGTCGCGCAGATCCACCAGCGTCTTGATGACGGAGAGGATGTCTTCCTTGCGCAGCGTGCGCTGGGTGTCGGGCGCATCGAGGTCGAGGCGCATGTTCATCTTGACGCGGCCGACGGCCGAGAGGTCGTAGCGCTCGGCGTCGAAGAACAGCGACTGGAACATCGCCTGCGCCGAATCAAGCGTCGGCGGCTCGCCGGGACGCATCACGCGGTAGATGTCGAACAGCGCGTCCTCGCGCGTCATGTTCTTGTCGGCCGAGAGCGTGTTGCGGATGTAGGCGCCGACATTGACGTGGTCGATGTCGAGCAGCGGCAGTTCCTTGTAGCCCTGCTCGTTGAGAGCCTTCATCGACTTGTCGGTGATCTCTTCACCGGCTTCGGCGTGGATCTCGCCGGTCTTGGGATTGACGAGGTCCTCGGCGATGTAGTTGCCGACGAGCTCGGCATCCGACAGGCGCAGCGCCTTCAGACCCTTCTCCTGCATCTGACGCGCACCGCGCACGGTGAGCTTCTTGCCGGCTTCGAGCACGACCTTGCCGGTATCGGCGTCGATCAGGTCGTTGATGGTCGAGTAGCCGCGGAAACGATTGGCGTCGAACGGAACGCGCCAGCCCTCCTTGATCCGCTTGTACTGGATCTTCTTGTAGAAGGTACTGAGGATCGCCTCGCCGTCGAGGCCGAGCGCGAACATCAGCGACGTCACCGGAAGCTTGCGGCGACGGTCGATACGCGCATAGACGATGTCCTTGGCATCGAACTCGATGTCGAGCCAGGAGCCGCGATAGGGGATCACGCGGGCGGCGAACAGCAGCTTGCCCGACGAATGAGTCTTGCCCTTGTCGTGGTCGAAGAACACGCCCGGCGAACGGTGCATCTGCGAGACGATGACGCGCTCGGTGCCGTTGACGATGAAGGTGCCGTTCATCGTCATGAGCGGGATGTCGCCCATGTAGACGTCCTGCTCCTTGATGTCCTTGACCGACTTCGCGCCGGTTTCCTCGTCGATATCGAACACGATGAGGCGCAGCGTCACCTTGAGGGGAGCCGCGAAGGTCATGCCACGCTGGCGGCACTCGTCGACGTCGTATTTCGGCGGCTCGAACTCGTAGCGGACGAATTCCAGCATCGAGGTGCCCGAGAAGTCGGAGATCGGGAACACCGAGCGGAACACCGCCTGCAAGCCCTCGTCCGACCGCCCGCCCTGGGGCTCGTCGACCATCAGGAACTGGTCATAGGACGCCTTCTGAACCTCGATGAGGTTCGGCATCTCGGCCACTTCCTTGATGTGTCCGAAGAACTTGCGAACGCGTTTGCGACCGGTGAATGTCTGCTGCGCCATCGTGGCCTCTCATTTTCGTCGCCCGATTTGGGCGCGCCCTCCGGAACGCAGCGACCGCCGCTCCCCGGGTTGAATTTTTCGAACCCGTCTTGGGGGCCGGAGACTCAGTTTCAGGCAGGAATGTCCTGAATCTGTTCTTCAGACCTTCAAAACGCAAAACGACGCGCGGGGCGCAGGAGCGCGCCCGCCCGTCACAACCATCCTCTTCACGGACTGCAAAAGCCCGAAATAGCTTGCTCTCCCAACGGCTTACAGGGAAATGCGGCATCCCTGCCCACCGCGCTTTCGTGCTGCCGACCCGATATGGGGCGACATTAGTGCAGATTCGAGGGCTAAGCCCTCAAATCCCCACACTTTTTCGTGTTCGGCCTGCGTCGGGTCGTTCCGTCGCACGCCTTTTGCATCTGGCCCACCCTTTCGAGGAGTGGACCGAGATCCCGGCTGCGATGATGCTCACCGGGATCTCGTGCCAGTAAGCGATGCTTACTTGAGCTCGACCTTCGCGCCAGCCTTCTCGAGCTGGGCCTTGAGCTTCTCGGCTTCGTCCTTGTTCACGCCTTCCTTGACAGGCTTCGGCGCGCCCTCAACGAGGTCCTTTGCTTCCTTCAGGCCCAGGCCGGTGATGGCGCGGACTTCCTTGATGACCTCGATCTTCTTGTCGCCGGCGGCGGCAAGAACGACCGTGAACTCGGTCTTCTCTTCGGCCGGAGCGGCGGCAGCGCCACCACCAGCCGGGCCGGCCACGGCGACAGCCGCGGCAGCCGAAACGCCCCACTTCTCTTCGAGGAGCTTCGCGAGTTCGGCAGCTTCGAGCACGGTGAGGCTCGAGAGGTCGTCAACGATCTTCTGCAGGTCAGCCATTGTTCAGTTTCCTTGAATGTAAGTCTGGTTCGGGTTTGAGTTTTGCGAAGGGCGTCAGGCCGCTTCGCCCTTTGAGGCATAAGCCTGGATGACGCGCGCGAGCTTGCCCGCGGGCGCGTTGGCGAGCTGAGCGATCTTGGTCGCCGGGGCCACAAGCAGGCCGACGATCTTGGCGCGCAGTTCGTCAAGCGACGGCAGCGAGGCAAGTGCCTTCACGCCGTCGACATTCAGGACGGTCTTTCCCATCGAGCCACCAATGATGACGAACTTTTCGTTCGCCTTGGCGAATTCGATGGCGACCTTTGGCGCCGCTACCGGATCGTCCGAAGTGGCGATCACGGTCGGTCCCTTCAGCATGGGGCCGATGGCAACGACGTCAGTGCCTTCAAGAGCAATTTTGGCGAGACGGTTCTTCGAGACCTTCACCGAGGCGCCAGCCTGCTTCATCTGCATGCGCAGCTTCTGCATCTGGGCAACGGTCAGGCCGGAATATTGGGCAACGACCGCGACGCTCGTGGTCTTGAAGACCCCATTGAGCTGTTCGACCGCTTCCTTTTTTGCCGCTCGTTCCACAGCAAGCTCTTTCCGGTTGGCGGTCATCGCAAAAGCGGGACCGCCGGGTTGCACCCATCGTCCCGCCCAAACCTGAACCTCAGGGCCAAACCCATCGGACACGCCGGGCAAGACGACAATTCAAAGCCTGCCCTCCGGGAGCCCGTTAGAGCCCACGGCGTGTCGAGGTCCGAACCAAACCCATTCCGCAACCGACCCCAAGGTGGTCACGAAGTGAAATCCGGTCTTCACCCGTCTATGCAGGCCATGCGATTAAGCCGTTGAGAAATCGAAATTCCCCGCGGGCGCCTGCAGTCTTGGACAGGACAAGGTCAGCCGGCGAACCGCCCGACCTCTGCCCGCATCCCACACCCGACGAATTTCCCTCCTTTTCCAGCCAATCCTCACGGACGTCCTGAAAAGGAATGATCTCCATCGCTTGTTTTTCGGAATGCGTGCACGAACGCGCCAGCCAAGGCCGGTGCGTCCGGAAGCGGTTCTTTAACCGCTCGGAGCCTGCTTGCCAAGAGCAAAATTCACACCAGTTCCAATCCGTTGCCGCAGGCGCTTGACCCGGGCCGACAAGGGCCGATTCAGGCTCATTTGACCGCGTAAGGCAACCTCTTGCCCGCGAAAAACGCCGTCAGGTTCGCCAACACGCAGTTCTGCATGGCGACGTGCGATTCGAGGGTATGGCCGCCGATATGGGGGGCGAACACCGCGTTGGGCAGCGCCGTCAACGCGTCCGGGGCATGCGGTTCCTGGTCGTAGACGTCGAGACCGGCGCCGGCGATGGTCTTCTCGGTGAGCGCCACCACCAGGGCTTTCTCGTCGATCACCGAGCCGCGGGAGATGTTGACGACATAGCCGTCTGCGCCGAGGCGCTTGAGGATATCGGCGCTGACGGCATGCTGGGTCTCGGCTCCTGCCCGGACCGCGATCATCAGCACGCTGCACCAGTCGGCGAGCGCCTCCAGCGTCGGAAAATATTGATAGGGCAGATCGTATTTGCTGCGGCTGAAATAGCCGATTTCGCTCTCGAAGGCGGCGCAGCGCGCCGCGATCTTGCGGCCGATCTCGCCCATGCCGTAGACGCCGATGCGGCGGCCCGGCATCCCGGCCTGCGGGCGCATCATCGGCGAGGGCTTTGACGCGGCCCAATCGCCGCTTCGGACGTACTGGTCGGCAACCAGGATTCGCCGCGTCGTCGCGAGCATCAGGGTCATCGCGATGTCGGCGACCGAGGCCGCATTGGCGCCCGGGCTGTGTCCGACCGCGATGTCGCGGGCAACGGCGGCCTTCAGGTCAACACCGTCATACCCGGTGCCGTAGCAGACGATGGCGCCGAGCTTCGGAAACAGGTCCATCGCCTCCGCGCCCAGCGGCGTGCCGCCGGCGGTGAGCACCGCGCGGATGCCGCCGAGCTCGTCGGCCGAAAACACCTCGCGCGCAGGCTTGCCGGCCGTGTCGAGCAGCTCGAACCGCTCGGCGAAGCGCGCCATCATCGTCTTGGGAAAGCGCGAGTAGATCAGGACCTTGTCAGTCATTATTCTTGTTTCCGGTGAACGCCGTCACAAACGACGAGGGGCGGAATCGGTTGCCCAATTCCGCCCCTCGCCTCATGTCATTTTCAAACCTTAGCCGAGAATGGTGCCCGGCTCGACCTTCACGCCGGGGCCCATCGACGAGGACACCGCAACGCGCTGGATGTAGGTGCCCTTGGAACCGGCGGGCTTGGCCTTGGAGACAGCGTCCGCCAGAGCCTTGATGTTCTCGACCAGTTTTTCCTCGGTGAACGAGGCCTTGCCGACGCCAGCCTGCAGGATGCCGGCCTTCTCGACGCGAAACTCGACCGAGCCGCCCTTGGCACCCTTCACCGCACCGGTGACGTCCATGGTCACGGTGCCGATCTTCGGGTTCGGCATCAGGCCGCGCGGGCCGAGCACCTTACCGAGACGGCCGACCAGCGGCATCATGTCGGGGGTTGCGATACAGCGGTCGAAATCGATCGTGCCGTTCTGCACCTTCTCGACCAGGTCCTCGGCGCCGACGACGTCGGCACCCGCAGCCTTGGCCTCGTCGGCCTTGGCGCCACGGGCGAACACGCCAACGCGGAGCGTACGGCCGGTGCCGTTCGGCAAGGTCACGACACCGCGGACCATCTGGTCGGCGTGACGCGGATCGACGCCGAGATTGATCGCGACCTCGATGGTCTCGTCGAACTTCGCTTTCGCGCGTTCCTTGACCATCTTGATGGCGTCCGCGAGCGGGTAAAGCTTTTCGCGATCAATACCTTCGCGGGCTTTGTTCAAACGCTTTCCGATTGCCATGAGCCCTTACCCCGCCACTTCCAGACCCATCGAACGGGCAGAGCCCTCGACCATCTTCATGGCCGACTCGATCGAGTCGCAATTGAGATCCTTCATCTTCTTCTCGGCGATCTCGCGCACCTGCGCTTTGGTCACCGCACCCGCCTTGTCACGGCCTGGCGCCTTGGAGCCGGACTGGATTTTGGCAGCCTGCTTGAGGAAGAAGGACATCGGCGGCGTCTTCATCTCGAACGTGAACGAACGATCGGCGTAGATCGTGATCACGACGGGAATCGGGGTATTCTTCTCTTCCTTCTGGGTCTGGGCGTTGAACGCCTTGCAGAACTCCATGATGTTGAGACCGCGCTGACCGAGCGCGGGACCGATCGGGGGCGAAGGATTCGCCGCACCGGCCGGGACCTGAAGCTTCAGGTATCCGGTCACTTTCTTTGCCATGTATCACTCCTGTTGGGCCGGCCTGGGCCGGCGGTTTCAGGTTCGTGGTCTGGGTCGGATGCGGCTGGCAACCGCCCTCTCCCTCCCACGGCCTCTTGTTGCGCGAGACCGAAGCCCCACGCCTACCCGATCAGACCTTCTCGACCTGACCGAATTCCAGTTCGACCGGCGTGGCGCGGCCGAAGATCGACACGGCGACCTTCACGCGCGAGCGCGCCTCGTCGATTTCCTCGACCACACCCGAGAACGAGGCAAACGGGCCATCGGCCACGCGCACGTTCTCGCCGATCTCGAACGACACCGACGCCTTCGGCCGCTCCACGCCCTCCTGGACCTGGTGCAGAATGCGCATGGCCTCGGCTTCCGAGATCGGCATTGGCTTGTTCTCGGCGCCGAGGAAGCCGGTCACCTTCGGCGTGTTCTTGATCAGATGAAACGCCTCGTCGGTCAGCTTCATCTTCACCAGCACGTAACCCGGGAAGAACTTGCGCTCGGCGTCGATCTTGCGGCCGCGGCGCACTTCCGTGACCTTCTCGGTCGGAACCAGCACCAGCTCGAACAGCTCCTCGAGCCCGCGCTGCTTGGCCTGCTCGCGGATCGATTCGGCAACCTTCTTCTCGAAGTTCGAATAGGCGTGGACGATGTACCAGCGCTTGTCAGACAATTGAGCCGTTGCTGTTGCCATCAGTGAATGCCCAGAAGGAAGGTGATGAGGTAACGGATGATCTGGTCGGCGGCGAAGAAGAAGATCGAGGCCACGGCGACCATGACGAACACCATGATAGTGGTGATCGTGGTCTCGCGGCGGGTCGGCCAGGTGACCTTGGCGGTCTCCGAGCGCACTTCCTGCAAGAACTTGAACGGGCTGACTGCCATCGTTTGATGTCCAACGTCCGTCGACAGACGCGAATGAATTTCAGGGATCCGAACAGCCGCCGTTGGCCCAGCCCTCTGTCTCGAAGGATGAGCCGGAAACCGGGCTCGATTGTTCGGGGATTTCAAAGCCGCGCCGGAGATCCGCGTCTAACGGGCCGGCTGCGAGTGCGGGGTATCTACTGCGGATGGGACCAAAGGTCAAGATAGAGAGGGCCGGCGCGGGTAAAACGACCTCCGCGGGCGACCGACCAGAGATCAGGCCGATCAAGGGCTTATCCGCCGCCTGCAATGCGCCGTCCCAAGGCCGCAGCCGGTTCCTTGCAGGATGACACCGCCGGGCCCCTCACCTGCCGCCCCTTTAGCGCTTCTCAAGGTCAGCCGGCCTGGTCGATCGTCGAAATGCCCGGCAACGGCACAACGAACTTTCCGCCCTCGGCGAAATAGCCGGCATGCTTGGCCCGGATCGGGTCCACGTAGCGCCAGGCAAAGACGACGACGAACGCTGGCTTGCGCTCGTAAAGGGCGGCGGGCGGCAGAATCGGGATGTCGTACCCCGGGCCGGCCATCACGTTCCCCTTCTTGGGGTCGTCGTCCACCAGGAAGTCGATCTTGTTCTCCAGGCCGAACTGCGGCAGCAGGGTCGTGGTACCGACCGAGACGCCGTAGCCGGCCACGAGCTGGCCGCGCGCATGGGCGGCATCGGCCATCGCGACCAGCTCGTCGCGGATGGCGGCGATCCTCTTCGCATAGGGCACATAGTAGGCTGGCCGGTCGACGCCGAGCCGGTCTTCCTCGGCGATGAAGCGCGCGACTTCCGCGGACGACTTCTTCGCGCCGCCGGCACGCTGCACCGTCACCCGGATCGAGCCGCCCTTGGTCTCGATGTGCTGGACGTCGATCACTTCCATGCCGAGTCGCGCGAAGAAGCGCGTCAGCGGCTTGATGTTAAAATACGACAGATGCTCGTGGTAGACGGTGTCGAGAAGGTTCTTCTCGGTGACGTCGACGCCATACTGCGTTTCGAAAACGAACAGCCCGTCCGGCGCAAGCACGTCGCGAACTCCGATCACCAGCGGGTCGAGATTGTCGACATTGGCGATCATGTTGTTGGCGATCACGACACCGGCCGCGCCGTGGCTTTGCAGGATGCGGCGACCGATGGCATCGGTGAAGAAATCGCCGATGGTCTCGATCCCCGCTTCCGTCGCACGCCGTGCGATGTCGACGGCGGGATCGACGCCCAGCACCCGCATGCCGCGCTCCCTAAAGAAACCGAGCAGCGATCCGTCGTTGCTGCCGAGCTCGACGACCAGCGAGCCAGGCGCGATGGCGAACCTGCTGACGACGTCGTTGGCATAGCCTGCAAAGTGCTCCCGCAAGCCAAGCGAGAGCGAGGTGGTATAAACGTAATTTCGGTACTGGATCTCCGGATTGCCGACGTGGAGAATCTGCAGATGGCCACAGTCCGCGCACAGGTGCAGCGCCATCGGCACCGCGGCCCGAAAGACCGGATCGTCGACGCGTGCATCCGGCACCTGGAAGTTCGGCGTGCCAATGGGCATGCCGGCCATCGGGACGACAAGCTCTTGCTTGTCCGAATGACAGAGGCGGCAGGTATGACGGACGTAGAACAGGTTTTTCATCGTAGGACCGTAAGACGGAGACATGCGAACAGGTGAGGCAATCTCACCCTGTGGTGATCAGATCGACGGCACCGCCTCAGGACGCCGGATATTCCGCGCGACCGATGATGAGGTCGATCGCGGCCATCATCCAGAACTGATGCGTGGTCTCGACGATGTTGTAACTGCGGCTGTCGACGTAATAATTGACGTCGCCGAGATTGCGCAGCGGATTCTCCGCGTTCATGCCCGACAGCGTGATCACATCGAGCTTCATCGCCCGCGCCTGCGCGACCGCATTGAGAATGTTCTTCGAGCGTCCCGACGAGCTGATCGCGACGAGGCAGTCGCCGGCGCGGGCGCTCAGCCTCACGGCATGCGCGAGCCAGTCCTCGAAACCGTAATCATTGGCAAGGCACGACATCATGCTGGCATCGCTGAAGCAGAGTGCGGGCACCGATGCGTTCTTCGCCAGATCGATTGCGAGATGGGAAGCGATGCCGGCCGAGCCGCCATTGCCGATGAAGATGACGCGGCCGCCCTGCTCGCGCGCGCGCAACCAGGCCGTGCGGGTGACGGAAATCCTGGCGAAAACCCCGTCGTCAATTGCCGTCGCGCGATGGAGGCGCCCTACGTAGTCGTCAAGGAAAGCCTTGTGATCGGGATCGACGGACTCGGCAGGCATGGGCTCGCGGCTCGACGGCGACATGACGCCCTGATACCGGCTATCACCAGCGATTGCAAAGCTATATTACCATCGAAGTCGACCAACAGCCGATTCGGTTTCCACCTTCACTCAACATTGGCGGGCCTATTTCGCTGGGCATTCGCATCACGGATGTTCCTATGAAATGCATCGTTACCGGTGGCGCGGGCTTCATCGGCAGTCACCTCGTCGACCGCCTCCTCGACGACGGCCATGAGGTCGTCGCGCTCGACAATTTCGTGATCGGACGCCCCGAAAATCTGTCCTCGCGCGTCGATTCTGATCGACTGAAGATCGTGCGGGCCGACGTCACCGAACTCGAATCGATCAAGCCGCATTTCGACGGTATCGACTGGGTGTTTCATCTCGCCGCGCTGGCCGACATCGTCCCCTCGATCGAGTCCCCGATCCCGTATCACCGCGCCAATGTCGACGGCACGGTGAACGTTCTCGAGGCTGCACGGCAGGCCGGCGTCAGCCGCTTCGTTTATGCCGCGTCGTCCTCCTGCTACGGAATTCCCGACGTCTATCCGACGCCGGAAAGCGCCGAGATCCGGCCGATGTATCCCTATGCCCTCACCAAGAATCTCGGCGAGCAGTGCGTCATGCACTGGTGCCAGGTCTACAAGCTGCCCGCGGTCGCGCTGCGCCTGTTCAACGTGTACGGGCCGCGCCATCGCACCACGGGCACCTACGGCGCCGTGTTCGGCGTGTTCATGGCGCAGAAGCTCGCCGGCAAGCCCTTCACGGTGGTCGGCGACGGCGAGCAGACCCGCGACTTCACCTTCGTCAGTGACGTCGCCGATGCTTTCGTGACCGCCGCGCGCTCCGAGGTCACGAACGAAAGTTTCAACGTCGGCTCCGACAACACCTACAGTGTCAACCGGCTGGTCGAGCTTCTCCGCGGCGACAAGGTCCACATTCCCAAGCGTCCCGGCGAGCCCGATTGCACCTATGCCGACATCACCAAGATCAAGCAGATCCTGAAATGGGCGCCGAAGGTAAAATTTGAGGACGGGGTCGCGACGATGCTGAAGTCGATGGATCAGTATAAGGACGCCCCCCTGTGGACGGTGGACAAGATCGCGGACGCCACGAAGGACTGGTTCAAATATCTGGGAGACAACAACGACTAGGCGTCCGGCGCGCCGCAGAAGGCAAGCCAGTGAACAGGTTCGCCAGGTATCGTTACCGCGAATCGTTCAATCCCGGGCCGCCCGGCTGGCGCTTTAGGTTATTCACATGGGCTATATTCCGACCGACAATCCCGCGTTGAACGACCAACTGGCGGAGCACGAAAAGATCAAGACAATCGAGGAACTGGGCGAGATCGCGCGCTCCGCGCAAGCGCGGGGCCGGAAGGTTGCACTCTGCCACGGCGTCTTCGACCTCGTGCATCTCGGCCATATCAGACACATCCAGGCGGCGCGCAACGAGGGCGACGTCGTCATGGTCACGATCACCGCCGACCGTTACGTCAACAAGGGACCCGGTCGGCCGATCTTCCCCGAAAACATGCGGGCCGAGATGCTGGCCTCGCTCGCGACCGTCGATTGGGTCGGCATCAATCACACCTCCAGCGCCGAGCCGATCCTGGACACGGTGCGGCCGGACATCTATGTGAAGGGGTCCGACTATGAAAACCCCGAAGACGACGTAACCGGCAAGATCCGGACCGAGCGCGACGCCGTCGAGCGTCACGGCGGGCGCATCGTGTTCACGCGCGACGTGACATTCAGCTCCTCGTCGCTGGTGAACCGGTATTTCGACATCTACGATCCTCCCCTCCGCGACTACCTGCAAAAGGTCCGTGAAGGCGGCGGCGCCGATCGCCTGCTGAAGCTGATCGACAAGGTGCAGGACATGCACGTCGTGCTGGTCGGCGACACCATCATCGACGAATACCAGTACGTCACGGCGCTCGGAAAGGCCTCGAAGGAAAACATCGTCGCCACGCTGTTCAAGAACGGCGAGCAATTTGCCGGCGGCGTCATTGCCGCGGCGAATCATGTCGCGAGCTTCTGCAGGTCAGTGGAGGTCGTCACGACGCTGGGTGGCAACGACTACCCTGAGGAGTTCATTCGGGCGCATGTCCGCCCGAACGTCACGTTGACGCCAATCCGCCTTCAGGGCCGTCCGACGACCCGCAAATCGCGGTACGTCGAGCTGGGATATCTGCACAAGCTGTTCGAAGTCTACACCATGGACGACACGCCGCTCGACGAGGCCGATCGGAAGGAGATCGACCGCATCACGACGGAGCGCGTGCGTGGCGCGGACGTAGTGATCGCCACGGATTTCGGTCACGGCATGATCGCGTCGAGCACGATCGACACCCTGATCGCCAACTCCAAGTTCCTGGCAGTTAATGCCCAGAGCAACAGCGGCAATCACGGCTACAACCTGATCACGAGATATCCGCGGGCCGACTACATCTGCATCGACGCGCCGGAGGCGCGTCTGGCTGCAAGCGACAAGTTCAGCGACATCGCGTCCGTGATCGAGACCGGCCTGCACGGCAAGATCGACTGCGACAACATGATCATCACGCACGGCTCCTTCGGCTGTTACCCCTTCTCGTCGAAAACCGGCGTCGCGCGCGTCCCCGCCTTCACCAAGACCGTCGTTGACACCGTCGGCGCGGGCGACGCCTTCCTGACGATCACCGCGCCGCTGGTCGCCGCCGGCGGCAATATCGAGGACGTCGCCTTCATCGGCAATGCAGCCGGCGCGATCAAGGTCGGAATCGTCGGCCACCGCAGTTCGGTCGAGAAGGTGCCGCTGGTCAAGTTCGTCACCGCGTTGTTGAAGTAGCGCGACGCCAGATACTGGAGAACGACAGTGATTGGTCGAAAATGGAATGTGATGGTCACCGGGGGGGCAGGCTATGTGGGTAGCGTGCTGGTTCCCCAGTTGCTCGCTGCGGGCCACAAGGTCACCGTGCTCGACCTGTTCATGTATGGCGAGGACGTGTTCGATGCTGTCCGCAACAACCCCAATTTGCGCCTGATCAAGGGTGACATCCGTGACGAAGCCGCGATCAACGAGGCCCTGCGCGGCAACAACGCCGTGATCCACCTCGCCTGCATCTCCAACGACCCGTCGTTCGAGCTGGACCCGGGGCTCGGCAAGTCCATCAACTACGACTGCTTCCGGCCGATGGTGCGCGCCGCCAAGAAGGCGGGCATCAAGCGCTTCATCTATGCCTCATCCTCCAGCGTCTACGGCATCAAGGACGAAGCCGAGGTGACCGAGGACCTGTCCTGCGAGCCGCTCACGGACTACTCGAAATTCAAGGCGATGTGCGAGACCGACCTTGCCGACGAAGCCGCGTCCGGATTCGTCGCCTGCACGGTTCGCCCCGCCACCGTCTGCGGCTACGCACCTCGGCAGCGGCTCGACGTCGTCGTCAACATCCTGACCAATCTCGCGGTCAACAACGGCCGCATCCGTGTGTTCGGCGGAACGCAGCGCCGGCCCAATTTGCACATCGACGACATGTCAGCGGCCTATCTGTTCCTGCTCCAGCAGGATGACGCAAAGATCGACGGCAAGACCTACAATATCGGCTACGAGAACCACTCGCTGATGAAGATCGCCGATATCGTCAAGTCGGTGGTAGGCAGCAATGTCGACGTCGTCGTCGAGCCGACCGACGATCTCCGCTCCTACCACGTCTCCTCGGAGAAGATCCGGCGCGAGCTCGGCTTTGCGCCGTCCCACACGATCGAGCAGGCCGTGTCCGGCCTCGTTGACGCTTTCAAGGCCGGCCACCTGCCGAACTCGCTCGACGATCCCCGGTACTTCAACATCAAGATGATGCAGAACATCAGCCTGAAGTGAGCGGCGTGCGGATCGGCATCGATTTCGACAACACGATCATCTGCTACGATAAGGTCTTTGCCGCCGTCGCACGTCAGCGTGGGCTGGTGCCGGAAGGGTGGGAGGGGCTGAAGACCGACCTACGGGATCATCTCCGGTCCCGCGCGGGCGGCGAACTCGCCTGGCAAGGACTGCAAGGCTTCGTCTACGGCAAGGGAATTGGCGGCGCCGAAATCTATCCGGGCGTGCGGGAATTCCTGGCGGCGTGCAAGCGGGCCGGCTCGAAGGTCTGCATCGTCAGCCACAAGACCCGATTCGGTCATCAGGACCCCGACCGCACCGACCTGCGCGACGCGGCGCGCGGCTGGCTGTGGGGAGCCAGCCTGATCGACGCTGCGGATGCGGCGCTGACCACCGGCGACGTCTATTTCGAGAACACACTGGCCGCCAAGGTCGAGAGGCTCGAGAGCCTGAAGCTCGACGTTTTCATCGACGATCTCGTCGACGTCTTCGAGCAACCGCATTTTCCGAAGGCCACGCGATCGATCCTGTTCACGCGGTCGCAGCCTCCCCACCCCGAACACTGCAAGCCGATAGCGACATGGGCCGATATCCGCCGCGAGGTGTTTGCAGCATGAGCGAGACCGACATCACCGCGCCGGATGCGATGGCGATCGGCAGCCGCCTGGCCGGTGCGCGTGTCGCGTTCGCCCAGCCGGCACGGTCCGGCGGCAACAACAGGGTGTTTCGGCTGGAGATGGCGGAGGGACCGCCCCTCGCCCTCAAGCATTATCCGTCCGACGGACGCGATCGCCTGGGACAGGAATATGATGCGCTCTCGTTCCTGGCGCGTCATGGCATCATGTCGACACCGCAGCCGGTCGCGAAGGACGCAGATGCGTTCTGCGCGCTGTACCAATGGTTCGACGGCGAGGCCGCGGTGCTGCGCCCCCGAAGCGACGATGCCGATCAGCTCGCCGATTTTCTCATCGGGCTGCAGAAGCTGCGCGACGCCGAAGGCGCGCAGACTTTGCGGAACGCCTCCGCCAGCATCTTTTCGCCGGAAGCGGCCATCGCCCAGTACGAGCAGCGCCTGGACGCATTGAGGCGAGCTTCGGAAGATCATCCCGACCTGCGGGCGTTCCTCGAAGGCAGCCTGGTTCCCAGCACCGACGTCGCGATTCGGCAGCTCCGCCGGCGCTACGCGGAACTCGGTCGGGATCCCGCAGCGGACCTTGCGCCCACCCATCGCGCGCTGAGTCCGTCCGATTTCGGACTGCACAACGCTCTGCGCGCAGAAGACGGGCGCTTGCGATTCATCGACTTCGAATATTTTGGCTGGGACGATCCGGTGAAACTCGTGTCCGACGCCGCCATTCACCCCGGCAGCAACCTGCCGGAAGCGGGCGCGAATCGCTTGATCGAACGGCTGTCGCGCGCCTTCGAGGCGAGCGATGACGCGTTTGCGATCCGACGGGACGTACTGCATCCTGTGTTCAAGGGAATCTGGTGCCTGATTGTCCTGAACGCCTATTTGCCGGACAGCCGCTCCCGGCGCGCAATGGCTGCGCAAGGTAGCGATGTTAGGATCCGCCTCGCCGGTCAGTTCGACAAAGCCCGCCGGCTTCACCAGACGATTCGCCCCACCCATTTACCCGAGTGACCCAGATCTCACCCCACGCTGAAGCCGCCCTCACCTGCACGCTGGATGAGCGCAGCCTCTATCTGCGCCGCCTGGTGCTCGGTTCTGTCCGCTCCGCGGGACGCGGACATGTCGGTCCGGCGTTGTCGCTGATCGAGATGGTCCGCGTACTCTATGACGACGTGCTGCGGATCGATCCGAACAACCCGCGCGATCCGGCCCGCGACCGCGCGATCCTCAGCAAGGGACACGGGTGTCTGGCACTCTATGCGCTGTTGGCCGATCGCGGATTCTTTCCGCTGTCGGAGTTGGACGGTTTCTGCGGCCCCGACAGCATTTTGGGCGGACATCCCGAATACGGAATGGTACCGGGGGTCGAGGCCTCGACCGGCGCGCTCGGACACGGCCTGTCGATCGGTGTCGGCCTGGCGCTCGCCGCCCGCATGCGCGAGCGGACCTACCGCACCTTCGTCCTTCTTGGCGACGGCGAGATCAACGAGGGATCGGTGTGGGAAGCTGCCATGGGCGCGGCCAAGCACGGGCTCGACAATCTTGTCGCGCTGATCGACTACAACAAGTTGCAGAGCTACGGGCCCACCGATTACGTCCTGCCGCTGGAACCGCTCGCGGACAAATGGCGCAGCTTCGGCTTTGCCGTGCAGGAGCTCAACGGTCACGACGTCGGCGCCCTGCGCACCGTCCTGAAGCAGGTCCCGGCCGTTCCGGGAAAACCGACCGCGATCATTTGCCATACCGTCAAGGGCAAGGGTCTGCCGGCCGCGGAATCCAACGCCGATTGGCATCATAAGAACAAGCTCACCGACGGCGAGCTCGACGCCATCCGCGTCGCCGTTGGGGATTTTTGATCGGCTCCTCATGCGCAACACCGCGATGAACATGATCCACAAGCTCGCCGCGCGCGATGAGCGTGTGCTCTACATCGGCTCCGATCCCGGCGCAGGTACCTTGCGCGCGATGAGCAAGGAGTTTCCCAAGCGCCACCTGATCGAAGGCATTTCGGAAGCGCACATCATCGGCATGTCGGCCGGTCTCGCGATGGAAGGCTTCGTGCCCTACGTCAACACTATCGCGACATTCCTCACCCGCCGCTGCTACGAGCAGGTCGCCGTCGATCTCTGCCTGCACAATCTGCCGGTGCGGCTGATCGCCAATGGCGGCGGGCTGGTTTACGCGCCGCTCGGCCCCACTCACCAAGCGATCGAGGACATCGCCATCATGCGGGCGCTGCCGAACATGACGGTGGTCTGCCCGTGCGACGCCGATGAGGCGGCGCGCATGATTGAACAGACGCTGGACTGGAAGGGACCGATCTACATCCGGCTCGGCAAAGGTGGCGACGCAATCGTCTCGAAGCCCGAGCACGGCTTTGAGATCGGCAAGGCCATCCTGATGCGCCCGCCCGGCGACGTCGTCATGGTCACGACAGGCATCATGCTCCAGCGCGCACTCGCTGCGGCCGACCTGCTGGCAGCACAAGGCATTCGCGCCGGCATCCTGCACATGCACACGGTCAAGCCGCTCGACACCGAGGCGCTGCTGCAAGCGATCCGGGGCACCAGGCTGGTAGCGACGCTGGAGGAGCACGTGCCCTCGGGCGGCCTCGGCAGCGCGGTCGCGGAGGCGCTGATCGACAAGCTCGGCTCTGGCCTGCCCGCGATGCTGCGGTTGTCGCTGCCGGACCGGTTCATGCACAATTACGGATCGCAGGACTCGCTGCTGAAGAAGCACGGACTTTCCGCCGACGCCATTGCGACCTCGATCGCGCGCGCGCTCCCCGCCTCGCACACCTCCTCTCCTCAACTACATTCCACCTGACGGGCCCCATGCACGACGTTCGATATTCCTATCTGCTCGAGCAATTCTCCGACCCGGCACCGATCCTGGCCGAGATCGGCCGACTGGTGGCGACGGGTGACTTCACCCTGGGGAAACCGGTCGCGGAATTCGAACGGCGCTTTGCCGAGCTAATCGGCGTGCGTCACGCCATCGGCGTCGGATCGGGCACCGACGCGCTCAAGCTGCCGCTCAAGGCGCTCGGCGTCGGCCATGGCGACGAGGTCATCACGGCCGCGAACACCTTCATCGCCACCGTCGGCGCCATCGCCGAGACCGGCGCGACGCCGGTGCTGGTCGACTGCGACGACTCCTTCTGCATGAACGTCGACTACGTCGAAGCCGCGATCACGGAGATGACCAAGGCGATCATGCCGGTTCAGTTGACGGGGGAGGTCACCGACATGGGCAAGCTGATGGCGATCGCACAGCGTCGCAACATTCCCGTGGTCGAGGATTCCTGCCAGGGCATCCTGTCGGAGTTCGCGGGAAAACGGTCCGGCACCCACGGTATCGCAGCCGGCTTCTCCCTGCATCCGCTCAAGAACCTCAACGTCTGGGGCGATGCCGGCGTCGTCGTCACCAACGACGAGGGGATGAACGAGCGGCTTCGCCTGATCCGCAACCACGGCATGAAGAATCGCGACGAGATCGCGATCCTCGGCTGCAATTCGCGGCTCGATTCCCTCCAGGCAGTCGTCGGCAACTGGCTGATCGGCCAGACCAGCGAGATCACGCGCCGTCGGATCGAGAACGCGGCCTATTACGATTCGGGCCTTGCCGGCCTGCCCGGCCTGCGCATTCCGCCGCGCCGGCCCAACGTGAAGCACGTCTACCATCTCTACATGGTGTTCGCCGAGCGCCGCGACGAGCTCTACAAACATTGCCTGGACAATGGCATCGAAGCGAAGATCCACTATCCCATCCCGCTGTATCAGCAGGAAGGCCTCAAACACCTCGGCTACGCGCCGGGCACCTTCCCGGTCACCGACCGCCATGCCCGGGAAGTCATCAGCTTCCCCGTCGACCAGCATCTGACACGGGCGCAGCAGGACCGCGTCATCGAGATCGTTCGGACGTTCTGCCATGGACGCTGACACCGGCCGCCGGCGCATCGGTTACGTCAATCTTCCCGCACAATTCGAGGAAGAGCGCGTTGAGATCATGCAGGCGGTCGAGGGCGTGTTCCGGCGCGGCGATTTCATCGGCGGCGCGGCCGTTGCGAAGCTCGAAGAGGAGCTCGCCACCTGTCTCCGCTCGCCGCATGTGGTGACGCTGAATTCCGGCACCGATGCGCTGATCCTCTCCTTGAGGGCACTCAACATCGGTCCTGGGGACGAGGTGATCACCCCGCCGAATTCGTTCGTGGCATCGACTGCCGCTATCATCGCCGTCGGCGCCAGGCCCGTGTTTGCGGACGTGCTGCCGGACCAGAATATCGATCCCGCTGCAGTCGAGGCCGCCGTCACCTCGCGGACCAGGGCGATCATGCCGGTGCACCTGACCGGGCGCATGGCCGACATGAACCCGCTGATGGCAATCGCGGCCAAGCACGCTCTCGCCGTGATCGAGGACAGCGCGCAGGCCGTCGGCTCGACCTATGACGGGCGGATGAGCGGAACCATCGGAACGTTCGGCTGCTTCTCCGCCCACCCGCTGAAGAACCTCAATGCCGCGGGCGATGCCGGCTTCGTCGTCACCGCCGACGCCGAACTTGCCGCGAAAATTCGCCGCCTGCGCAATCACGGTCTGATCAATCGCAGTGACGTTCAGGAATGGGGCATCGTGTCACGCCTCGACACGGTCCAAGCCGAGGTGCTTCGCATTCGCTTGCGTCACCTGCCCTCTGTCATCGAACGCCGGCGCCGCAACGCCGCGCAATACCGCGCCGAGCTTGCCGCCCTTCCCCTGTTCATCCCGGTTTGCCGCAACATCGAGTTCAACACCTTCCACACCTTCGTCGTGCAGACGGACCGTCGCGACGACTTCCAGAAACATCTTGCCGACAAGGGCATCGAGACCGCAATCCACTATCCCGTACCGATCCACCTCCAGGAGGCGGCGGCGCATCTGGGTTACGGTCGCGGCGCCTTCCCGGTGACCGAGCAGCAGGCGGATCAGATCCTCACGCTTCCCATCAACCAATTCCTCTCGGCCTCGGATATCAGCTATGTTTGCGCGACGGCCCGGGAGTATTTTGCATGACGGACACCGCGTTCCTCGAGGCCGATGAGCAGGCGCTGGCGCAACGCTTCATCGACGACGGCTTCGTCACCACGCCGGCCGACGATCGCGCCGGGCTCGACCGGATCCAGCGGCGCGCCGCCGAGCTCGCGGCGGATTATCTGAAGCTGCCACACGGCAACGCCCCCTACGCGATGCTCGACACCATCCACACGCGGGTGAGCGTAGATGATCTCAATGGCCTGCGGTTGCACGTCTTCAACGGCCTCAACGCCGAGCCCTGGTTCCGGCCGACCTATTTCCGTCTGGCGCGCTCGACGATCGAGACCATCGTCGGCAACGAGCTCTGCATGCAGCGCCGCGTCAATCTCAGCATCCAGCTGCCCGGAGACGATTCGTCGCTCCTCGCCACCCATTCCGACGTCTGGTCGGGCGACTCGCCGTTCGAGGTCGTGGTGTGGGTACCGCTGGTCGACGTCCACCGCACCAAATCGATGTATCTGCTGCCGCCATCCCTGAACGGCGTCATGCAGGACCGGATGGCCAGCCTACGCAGCGCCGAGGAACTCTACCAGACCATCAAGCCGCACGCGACGTTCATCGAGATTCCCTACGGTCACGTGATGCTGTTCAACCAGACCCTGATGCACGGCAATCGCGTCAACCAGGAAGCCGGCTCGCGTTGGAGCATGAATTGCCGCTTCAAGAGCATCATGTCGCCCTACGCGGACAAACGATTCGGCGAATTCTTTGAACCGATCCTGCTGCGTCCGGCGACACGCGTCGGCATGCAATACAAGCTGCCGGGAGGCTTCCATGGCTGAGCGAGCCGGCCATCGCGGCTATATCGGCGCCCGGCCGCTGAACGGCAGCCGTACCCCGCAGCACGTCCAGAACATCGTGATCCGCGACTACGCGCGGCGGAAGAATTTGCATTATCTGCTCAGCGCCGCCGAGCACACCATGCCCGGCAGCTACATGGTGCTTGAGGACATCCTGGACGAGCTGCCGCGATTGCGCGGCCTGATTCTCTACAGCATCTTCATGCTGCCGCCCGACGAGGCACGGCGGCGGGAGATCTACGACCGCGTGCTGAGCGAGGGCTGCGATCTGCACGCGGCCGTCGAGGAGATCACGCTGTGCTCGCGCGACAACATCCAGGCTGTCGAGGACATCCTGCTCGTCAATAAATTCGCGACCATCCTGTGACGATGCCGCGGACCGGTTGAGGACAATGACCGAGATCAATCTGCTCCAGCCGATGCACGCATCGACCAAGCGGAACTACGTTCAGCGGGTCGTCGAGCACGATAAGGCGGAATCCGCCACCATCGCGCGGCAATGGGGACACGACTACTGGGACGGCGACCGCCGCTATGGCTATGGCGGCTACCGCTATGACGGACGGTGGCGCCCGCTCGCCCAGACCCTGATCGACCGCTATGGCATCAAGCCCGGAATGAGCGTGCTCGATGTCGGCTGCGGCAAGGGCTATTTGCTCTACGAATTCACCCAGCTGGTCCCCGGCCTCACCATCGCCGGCATCGACATCTCCGACTATGGCATCGCCAACGCCAAGGAAGAGGTGCGACCGCAATTGAAGGTCGGCAGCGCCGTCGAGCTCCCCTACCCCGACCACAGCTTCGATCTCGTGGTGTCGCTCGGCGTGCTCCACAATCTTCCGCTCGAGGACGTCTTCCGAGCAGTGTCGGAGATCGAGCGCGTGGGGCGCGGCGCCTCGAAATATCTGATGGTGGAATCGTTCCGCGACGAGCGCGAGAAGGCGAACCTGCTCTACTGGCAGCTCACCTGCCTGAGTTTCCATGGTCCGGAGACGTGGGCCTGGATCTACGACAAATGCGGCTACCGGGGCGACCATGGGTTCATCTTCTTCGAATGAAGCAACGGGCCTGCGCCGGCCGGCCTCGCTGCGAGCGCAAAATCCCGAAGTGTACTATTCGGACGACGCCATCGTCACGGCGAACGACGCCACGATCGCGGAGCTGAAGCGCATCGCCGCGGGCAATCCGCGTCTGCGCAGCCGGCTATGCACGCATCCTGATCCCTCGTCCGGCCTGCACGAGATGCTGATCGTGCATCATCGCGAGTCCTATGTGCGGCCTCACAAGCACTTTGGCAAACCTGAATCGTTTCACCTGATCGAGGGCACTGCGGAGGTCGTGATCTTCGAGGATGACGGCCGCATTCGCGACGTGCTCGAGATGGCGCCGTACGGCCGGGGCGCGCTCTGCTACTACCGGATGCCCGAGCAGGTGTTTCACTCGATCCTGATCACCTCGGAGTGGCTGGTGTTTCACGAAACCACCGCCGGTCCGTTCGATCCCTCCCGCACGGCATTTCCCGACTGGGCGCCGGATGGCGGCGATGCCGCGGAAGTGCAGGACTATGTGACTAGGACCGGTGCGCTCGCCGCGAAGCATCTAGCCCATCGCTATACTTCACGAGCCATTCCAGCAGAGATTCCTACCGATGACTGATCATTGCCGCCTCTGCCATTCGACCAATTTGCGCCCGGTGATCGACCTCGGACAGATGCCGATTGCGCATCGGCTTCGACACAGCCGGACTGAGCAGGAGGAACGGTATCCGTTCGAGGTGTTCGCCTGCGGCGATTGCGGCCTGCCCCAGATCGTCAAGCCGATCGATCCCGACATTCTGTACCGGCAGTTCAACTACAATTTCAGCAGCTGGAAGCCGGAGCCGCACCAGATCGACGAACTCGATACCATCGCCAAATTCTCGCCCCATCAATCCGTGTTCGAGATCGGATGCAACGACGGCCTGTTCATGGACAGGCTTCGCGAACGCGGTGCGAAAGTTTTGGTGGGCGTCGAGCCCAACCCGGTGTCAGGCAAGATCGCCCGCGAGCGCGGCATCAAGGTCTATGCCGACATGATCAGCCCGGCGCTGTGTCACGACGCGGTCGCAGAGGCCGGCAAGTTCGACCTCGTCGTCTCGCGCCAGGTGCTGGAGCACATCGTCGATTTCGAGAACTTTTTCGACTGCGTGAAAATCGCGCTGCGCGACGACGGGCTTCTCTTCATCGATGTGCCTGATTTCGCGCCCGGCTCGGCGGTCGGCGACCTCTCCGTCCTCTGGGAGGAGCACGTCAGCTATTTCACCGAGCCAACGCTGCTCGCGCTGCTGGCGCGCCACGGCTTCGAAGCAGTCTCGGTGAAGAAATACAATTTCAGCGGCGGCAGCCTCGCGATCGCAGCGCGACGCGCCGCCCGCGACGTGACGGCCCCGCCCGCGCCGTCCGGCGTCGGCGAGAAATTCGGTCGGCGCGCCAGGGAGTACGGCGCGCGTCTTCGCCCGATCCTCGCCCAGGCCCGCGCCAACGGCGCCGAGATCGCCATCTACGGCGCCGGCTGCCGCGCCTGCACCTTCACCAATGCCCATGAACTTGCGGATCTCGTCGACCTCTCGGTCGACGACCAGAAGGAGCGACAGGGCTTGTTCCTGCCCGGCACCGGCATTCCGATCCGCCCGCCGGAGGACCTCGCCGGCAAGTCGGGTCCGCTCGTCTGTCTTCTGGCCGTGAACCAGGAGAACGAAGACAAGGTCGGCAGCCGGCTGCGCGAAAACGTGGAGCGTCCGCTCCACGTCGTTTCGATCTTCGCGCCCTCGGACATCTGGAGCGAGCTCGATCGCCTAGAGGCCGCCGCAGGGTCGCGGCATGGCTGAGGACAAGCTCTTCAACTATTACGAACGTCAGGACGTCCTGCCGACGTTCGGGAATTTCAAATCCGCCGCCGAACTCGACGCCTATGCCGGCCTGCGGCGCGAGTTGTTTTCGGACAAGCTGGTGCTGCCGCCGCGGTTGTTCCGCGACGCCGACGTGCTCGAATTCGGCCCCGATTCCGGCGAGAACGCGCTGGTGTTTGCGGGCTGGGGCGCGAACATGACGCTCGCCGAGCCGAACCGGCATGCGCACGCGAAAATCCAGGCATACTTCGCACATTTCAACAAGGCTCAACGTCTCCGCGAACTCGTGTCGTTCGACGTCGAAGGATTTCGCAGCGATCGTTGTTTCGACATCATCGATGCCGAAGGTTTCATCTACACGGTGCAGCCGAGCGAAATTTGGCTCGGCATCTTTCACCGGCTGCTCAATCCGGACGGGTACGCCGTCGTTTCCTACTACGAGCGCTACGGCGGTTTCTTCGAGCTCGCGCTCAAGGCGATTCATGCAGCCGGCAAGGTGCTGACGGGCCGTCCAGCGCTGGAGACGGCGAAGCTGCTGTTTGAGCCGAAATGGAACAGCATTCCGCATACGCGCAGCTTCGAATCCTGGCTGATGGACGTGCTCGAAAATCCTTTCGTCCGGCACCGCTACTTCCTCGACGCGGGAGCGTTGTGCACGGCGGCGCATGAGCAGGGATTCGACATCCATTCGGGGTGGCCCGTCTATCGCGACAGCCTGGACGTCTACTGGCACAAGAAGGTCCTCTCCGACGACGAGAAGCTGCGGCGCGGGACGCGCCACCTCGCTCGCAGCCGTCTGAGCTTTCTCGGCGGACGGAAGCTCTATCTGGCCGGCCGGACCGAAGCGGTCGACGCGATCTCGGCTTCGATCGAGACACTGGTTCTCGATGTCGATGCGATGATCGACGATCCCTTCGGCGATAGCCTGCCCCGTGTGATCGCGAACCTCGCTTCGCTGCGCGAGACGATACCGGCGACGGACATTCTTGCCGACGATGCGTCCGACATCGGCGCCATCGTGGCGACCCTCGACAGCTTCCATCGTATCTTTGTCGCGATCGGGCGACGGGATGCATCCACAGTCACCGCCCTCACCCAATCCGACCAGGCGTTCATCAACACCTGGGGACAGCCGGCACATTTTCTTGTTATCCGGAAACGCTTCGAGGGATCCTAGGAAGTGAGGCCGGGCATTGGCATCATCGGAACGGGCATGGTCGGCCAGATGTGCCATCTCGCCAATTTCGTCGCCAATCCCGCCTGCCGCGTTGTCGCGATCGCGGATCTCCGGCCCGACCTCGCTGCCGCAGCGGCGCGTAAATTCGACATCGCGCGGGTCTACGGCACGCACCGGGAACTGCTGGCGGACAGCGAAGTGTCGGCCGTCGTCGTCGTGACGAAGCGTCGCGCCACCGGCCCGATCGTGCTGGATGCATTGAACAGCGGCCGCCATGTGCTGTCGGAGAAGCCGATGGCCTACACCACGGCTCAGGCCGTTTCACTGGCCGAGGCGGCGCGGCGGCACAACCTCGTCTACAGCATCGGCTGCATGAAGCGTCACGATGCCGGCGTGGCGCGCGCGCTGGCCGAGTTGACGCGCCTGCGAGCGGATCAATCGCTTGGACGCATTGTCGGCGCGCGAGGCTGGTGCCTCGGCGGCAGCACTGGCCGGTCGCAGGACAATTTCGTCATGACCGGCGAAGTGCGGCCGGACGGGCTCGAGCTCTGGCAGGACGGCCCCGACTGGATGCCGGGCGCGATGCGACCCGGCTACGACAATTTTCTGAACGTGTTCAGCCATATCATCAACCTCGCGCGCTACGTGCTCGGATCTTCGCCGGCAGTCGCCGAAAGCAACGTCGAGAGCTCGGGCGCAGCGACCGTGACACTCGACTTCGACGGCATCGCCTGCGCGCTGCAACTCGCGAATGGATCCGAAGGCGTCTGGCGCGAGGGGCTGAGCATCGCGTTCGAACAGGGCGTGCTGACCATCGAATTGCCCCCACCGTTTGCCGAGCAGGAGGCGGAGGTCATCCTCGATCAGCAAGGACAACGCACGCGATTGTCGCGCGACACGAGCTGGGCGTTTCGGCGTCAAGCCGATGCATTCGTCGCCGATATCATGGAACAGAGGACGCCGCTGGCGTCCTGCGAGGATTCCGTGGCCGACATCGCCCTTGCGGAGGCGATCTGGAAACGGCAGATCATCGCCTAGGGCTCACGCTATCCGGCCGGTGCTGATCGCCCACGTTCTAGCTAAGTGTTTGATTTCGCTGGCAGGAGTGGCAGGGCTCGAACCTGCGACCCCCGGTTTTGGAGACCGGTGCTCTACCAATTGAGCTACACTCCTACGGACCCTGCGTTGCCGCCGGGATCAGGCCGCTTTGAAGCACAGGGGGCGGCCGGATTGCAAGGCCGGATTGCAAGGGTGAAGCGCGCTGGCTTCGCTTGTTTGTGGCGCGCCTTCTGGGCCACAGTCTGCTCCGAACAATAATAAGCACCGGGAGTGCCCATGACTGCCCAAGCCTCTGCGACTGCCCAAGCGTCCGCGACAGCCGCCCCCCGACCTCGCCGAAAACCCCGCCTCTGCCGGAATCCCGCCCCGAGACGCTCGGGCTGTCGCGCCCTCGCCTCCAGGCCATGTCTGAGGCCTTCAAGCGCGAGATCGACAAGGGAACCGTGCCGGGCGTCACCGTGCTGGTGGCACGGCACGGCCAGGTCGGCTGGTTCGAGGCGCTCGGCAGACAGAGCCCGACGGGCGCAGCGCCGATGGCGCATGATTCGATCTTCCGCATCTTCTCGATGACCAAGCCGATCGTGTCGGTCGGCATCATGACGCTGGTCGAGGACGGCCACCTGATTCTTGGCGACCCCGTCGCGAAATTCATCCCGGAGTTCGGCAACCAAACGGTCGGCGTGGTCAGCGGCGGCAAGCTGGAACTGGTTCCGCCCAAGCGCCCGATGGCGGTGCAGGACCTGCTGCGCCACACCTCTGGCCTGACCTACGAGCACCAGGGCGACGGCCCCGTGCACAAGCTCTACCAGGACTCGCGGGTGCGCAGCCGCAAGATCACCAATGCCGAGCACGCCGCCCTGGTGGCGAGCTTCCCGCTGGTCTGCCATCCCGGCGACGAGTTCAACTACAGCCGCTCCACCGACATCCTCGGTCGCATCATCGAGGTTGTCAGCGGCAAGTCGCTCGGCGCGTACCTCGGTGAGCGCATTCTTACGCCATTGCAGATGGCCGAGACCGGCTTCGCGACAGCTGAGGCCAATGTGGGCCGGCTGGCCGAGCCGTTCGCGGTTGATCCCTGGACCGGCGACAAGGTCGCGCTGTTCAACATGCTCGAGCAGCCAATCATGGAGTCCGGCGGCGGCGGCCTCGTCTCCACCACCATGGACTATGCCCGCTTCGCGCTGATGCTCCGCAACGGCGGCACGCTCGACGGCAACAGGATCATCGGCCGCAAGACGCTGGAGCTGATGGCCTCCGATCATCTCGGACCTCACGTCGTGACCAACGGCACTCTCCTTTCGCCCGGCCATGGCTTCGGCCTTGGCTTCGCGGTGCGCCGCGAGGCCGGCATCGCGCCCTTCCCCGGCAGCGTCGGCCAGTATTTCTGGAGCGGCATTGCGGGGACGTTCTTCTGGATCGATCCGAGGGAAGATCTGTTCGTCGTGTTCATGAGCCAGGGCCCGGGACAGCGCGATTTTACGCGAACGCTGGTGCGGGATCTGGTGTACGCGGCGGTGGATTGAGGGCTTCGCCTGGTCGCAGCGTCGCACCTCCACACTCGCTGTCATGCCCCGCGAAGGAGGGGCATCCAGTACTCCGTGGCGGATGTCGTGAGAGCGAGCTCTCCAACGAAGGCCGCGGAGCACTGGATCGTCCGCCTTCGCGGACGATGACACCTACTGTGGCCTCAACTGATCGTTGCGCCGCCGTCGATCACCATGGTCTGGCCGGTCATGAAGTCGCCGGCCTTCGAGCCCAGGAACACCGCAGCGCCCGCGATCTCGTCGGGGACGCCGATGCGCAGCAGCGGCGAACGCGCGGTCGAGGCTTTCAAATTCTCCGGATTGTCCCACAGCGCTTTCGCAAAATCAGTCTTGATCAGGCCCGGCGCGATGCAGTTCACGCGGATGTTGTGTGGGCCGTATTCGCAGGCCAAATTGCGCGCGAGCTGCATGTCAGCGGCCTTCGAGATCGCGTAGGCGCCGAGGATGGTCGAGCCTTTCAGGCCGCCGATCGAGGAGACGATGATGATCGAGCCGTCCTTGCGCTCGATCATCTGCGGCACCACCATCGAGATCAGCCAGTTGTTGGCGACGATGTTGTTGTCCAGGATCTTCCTGAACTGATCGTCGGAGATGCCGGCGAGCGGACCGTAATACGGGTTCGATGCGGCGTTGCAGACCAGCACGTCGATCTTGCCGAAGGCGCGGTTGCTCTCGTCGATGAGATTTTGCAGGTTTTCCTTCGACGAGATGTTGGCGGCGATCGCGACGGCCGTGCCCTTGCCGAACTTGTCGTTGATGGACTTCGCGACCTGGTCGCAAACGTCGGCCTTGCGCGAGGAGATCACCACCTTGGCGCCGTGCTCGGCCATGCGCTCGGCGATCGCAAGGCCGATGCCGCGCGTCGAGCCGGTGATGACGGCGACTTTCCCCTTCATGTCGAACAAGGTCATGTTTCTCTCCCAGATTGATCTTCGTGTTCATTGTCATTCCGGGGCGGCGAAGCCGAACCCGGAATCTCGAGATTCCGGGGCCGGTCCTGCGGACCGTCCCGGAATGACAGCTCACTCAGGCGAGCTTCTTGACTTCCGGTCCCGCGGGTTGATGCATCGCCGCATGCGCATCGTCCGCGATCCACGGCTGCTGGTTCACCATCGGCAGCCGCCAGACATTGCGCTCGGGGCTTGCGAAATAGTCGAGCCGCGTCACCGAGCAATTGTCGATATCGAACGCAAGCCCCCGCTCCGGCTGATTGTCGAGCGCCAGCCCCAGCGCCGCCTTGATGGTGCCGCCATGTGCGACCGCGATCACGTCCTGCCCGGCTACCTCGATATTGATCCGCTCGATGACGCGGCGCGCGCGATTGTAGAGGTCCATGAAGCTCTCGCCGCCGGGCGCAGGCTCGTTGATGTCGGCAAACCAGCTCGATCCGACGGGACGGCTGGCGATGAACTCGGCGCGATTCATGCCCTGCCAGCGGCCGAGGTTTTGTTCGGCGAGGTCCGCTTCCCATGTCATCGACGCGGGCCTCGGGAAGCCGGCCGCCCAGATCGCTTCGGCGGTCTGATGCGTGCGCATCAGATTGCTCGAATACCAGACCGCCTTGCGTGGCAGCACCTTGGCAACAGCATTGAAGACGTAGGTATCGCTGGTGTCGCAGGCGAGATCGGACTGACCGTAGATGTTGCCGCCGTCATTGCGCACGGGCGCGTGACGGACCCACCACCAGCGTGTCGTGACCACTTTGGGCTTGTCTGCACCTGCCATCGAAACCCTTCCATCCCGTTTGATGTCGCTGTACGTCAGTAGCGAACGTGTCTCAAGACACTTTACCGTTTGAAATCTTGTTTGAAATTCCGTCGCGCGGCAAGCGTCGCGTGCGAACCAAAGGGAGACAACGCATGGGCCGTCTGCAAGGCAAATCCGTCATCATCACCGGTGCCGGCAGCGGCATCGGCCGCGCGGCCGCGCTGCTGTTCACGAGAGAAGGCGCCAAGCTGATCGCGGTCGATCGCACCGAGGCGGTGAAGGAGACGGTCGACGAGGTGAAGAAGGCCGGCGGTGTCGCGGAAGCCATGGTGGCGGACGCCGGCTCCGAAAAGGACGTCATGGCCGTGATCGACAAGGCGGTGAAGGCGCACGGGCGGCTCGACGTGATCTGGGCCAATGCCGGCGTCAGCGGCGGACTCGTCCCGCTCGGCGAGCAGACCGTCGAGCAGTGGCAGGAGGTCTTGCGCATCAATCTGATCGGGCCGTTTCTCGCGGTGAAGCATGCGATGCCGCACATGGTGAAGCAGCAGTCCGGCGCGATCGTGCTGACCGCGTCCGTCGCGGGCCTCAAGGCCGGCGCCAGCGGACATCCCTATGCCGCGAGCAAGGCCGGTGTGATCTCCCTGGTGCAGACCACGGCGTATTCGCTCACCGGTACCGGCGTGCGTATCAACGCGGTGTGCCCGGGCCTGATCGAGACCGGCATGACCAAACCGATCTTCGACCGCGCCAAGGAGCGCGGCACCGCCGACAAGATCGGCCAGCTCAATCCGCTCAAGCGCCCCGGCCAGCCGCACGAGCTCGCCGCGATGGGATTGTTCCTGGCCAGCGACGAGGCGTCGTATGTCAATGGCCAGGCCTTCCCGGTGGACGGCGGACTGACGGCGTCGATGCCGTATACCGGGAAGCCGGTTTAGTTCGCGCACTCCCGTGTCCCGGACGCGCTGCAGTGCGTAGCGGTGCTGCGCAGAGCCGGGACCCAGCAGGTCCCACGGCACGCTGTTGCATGGGCCCCGGCTCTGCAGCGCACCGCCAAGAGGCGCTGCGCTGCGTCCGGGGCACGAGACTGTTGATGAATAACTGACATGGGATCGCATCCTCGCGGCTTGTTCGCCCGAGCTTTGCCTCGATGCCTCACCCTCAATTGAAAGAGGGCGCAGGGAAGGCCGGGTGCCGGCTGGCACCCGCGGTCCACTGTGCGAGATTGTCGTGAACAAAATTGCACAGCAGCATACAGGTGAAGCCCAACACACGGCCTTCCCTGCGCAGTGGTTTTACGGCTTATGTCGCGCTCTCCCCGGGGAGCGATGCACTATTGCCCCCGTCGCCTTGCGGATGGCTGATGCGTGTGCCCGGTTGGGCACCCCACATCACCGCAACACTTGGCGCACAGACCCCGGGCGCCAGGACCACACGATTTTGCCGTACGCCGATCACACCGGTCGTGTGCGCGACGCCTTCACTCACGGTTGCCCGCCCTGCGAAGTCCTTCGCGCCGATGTGACCAACGTCCACCGCCGTCCGGCCCGCGTTCGTGACGATCGCGATACGCCCCTCTTCCTTGGGCCGGGTTGCCGCGACACATACGCCGTTTCCGAATTTCGGTAAAGCGGAATGTTTTTGCGCCGGAGGATTGACCAGCGACTTGTGTGTTTTGCCCGACAGGCAACGCAGGGTCTTGTAGCCCGGATGAGCGAAGCGACATCCGGGATTCCGACCACGAGCTGTCCCGGGTATCGCTCGCTCACCCGGGCTACGGGCCGACATGTTGATTTGCTCACTGGAGCGCAACATTGGTATGGTTCATGCAGGCACTTCAGCTTCCATCCCCCTGACAAGAACGTGAAAATGCCGAGCTCAAGACCCGACCGTATTCGCAAGCTGCTCGCCGACCTCGTCGGCTTCGACACGATCAGCGATCGCTCCAACCTGCCCCTGATCGCGCATATCGAGAGCTATCTCGTCGCGCTCGGCGTCAAGGGTGAGCGCATCGTCGACGAGACCGGACAGAAAGCCTCGCTATGGGTCACCATTGGACCCGAGGACCGCCCCGGCCTGGTGCTGTCGGGACATACCGACGTGGTGCCCGTGGTCGGCCAGGACTGGAGCCACGATCCGTTCAAGCTGGTCGAGCGCAACGGCAGGCTCTATGGCCGCGGCACCACCGACATGAAGGGATTCGTCGCGGTGTGCCTTGCCATGGTTCCGGAGATGCTGGAAGCGAAGCTCGAAACGCCAATTCATCTCGCCATCTCCTATGACGAGGAGATCGGTTGCGTCGGCGTGCGGCCGATGCTGCGCGAGGTCGCGAAGAAACGGATCAAGCCGCTCGGCGCCTTCATCGGCGAGCCGACCGAGATGAAGGTCATCATCGGCCACAAGGGCAAGCACGGCGTGCGCGCCACATTCCACGGCCTCGCCCGCCACTCCTCGATCGCGCCCGACGGCGTGAATGCGATCGAATATGCGGCCGAGCTAATCGTCGAGATCCGACACCGCGCCGTGGCGCTCGCAGCCGTGCGAGCGGCCGACAGCCTCTACGACGTCCCGCACTCGACGCTGCTCACCAGCATCGTGCATGGCGGCGCCGCGCTGAACATCGTGCCTGATAGCTGCACGGTGGATTTCGAATGCCGTGGCATCGGCATCACCGAGTCGCGCGAGGTTACGGATGCGATCGTCGCCTGGGCCAAGGCCGAGCTCGAGCCCGCGATGAAAAAGCAGCATCCGGAGTGCGGCATCGATTTTGAGGAGATCCTCGATTACCCCGCGCTCGACACGGCGGCCGATGCGACAATCGTCACGCTGGCCAAGAGCCTCGCGGGGCGCAACGACCACGCCAAGGTCGCGTTCGGCACCGAGGCAAGCCTGTTCGCCAGCATGGCCGACATCCCGTCAGTGGTGATCGGCCCCGGTTCAATCGCGCAGGCGCATACGCCGGACGAGTTCGTGGAAATGGCGGAGCTGGAGAAATGCGCAGGCTTCATTGAGAAGCTGATCGGGCATTGCGTGAAGGGGTGAGCGCCTTCTCGTCATTGCGAGAAGCTCTTGCGACGAAGAAATGCAGACTGCCACCGTGCGAAGATTCTGGATTGCTTCGCTTCGCTCGCAATGACGAGCGACTGGAGACGCCCGTAGCCTGCATGAGCGTAGCGACATGCGGGACCGCTGTCCCGGATATCGCTGCGCTCATCCGGGCTACAACTGCGGAGCAGCGGTGCGCGCTGCCCCGCGTCCGGGACACGAGAGCGGCGGATACCGTTCAGCGCTCCTGCAATGCCAGCCGCACGCCGACGGCGCAGTAGATCGTCCCGACCATCTTGCCCTGCCACTTAACCACGGCCGGATGGCGGCGCAGCAGACTGCCGAGACGACCGGCGCCGACGGCGAAGACGACCGTGCTGAGCAGACCGAGCAACACGAAAACTAAGCCGAGGCTCGCGAGCTGCAGCGTCGTCGAACCATGCTCGGGCCGGACGAACTGCGGCAGGAACGCAAGGAAGAACAGCGCGGTCTTGGGATTGAGCACCTCGGTCAGCACGGCCTGCCGGAATGCCCTCATTGCGCTGATCGCGGGCGCGCCGCCATTTACCGCGATCGGCGTCTTGTCGAGCATGGCGCGAATGCCGAGATAGATCAGGAAGCCTGCGCCCGCGTATTTGACGACGCTGAACAGGACCGCCGAAGTTGCGATGATCGCAGAGAGGCCGACGATTGCCATGGTGGTGTGGACCACGTCACCGGCCGCAATTCCCGCGCCCGTCGCGATGCCGACCCTTGTTCCCGAGCTCGCGGCACGCGCCATGGTGAGGAGTGTCGCCGGTCCGGGAATGAAGACGAAGCCGAGGACGATGAGGATGTAGGTGATGAGGGTGGTGTGGTCGATCATGCGGGCATCTCTCTCGTCATTCTGTTCCGTGTCCCGGACACGAGAGGAACGCAAGCAAAGGCGCGGCCGCCGCCGCGCCTTCGGATTCCTTAAACCGCGCCGGCCTTCTGCGCATACTCCCAAGACGCTTTCGACAACGGCACGGTGCGCTTGGCGGATTCGAGCGCCTTGGCATTCGCCGCGGTGCCGTCGCGGACCCGGCCGGCGATGCCTTGCGTGATGCCGGCGAGGCGGAACAGGTTGTAGGCAAAATACCAGTTGAGATCAGGCACCGTCATCTTGGTGACGTTGCAATAGATCTGCGCGGCCTCTTCCACGCTCGGAATGTTGAGCGCCTTGAGGTCGGCACCGTCCAGACCGGGCATGACCCACTGCATGAGCAGATAGGTGAAATC
Organism: Bradyrhizobium sp. WSM4872; assembly: GCF_055811715.1. Taxonomy (NCBI): domain Bacteria; kingdom Pseudomonadati; phylum Pseudomonadota; class Alphaproteobacteria; order Hyphomicrobiales; family Nitrobacteraceae; genus Bradyrhizobium; species Bradyrhizobium sp. WSM4872. The sequence goes on along the minus strand of NZ_JBVVPT010000012.1, from coordinate 5,247 downwards.
GGCCATGGGATCGCCGAGTGTCGACAATTCCCAATCGAGCACGGCCTGCACGCGCGGTTCGGTCGCATGGAAAATCATGTTGTCGAGGCGATAGTCGCCGTGGACGATCGAGACGCGCGCCTGCTCCGGCACGGTCTTCGGCAGCCATTCGGCGACCTTCTCGAACTCCGGAATGGTCTGGGTCTCGGACGCACGGTACTGCTTGGTCCAACGATCGATCTGGCGCGCGAAATAATTGCCCGGCTTGCCGAAGTCGCCAAGACCGATCGCGACGGGATCGAACATGTGGAGCTTGGCCAGCGTCTCGATCTTACTGGTGAAGATTTTTCGGCGATCTTCCGGCGTCTGGCTCGGCAGCGTCGGATCCCAGAACACCCGGCCGTCTTCCATCGACATGATGTAGAAGGCGGAACCGATGATGCTGTCGTCCTGGCACAGCGCATAGGCCTTCGCGACCGGAAAGCCCTGTTTTCCCAGCGCCGCGATCACCCGATATTCGCGATCGACCGCGTGCGCCGACGGCAACAATTTGCCGAACGGTTTTCTGCGCATCACGTAGGAGCGGTTCGGCGTGTCCAGCCGGTAGGTCGGGTTGGACTGGCCACCCCTGAACTGGAGGACGACCAGCGGTCCCTCATAGCCTTCGACGTTGTCGCGCATCCAGGCTTCGAGCCGCATCTCGTCGATACGATGACGCTCCTCGACGGGCTTGGTGCCCGAGAATTCTTCGTCTTTCCTGACGCCGTCAGCCACGATGACGCTCCCTCTTCAGTCCGGACATGATCCTAATCGGTAACCCCCAGCGCACTTGCGTCAAGCGGTCATCCGATCACGGATCATGCCCTGTCGTTTCTTCAAATCGGGAGCGCCAGCATGCTCTCCCGCTTAATGACTGGAAGAGTTTGCATACTTCCGAACCTCGAGCCTTGCAATGGCGCGATTATGTACCTCGTCCGGGCCGTCGGCGAGACGGAGCGTGCGGATATGAGCGTAGTCCTTGGCAAGGCCGGCTTCGTCCGAGACGCCTGCACCGCCGAAGGCCTGGATCGCCTCGTCGATGATCTTCAGCGCCATGTTGGGAGCGGCGACCTTGATCATGGCGATCTCGGCCTGTGCGGTCTTGTTGCCGACCTTGTCCATCATGTCGGCGGCCTTGAGGCACAACAGCCGCGTCATCTCGATATTGGTGCGGGCCTCGCCGATGCGCTGCTCCCACACCGAATGCTCGACGATCCGCTTGCCGAAAGCGGTGCGCGAGGTGAGCCGCTTCACCATCTTCTCCAGCGCCTCCTCGGCCTTGCCGATGGTGCGCATGCAGTGATGGATGCGGCCGGGACCGAGTCGGCCCTGCGCGATCTCGAAGCCGCGGCCTTCGCCGAGCAGGATGTTCTCCTTCGGCACCCGCACGTTCTCGAGCAGCACCTGGGCGTGGCCATGCGGCGCGTCGTCGAAGCCGAACACGGGCAGCATCTTCTCGACCTTGATGCCGGGGGTGTCGAGCGGAACCAGGATCTGCGACTGCTGCTGGTGCTTGGCCGCCTTGAAATCGGTCTTGCCCATCAGGATCGCGATCTTGCAGCGGGGATCGCCGACGCCGGACGACCACCATTTGCGGCCGTTGATGACGTAGTGGTCGCCGTCGCGCGCGATGCTGGTTTCGATGTTGGTGGCATCGGACGAGGCCACGGCCGGCTCCGTCATCAGGAAGGCCGAGCGGATCTCGCCGTCCATCAGCGGACGCAGCCATTTGCGCTTCTGCTCCTTGGAACCGTAGCGCATGAACACTTCCATGTTGCCGGTGTCGGGCGCGGAACAGTTGAAGACTTCCGAAGCCCAGGAGATGTGGCCCATCTGCTCGGAGAGCAGTGCGTACTCCAGATTGGTTAGTCCCGCGCCGCGGAATTCGTCATCCTCATGCTCGTTGGGCGGCATGAACATGTTCCAGAGGCCTTCGGCTTTCGCCTTCTTCTTGAGGTCTTCCAGCACCGGGATCACCTTCCAGCGTTCGCCGCTGCGATCCTGCTCGTCATAGACCGGCACCGCCGGGCGCACGTGCTTGGCCATGAAGGACTGCACGCGGTCGAGCCATTCCTTCTGCTTCGGCGACAGATCGAAATCCATGGGACGCTCCTCGTCTTTGCCAACTCGTTGTGGCGAACTTGTTTTGCGCCGGACTGTCCACCCGCATTGTGCGACCCGCAAGTGCGAATGCGCGACTTGCGAACTCTCCGGAACCCCTTCGCGCGTTTGCGGACGAGTCCCGATTGCGGATTGACTTCCCCGACCTTCAAACGATAGTTTCATACAACTGTTTGAATTGCAACTCCCTCCCCGAGGGGCTCCCATGGCCAGCGATCATACCCGGACTGCCATTCTCGCCGCCGCCGAACGGCTCTATGCCGATCGCGGGTTCGGCGACGTGACGCTGCGCGACATCGTCGCGGAGGCCAATGTCAACCTCGCGGCGGTGAACTATCATTTCGGCTCGAAGGACGAGTTGATCGCGGAGCTGTTCGTGACGCGCTCGATCGCCACCAACCGCGAGCGTCTGCGCGAATTGAAGGCGGCGGAAGAACAAGGCGGCGGCCGCGCGCCGATCGAGGTAATCCTGCATGCCCTGGTCGGCCCGACGCTGCGCGGCTGCCTAGGCCCCGAGAACCAGCGCTCGACCGCGGCGCGCTTCATGATCCGCGCCTCGATCGAATCCGTGCCGCCGATCCGGCGCATCAAGAACCGCGAGATCGACCATTTGCGCAAATTCGCCGGCGCGATGCGACGGTCCCTGCCCGACCGCAGCGACGTCGATATCTACTGGGGCCTGAATTTCGCGCTCGCCATGGCGCACCACACCATCCGCGAGAGCGAGCGGCTGACGAAACTGTCGGAAGGCAAATGCGACCTCGACGACGTCGAAGACGTGGTCGCCCGCGTCGTCAGCGTCGCGACGATGGCGCTGACCGCGGGACGGACAGAGGCGAAGGCACCGCCAAAGGTGGCGGCGCGCTAAACGTCACATCATCGCGATGCAGTCGATCTCGACGTCGAAGGGGCCGAACCATTCCGGCGTGCAGACGAAGATCCGCGCCGGCGGATCGTGCGGGAAATAGCGCGCATAGACGGCGTTGAACGCGGCGAAGTGTTTGGTCGAGGTGCAGTAGACGTTGCACTTCATGACGTTGTCGAGGCTCGCGCCTGCCGTCTCAAGGCACAGCTTCATCTGCTCCATGATCAGTTCGCTCTGCCGTTCGATCGACACTTCCGCGATCTCGCCTGTGCCTGGGTCGAATGGCGGCAGGCCGGCGACGAAGATCATGTTGCCGGCGCGCGTGACCGGCGAGACCGGCGCCTGCCGGCGATCGAGGAAAGTCGAGATCGGTTCGACGCGGAGCGCTTCGCGCTTCAGTTCGGGTTTCATGGGCGGCCACCTTCGGTGCAAGCGAGATGACGGCTTGCTACATCATGTTGCAGCCGTCATGCTTCGCTTGTGATCGAAGTTTGATCGCCGAAGTTTGCCCGTTGAGCCGCCTAAGCGTGCTGCGGCATCTCCTCGGCCTCTTCCTTGGCGAGCAGCAGCAGCATCTCGATGCCCATGTCGCCTTCCTGCGGCGAGCGGATGAACTTTATTTCGTCTGCACTTTGCCGCAACGCGGCAACGATCGCGACGGCCTGGTTGGCCGTTGCCGCCTCGGTTGCCAGAATTGCCTTCTGGTTCTTGGCTTGAAACCCGATCGTGTAGGACATGCGTTCCCTCCCGGACTGAGTGGACCGATCGAATCTGAGTCGCGCGCGAAGCGGAAGCCTGTGTGAGTACGGACCGGGATTATCTGGGGATTGCGCGCAAGGCTCGCGCAAGGCCGCACGAGCGTCATGATGACGTCAAGATCTGCGCTCCGCCGAAGCTAGATGATGCCCTGCTGCTTCAGCGTCTCGATCTTGCCGGCATCATAGCCGAGCTTGCCGGCGAGCACCTCCTGGGTGTGCTCACCGAGCAGCGGCGGGGCGCGGTAGTCCTTGATCGGGGTTTCCGAGAGCGTCAGCGCGTTGCGGATCAGCGAGAGATCGGGCTGGAAGGGATGGTCGACCTTCACCCGCATGCCGCGCGACTGGACGTGGGGATCGGAAAACACCTGCTCGAAATTGTTGATCGGGCCGGAGGGCACGCCGGCCTCCTCCAGCTTGTCCAGCCAATAGGCCACCGACTGCTTCAGGAACAGGCCGGCGAAGATCGCCATGATCTCCTTGCCGTGCACGACACGATCGTTGTTCTTGACGAAGCGCTTGTCGCTCGCAAGCTCGGGTGCGCCGAGCACGGCGCAGGTGCGCTGGAACTGGCCGTCATTGCCGACCACCAGCATCAATTCGCCGTCGGTGCAGCGGAACACGCCGGCCGGCATGCCGCCATTGCCCCAGGTGCCGCGGCGCGGCGGCGTCTTGCCATTGACGAGGTAGATCTGCAGCCAGTGCGACAACGATGCGATCACGGTGTCGAACAGGCAGACGTCGATATGCTGTCCCACGCCATCATTGGCGTCGCGATGGTATAGCGCCGAGAGAATCCCGATCGAGGTGTTCATGCCGGTCATGTAGTCGACGATCGACGGGCCGACCTTCATCGGGCCCTCGCCGGGCTCGCCGTCGATATGGCCGGTGACGCTCATCAAGCCGCCCATCGCCTGCAGGATGGCGTCATAACCGGCGCGCGGCGCATAGGGGCCGGTCTGGCCGAAGCCGGTCACGGAGCAATAGATAATGCCGGGATTGATCGCCTTGATGGTTTCGTAGTCGAGGCCGTAGCGCTTGAGATCGCCGACCTTGTAGTTCTCCATGAAGACGTCGACGTCCTTGGCGAGCTCACGGATGATCGCCTGCCCCTCGGGCTTGGCGATGTTGACCGTGACCGACTTCTTGTTGCGGTTGGCGCAGAGGTAAAACGAGTTGTTGTTGTTGGCCTTGCCATCGGGGTCGGTCAGATAGGGCGGGCCGAAGGCGCGCGCGTCGTCACCGGTGCCCGGCCGCTCGATCTTGATCACCTCGGCGCCCAAATCGCCCAGCATCTGGGCCGACAAGGGCCCGGCAAGCACGCGGGTGAGGTCAAGGATCTTGATGCCTGAGAGCGGCAGGGCCGACATGTCGAATTCCTCCGGGGAACTGGATCTTGGCGCGGCGGCGAGATCGCAGGACGCGCTCCCTGCGGATACACCATTTTGGCGGTCCGAGCACTGCACTGTGGGCATACGGCTATCCGCC
>NZ_JBVVPT010000011.1:181554-198902 GCF_055811715.1 Bradyrhizobium sp. WSM4872 | reverse complement strand
GAGTGATTGGCACCACCTGTATGCTGCTGTGCGGTTTTCCTGCGTGTGCTTTTCGCGCAGCGGACCGCGGGTGCGAGCCGGCACCCGGCCTTCCCTGCGCCCTCTTGGCATTGAGGGTGGAGTGACCAAGCAAAGCTCGGGCGAAACGCGCCGCGAGGCTGCGAAGCTGTGTCTGCAATTCGAAATGCGAGCTGGAACATTGGCGCTACCACCTCATGCTCTGTCATTGCGAGCGCAGCGAAGCAATCCAGTCTGCCGCCGCGGAGGGAATCTGGATTGCTTCCGACTTCGCCAAAGCTTCGGCGGACAAGTCGCTTCGCTCGCAATGACGGTTTGACGGAGTGTGCGCCACATTTCGTTCTCGCCAACGCTGCGCAACCTTCCGCAAGTTCAGCGCAGGATTCGCGCACGGAAATGACGCGTGCCTCACCCCTGGTTCACCACACGCGCGCGGTCGAGATGCTCATCGATCTTGGGACGGTCGCGGGTGCGCTCGAAACTGGTGCAGAGCAGTTCGGTCTCCTCGAGCGAAACCGGGGCGCGATACAGCCGGCACATGAATTCGGCCGTTGCGCGTCCCTTGCCGGTACTCGGCCCGCGTTCGGCGAGAAACATGCAGTCCCGACAGATGCTGGCTTCGAGCCGCTGATGTGCCGCGTCGAGGTGGTTGAGGATCTCGCGCAGCGAATCGCGCAGCCTGACGCACTCGTCGGGGCCGAGCGCTGTGACCGCGTTCAGCACGTGATTGATTGGATCGTGCTGGCTCAGACACTTTTCGCCCTGCGCAGTGACGTGCAGCACGACAGAACGCTTGTCTTCGTGCGACGGCTTTCGCACCAGGAAGGACTTGCCCTCCAGCGTCTTCACGATCTGCGATGCAGTCGCCCTGGTGGCGCCGATGAAGCCGGCGAGCGCGGACGGCGTGCGCGAAAACCTGTTGGCCCGGCCGAGAAAGCGCAGCGCCATCCATTCCCGGTCGCGCAACCCATGCTGATTGCCTTCGAAATACCAAGCCCTCGCCGCCTGAACCAGCAGCTCGACGGCTTCTCTTGCCAATGGCATGAATTCCTACCTTGCCCCGGGAGTCACGTTTGCGGCGCCCCGGAGCCGCCTTCCGTCGTTGCGCACGAGCCGTTTGCGAGAAGCCGTGCCGACCGCGATATCCGACACATGCACCGTGCTCTTCTCTCGCGTGAAGGCACGGCCTGCCTGGCGCCCGACATGGACGGATGGGCACTGCAGGTTATGACGCGGGAAGCGGTGTTGCTGATGGTATGCCATTCGCGGCGTCGTCGCACGGGAGCCCGAATAGCCGTCGCCAGCAGACGATGGATCGGAGTAGTTCAACCGAAGCCCCTAAGGTTCAAGTCACACGCAGACGTTTCTTATGTTCATCGAAACGATGAATGAGCTTCTCAACAAAATCAAGTAGAGACCCTCTCGGAGACTGGATGTCGTCGCAGGCGAATGTAACGTTCAAGACAATCTCGCTCTTCGGGACACATGATGGTGAACGCAATGCCCTGTCCCACCAGCAACATGCACGCGACTATGCGACAGTTTTATTGCACGGCACGTTGTTGGTCGTCGTTGATGCAAGTTGATCGAACCTTGTGCATGACGACGATGTGCCTCGGCATGTCATCCACAACTTGTGCGTTCTGCCAAGAATTGTCCGAGGGAACTCACAGGAATTGCACGCGGCGGTTGTCCGGACCAGATCGAGGAATCGCCAGTTCAGTCGTATTCGGCGCGGGCTGCCTCACCCGAATGGTGGAGGCGATCGCGGCGAAAACCGAGACGGTCGCGCAGGCGCATGCGCTGTAAGCGTGGCTGCATGCGTAATCGCCTGTCGAAAACAAGGAGCAAGTGATCGCGGGCGCCCTCGCGCGCCGGCTCAATCTGAGACTTGCTAGTCGCTCTTGAGCATATCCCGCAGCTCGCGGAACGGGTCGGCGCTTGGCGGAGCCGAGGCGTCCTGTCGCATCGCGCCGTAGATTCTCGGAACCATGTCGACCGCCTGGTCGAGACCCGAATCACGTCCCGCCTGGTATCCGCCCATCAGGCGAAGGTCGCGCGTGTCCTCGTATTTCGCGATCATGGCGCGCAGCTTGCTCACCAATTCGCGCTCTTCGGGGTCCCAGACGTTATGGGCAAGGCGGGAGACGGAACCCAGAACGTCCACCGCGGGATAACGCGCCTGGTCGGCGATGTGCCTGGAGAGCACGATATGGCCATCGAGTGTGCTGCGGATGGTATCGGCGATCGGCTCGTTGTGATCGTCGCCGTCCACCAGCACGGAGAAAATCCCGGTGATCGTCCCGGATCCCTCCTCGCCGGGGCCGGCGCGCTCCAGAAGGCGCGGGAGATCGGTGAAGACGGTGGGTGCGTAGCCGCGCGCGACCGCGGGCTCGCCGGCGGCGAGCGCGACTTCGCGGGCTGCGTGGGCGAAGCGGGTGATCGAATCGACCATGAGCAGGACCGATTCGCCCCGGTCTCGGAAATATTCGGCGACCGCCATGGCCGTCTTCGGCGCCAGCCGCCGCATCATGGGGCTCTCGTCTCCCGTCGACACGATCGTGACGGCGCGGTGACGATCGGCGCCCAGCACGTCCTCAATGAATTCGCGCACCTCGCGGCCGCGCTCGCCGACCAGGGCCAACACGACGGTGTCAAAACCCTGGCTGCGGGCGAGCATCGCAAGCAGCGTCGATTTACCGACGCCGGAGCCTGCAAAGATGCCGACGCGCTGGCCGGCGCAGATCGGGGCGAACAGGTCGATGACGCGTACGCCGGTGCGCAGCGGCTTGTGGACCCGGGCGCGCTTCATGGCCGAAGGCGCCTCCGCCTCGGCCGAGACCGGACGCGATCCGGGGGTGAGAGGGCCCTGTCCGTCCAGCGGCACCCCGAGCGCGTTGATGACGCGGCCCTTCCAGCTCGGATCGGGCGCGAACGACAATGGGGGCATCCGGTAGGCGACCGAGCCGAGGCCGCCGGCGAACTGCCGGTCGAACGGCTTGGCGATGATGCCTTCGCTGTCGATCCGCACCACCTCGCCGATCTGGGGCTTGCCGCCGGAGTTGACGCCGATGAGTTCGCCGAGCCTGACGAAGCGCGACAGGCCGGAGACGCGGAAATGCGTCGACGCGATCTCGGAGATCGCGCCGCTGACGCTTGCCAGGGGAGTGCTCTGCTGAAGCTCCAGCAGCGCCCACTCAAGTTGCCGAAGAGCGTTCAAGGAAACCGTCCAACCTCATTGCGCCCGAGGCGCAGTCTATTTGCCGGGTTCGCCCAGCGTCCGGATTGCGTTCTGGAGCGAGCTTTCGGTTCCCTCGATCATCGAATTGGTGCCGTCGAAGGCGCGCGAGGCCGCGATCAGCTTCGTCAATTCCATCATCGGATTGGCGCCGGAGCCCTCGACATAGCCCTGCTTGAAGCCGTCGCGGGAGAAGTCGGCGATGGCGGTCGCAGGCCGGTTGGGCGTGACGCCCGAATTGCCGTAGCGGTCGAGATTGGCGTCGGCGGGAATGTTGAACAGGCCGATGGTGCCGATCTCGTTGTTGTCCTGGGTAATCGCGCCGCTCCGCGCGATCGAGACCGGTCCGCCGTTCGGATCCAGCGTGATCTGCGCGCCGCCGGAATCGATGACGGGGAAGCCGGACACGGTCTGAAGGTCGCCGTTGGCGGCGATCTGGAGACGGCCGTCGCGCGTATAGACCGTGCCGTTCGGACCGGCGAACGCGATCCAGCCCTGTCCGACCACGGCGACGTCGAGCGGGTTGCCGCTCTCGGTGATGCTGCCCATCTCGCGCGAGATGATGTTGTCGCCGGGCGAGGAGAAGGCGACCGGGTTCGCGCCCGCCTTGGACAGCACGGTCTCGAACTTCACCACGTCGGTGCGGAACGCCGCCGTGTTGACGTTGGCGACGTTGTTGGCGATCGTCTGGAGCCGTTTTTCGAGGGCGACCTGTGCCGACAATCCTACATAGAGGGCCGATTGCATGACTTACCTGTTGAACTTGATGTTCTGAAGTGTCGTGAGCACGTTGCTATCCATGCTGATCGACGTTGCGGCGCCGCCGATCAGGACCAGCGCCGGGTTGGTCGAGTTGTCGCTCTGGGCCCGGGTCGCATCCCACATCGCCGCGAAGCGCTGCACGAATTTGGTGACCTTGGCCGGGTCCTGGAAATCGGTGAGGTTGATCTTGCTCGTGATCATCTTGGCCTGGGCATCGATATCAGCCGAGCTGATCGTCGACGGCAGGCCGAGCGCCGTCTGGACCACTTGCGTCATCGCCTTGTCCGCGAGGATCTGGTAGGAATTGGTGATCGTGGAGGCCTTGCGCGTGAAATAGAGCGCCAGCCGCAGGCCCTCGTTCTGGTCGCCGGCCTTCTCCTCCATCGTCTGCGTGACGAACTGGGTTGCCGTGCCGGTCGTGGCCGCGGCGGTTTGGGTCGCCTTGTCGCCGAGGGCGGCGAAATTGAAGGCGGCCGCGAATTGCCGGTAGCGGGTGTCGGTCAGCTTGTTGGCGAAGGTCTTGTTGTCGGCGATACCCTCGGTCAGCACCTTGCGCATGAACGCCTTGGCGTAGGTCATGTCGCTGAGGCCGTATGCCTTCATCGCGTAGGAATAGAGGCGATAGTCCTTCAGGAAGTCGTCGATGGTCTTCACGTTGCCGATGTGGCTGAGGAAATAGTCGGTGTCGCGGCTGACATCCGGCTGCGTCGCGACCTGCGTCAGCGACTTGCCCATGTCCTTGGTCAGTCTAGTGTAGTCCGCGATGGTGGATAGCATCACACGCGCCCCTCTGGCCGCTCTCGCGACGTCGTCCCAAGCTGCCGTGAATCGCTTGCGCGAGGCTGGCGAGGGGGAAGCCAGCCTCACGCAAGGCTCGCCCACTAGATATTCCCGATGGGGTCGGTGATGGAGCGGCGCGTTGGGCAGTTTCGTGGGGATCGTGATCACGGTAGCGGCACTGCTGGGCGGATTTGCCGCCATGGGCGGGCATCTGGGCGTGCTGATGCAGCCGTGGGAGTTCGTGATCATCATGGGCACCGCGGCTGGCACCTTCATCATGGCCAATCCCTGGAAGACGGTCGCGGATACCGGGCTTGCCTGCGTGCAGGCAGTGACTGGGGCGGTGCCCGGCCAGCGCTACTATCTCGATCTGCTCGGCGCGCTGCACGCGCTGATGCGGGAGCTGCGGGGCAAGGGCCGCAACGAGGTCGAGGCGCATATCGACGATCCCGCGTCCTCCGAGATCTTCAAAGCGTTCCCGAGCGTGCTCGGAGATCCGTCGCTGCTGCAGTTCATCTGCGATTATGTCCGCCTCATCATCATGGGTAACGCGCGAACGCACGAGATCGAAGCGCTGATGGACGAGGAGATCCACACCATCGTGAAGAGCAAGCTGGCGCCCTACCACGCGCTGGTGGTGGTCTCGGAAGCGCTGCCTGCGCTCGGCATCGTCGCCGCGGTGCTCGGCGTCATCAAGGCCATGGGCGCGCTCGACCAGTCGCCGAAGCTGCTGGGCGGCTTCATCGGCGCCGCCCTGGTCGGCACCTTTGCGGGCATTTTCCTGTCCTACGGCATCATTTCGCCCTTCGCGATGAAGGTGAAGATGACGCGGGAGAAGCGTTGCCGGCCCTACATCATCGTCAAGCAGACGCTGCTGGCGTTCATGAACGGCGCCATGCCGCAGATCGCCGTCGAGCACGGCCGCAAGATGATCGCGAGCCCCGAGCGGCCTTCGATCGACGTCGTCGAGAACGAGACGATCGCGGGCCCCAAGGCGGTCGTGACCGAGGTTGAACCGAAGGCTGCGCGCGCATCATGATGGAAGCCCTCGACGTCGATCAGCGCAAGCCGCTGCCGAACTATCTGCTGGACGCCGCCGGCATCTCGATCGAGCGCATGCCGATGCTCAATGTGATCTTCGATCGCATGGCGGCATCGTGCACGGACAGCCTGCAGCCGATGGCTGGAACGCCATGCTATTTCTCGGTCAACGGCATCACCAACGATCGTGTCGGCGACATCATCAAGGACTACGAGGCCAACGCGGTTGCGGCCGTGCTCTATGCCGAGCAGTGGGACTCCCGCATCATCATCATGCTCGACCGCGACTTCGTGTTCACGATGGTCGAGGCGATGTTCGGCTCCGACGGCGCCGAACCGCCGCTCGACGTCGAGCGCAGCTTCTCGAACATCGAGATCCGCCTGGTCCAGGCGCTGTTCGAGCGGTTCGCCAAGGCGCTGCAATCCGCTTTCGCCGGCACCTCCAACGTCACCTTCCGCGTCGAGCGGGTCGAGACCGCCATGGCGTCGCTGGCGATCGGGCGGAGCGGCAACATGTCGATCTGCGCGAACATCATGCTGCAGGCGCTCTACCGCGGCGGTCAGATGTTCCTCATCATTCCGCACTCCGCGCTCAACCCGCTCAGGCAGAAGCTCGCGACCGTGGTCGTCAGCGACGGCCGGGCGGCCGATCCGCGCTGGCGCGAGCAGATGGAGACCGAGGTTCACCGCACCGAGGTGACCCTGAGCGCCGTGCTGGACGAGAAGATGATTTCGCTCGGCGACGTCGTCAAGTTCCAGGTCGGGCAGGTGCTCGAGCTCGAAGCCACGCCGCGCACGCTGGCCCGGCTCGAGAGCAACAACCAGGTGCTGTTCTGGTGTCAGATCGGCCAGCTTGATGGCTATTACGCCATGCAGGTGGCAGATCCCGTCGATCAGAAACGGGAGTTCGTCGATGATATCCTATCTCGTTGATGCCGTGCTGCTGATCGCGCTCGCCTTCACCAGCATGCGGGTGACCCGGATGCATCGCGAGCTGGCGCGGTTGCGCAGCTACCAGGGCGAGTTCTCGACCATCGTCCAGGAGACGGCGGGCGCCTTCGACACGGTCATCACCGCGGCGCATGATTCCACCGCAAACCTCGGGCGGCTTGCCAGCGTGCTGAGCACGAAGATCGATCAGGCCAACGAGGCGATCGCGGCGCTGGATGCGAGGAACGGGCTCGCATCCGCGGCGAGCGCTGGCGGCGCCGACGTGAACAAGCATTGAAGCCGAAGCCGGCGGAAGAAATACGATCGGAACGTCGCGGCGCTCCGGGAGCGCAAATACCAAGAGGCGATACCAGATGGCGCAATCCTTCGACTATGAGTCAGCATCGGCGTCCGACGAGGGGCATACCGAGACATCTCCGCTGGAGCGGCTGGCGGAGATCGCCGCGCGCACCGCGGAGGAGACCGGCAAGTTCGCCAATGTCGATGCCATTCTGCGCATTCCCGTGACCATGCAGGTGGTGCTGGGATCGGCCACCATTCCGGTGGCAAACCTGATGAAGCTCGGCCGCGGCGCGGTGGTTCCGCTCGACCACCGGGTCGGCGAACCGGTCGACGTCGTCGTCAACGGCCGCGTCGTCGCCCGCGGCGAGGTGGTCGTGGTCGAAGAAGACAATTCCCGCTTCGGCGTCTCGCTCACAGAGATTGTCGGGCCGTTGGGGCAGGGTGATAGCTGACCATGGCGGCACAGGTCGGCGTGGCTCCCATCAAACAGCGAGGCGTTGCCACGCTGGGCGGGACAGAGAAAGTCGCGGCACTCCTGCTCGCCATGGGCCGGCAGGCCGCCGCGAGCGTGCTCGCGCAGTTCGAGCCGCAGGATATCCGCACCGTTACAAAGGCCGCGGCCGAGCTGCGGCCGATCACGGCGCAGGAACTGGAGGCGATCGTCGAGGAGTTCGCCCAGCAATTCTCGATGGGCGCCAACATTCTCGGCACCCTCGGCGGCCTGGAAGCCGTGCTCGGCGACGTGCTTCCGGCCGACCAGGTCTCGGCCATCATGTCGGACCTGCTCGGAAATTCGAGCCGGTCCGTGTGGGACCGCGTCTCGTCGGTGTCGGAAAACTCGCTGGCAAGCTACCTGTCCAAGGAGCATCCGCAGACCGCGGCGCTGATCCTGTCCAAGGTCAAGCCGTCCTGCGCCGCCAAGGTCATGAGCCAGCTGCCGTCGAGCCTGCGCAACGAGCTGATGCGGCGCGTGCTCAGCCTCAAGCCGATCGTCGACGACGCCCTGAGGGTCCTCGAGAAGACGCTGCATGAGGACCTGACGCTGAACTTCGCCCGCAACCTCGGCGCCGATACCTATGCCCGCGTCGCCGACATCATCAACAAGATGGAGCGCGGACACATCGAGGACATGCTCAAGAGCCTTTCGGAGAAGCGCCCGAAGTCGGCCGAAGTGCTGAAGGAGCTGCTCTTCACCTTCGACGACGTCACCAACCTGACGCCGAAGGCGCGCACGATGATCTTCGACCAGGTGCCGACCGATCGTATCGTCATCGCGCTGAAGGGCACCGACAAGCACTTCCGCGAGATGATCCTCTCCTCGGTCGCCTCGCGCGTCCGCAGGGTCGTCGAGCACGAACTCGCCATCGGCGAACCGTCGAACCAGCGCGACGTGCTGGAGGCGCGGCGCGTGATCACCGACCTCGCGCTCGACCTTGCGGAAAAGGGCGAAATCGAGCTCAACCCCGAGCAGGAGGATGAGCTGGTCTTTCGCTGACCGCTGAACGGGCATGGCAGAAACAACCGATCAGGAGAGCAAGACAGAAGAGCCGACCGAGAAGAAAGTCCGCGATGCGCTCGAACAGGGCAAAATCCCGGTCTCTCGGGAGGCTTCGATCTTCGCCTCGATGGCAGCGCTGATGGTGATCCAGGCGTTCCTGATCGGCCAGGGCGTGCAGCAATTGACGCCGATGCTGACGGGCTTTCTCGATGATCCCGACGGCTTCCCCCTCAGCACCGGGGCCGACGCCCAGAATCTCCTCATCGTGGTCGGCCTTCAGGCACTGCGGTTTCTGACGCCGTTGGTCGTCACCCTGGCGGCGTTCGGGCTCGCAGCCTCGCTGTTGCAAAATGCTCCCAGCCTGGTGCTCCAGCGCATCACGCCGGACCTTTCGCGAATCTCTCCGCTCGGCGGCTGGAGCCGGCTGTTTGGATCGCAGGGCCTCGTCGAGTTCGCCAAGTCGCTGTTCAAGCTCGCCGCGGTGACTATCGTCGTCGCGTTCGTGCTGCGCTCGTCGGAAGCGAAGGCGTTCGAGGCGATGTACACCGATCCGGTCGCGCTGCCGGAGATGATTCTCAACATCGCCATGCGAATCGTCTCGGCGATCTGCATCGCGACCATCGTCCTGGTCGCGGTCGATCTGGCTTGGGCACGCTTCCACTGGCGGCGCGAGCTGCGCATGACGCGGCAGGAGATCAAGGACGAGCACAAGCAGGCCGAAGGCGATCCGTTGATCAAGGCGCGCCTGCGCTCGCTGGCGCGCGATCGCTCGCGCCAGCGCATGATCGCTTCCGCATCGCGCGCGACGCTGGTGATCGCGAACCCGACCCACTTCGCGATCGCACTGCGCTACAATCGTGAGGAAAATCCGGCGCCGATCGTCGTGGCGAAGGGCATGGACGTGATTGCGCTGAAGATCCGCGAAGTCGCCGAGCAGAACCGGATTCCGGTGATCGAGAACAAGGCGCTGGCGCGCGCGCTCTACGAGGCGGTTCAGGTCGACCAGGTGATTCCGGCGGAGTTCTTCCGGCCGGTCGCCGAGATCATCTACTTCCTGCAGTCCAAGCAGACGCCGCGGTCCGAGAAGGTCCAGTAGAATTCCGAGGACAGCGTCCCTTCCATCAGCCTGACGAAAGCTTGCGACCCTAAGGTTACACCGTCTGAACCAGAATGGTGCTGCCGTGGGACCGCTCTATCTCTTCGAACTCGCATCGTCGCAGGCGCGATACCTCGAGCTCCGCCAATCGACGATCGCCACCAACGTCGCCAACGCCAACACGCCGGGCTTCAAGGCGCGCGACGTCGAACCCTTCAACAAGGTGCTCGACAGCACCCCGGTGAGACTGGCGACCACGTCGCCGTCACACCTGCAGCTCTCCCCAGCCGAGAGCGACACGCGGGCGACTGCGAAGAAGGATAGCTGGGATGTGGTTCACTCCGGCAACTCCGTCAGCCTCGAGCAGGAAATGATCAAGGGCAGCGACGTCAGTCGCGACTACTCGATGAACTCGGCCATCGTGCGGTCGTTTCACCGCATGCTGCTGTCGAGCGCAAAGACCTGAGGTGAACTGACATGCTGGACTCTCTGCAATCCTCGTTGACGGTCGCGAGCTCCGGGCTCGAAGCGCAGTCGACGCGCATGCGCATCGTCTCGGAGAACCTCGCCAACGCGACGGCGACGGGGCGCACTGCCGGCGCAGATCCCTATCAACGCAAGACGATCACCTTCGATGCCGCGATGGACCGCGCCTCGGGCGCGCAGCTGGCGAAGGTCAAGGAAATCGGGGTCGACACCACGCCGTACCGTGTGGAGTACGACCCGGGGCATCCCGCCGCCGACAAGGCCGGCTACGTCAAGATGCCGAACGTCAACATGATGATCGAGATGGCGGACATGCGGGAAGTCAACCGGTCCTATGAAGCCAATCTCCAGGTGGTGAAACAGGTGAGGTCGATGCTGGGCATGACCATCGACCTGCTGAGGAGCTGACAATGCTTGAGGCAATTTCATCCACGGCGATCTCAACCGCGCAGGCGGCGAGCCGCGCCACCGAGGCGCAGGCCATTTCGCCGGCGGCCACGCCCGCGATCCAGTCCGGCGGCGATGTCGGATTCGAATCGGTCATGAAGCAGGTGACGACGGACGCGATCGGAACGTTGAAGGCGGGGGAGGCGGCCTCGATCTCGGCGATGCAGGGCAAGGAATCGACGCGGCGCGTCGTGGAGGCGTTGATGTCGGCCGAGCAGGCCTTGCAGACGGCGGTCGCAGTTCGCGACAAGGTCGTGCAGGCCTACCAGGAAGTCGTTCGGATGTCGATCTGATCAAGGAGTGACGCTGTGAAATCGCTTGCCATCGCGGCCACGGGCATGAACGCCCAGCAGACCAACATCGAAGTCATCGCGAACAACATCGCCAACATCAACTCGACGTCGTACAAGCGGGCGCGCGCCGAGTTCACAGATCTGTTCTACCAGATGGACCGCATGCAGGGCGTTGCGAACACCAGCGGCTCGTCGCCGATCCCGGAAGGCGCCAATCTCGGCCTCGGCGTCAAATCGGCGGCAATCCGCAAGCTGCACATCCAGGGCGCGCTCACGCAGACCGGTAATCCCTACGACATGGCGATCAACGGCCGCGGCTGGTTTCAGGTGCTCGGCCCGAACAACGAGGTGCAGTATACCCGTGCCGGCTCGTTCAACACCAATGCCAACAGCCAGCTCGTCACGACCGACGGCTACCTGCTGGATCCGGCTATCACGGTGCCGCAGGGAACGGTCCAGGTCACGGTCAACCAGACCGGACAGGTGTTCGCCAAGCTGGATACGGAAGTGAACCCGAGGCAAATCGGCCAGCTCAACCTCGCCAATTTCGCCAACGAGGCCGGTCTCGAACCGCTGGGCAGCAATCTCTATCGCGAGACCACGGCGTCCGGCACGCCGGTCGTCGGGCTGCCCGGCGATTCTGGCTACGGCAAGATCAACCAGCAATATCTCGAAGCCTCGAACGTCGATCCGGTCAAGGAAATCACCGAGTTGATCTCTGCCCAGCGCGCCTACGAAATGAATGCCAAGGTCATCCAGGCCTCGGATGAAATGGCCCAGACGGTCTCGAAGGGCATGCGCTAGTTCCGGTGTATCCATGTTGAAGACGATGGGCTCGATCATGCGCGGGTTGGCCGCCGTGCTGCTGGTTCTCGCCTCGGCGCGTCTCGCGGCGGCCGAGGAGAAGCGGCTCCCCGTGCCGGCCGTCTCGATCCGCGCCGGGGAGCTGATCCGGGACGACATGATCACCGAGCGTGCCTTCGCGCCGAACGTGCTCGGCGTCGCCATGTTCATCGAAGGACGCCAGGTCCTGGTCGGCCGCATGGCGCGCCGCGCGCTGCTGCCCGGCCAGCCGATCCCGACCAACTCGGTGGAGGATCCCTGGACGGTCGCCCGCGGCGCGATGGTCAAGGTCGTGGTCGAAGACAGCGGCCTGTCGATCGTGACCTACGGCGCAGCGATGCAGTCGGGTGCGCCCGGCGCGCTGATCCCGATACGAAATACCGATACGGGCGTGATCATCAGGGGCGTCGTCCAGCCGGACGGCACCGTCAAGGTCGTGGACGGGTCATGACCAGAGTCCTGCTTGCGCTCGTCCTGCTCGTTTCCGCCGCCAGCGCCCAGGCTGCCGTCCGTATCAAGGACATCGCGGACATCAAGGGATTGCGCGAAAACCAGATCGTCGGCTACGGCCTCGTCATCGGCCTGAACGGCAGCGGCGACACGCTCCGCAATGCGCCGTTCACGGAGCAGTCCCTGCAATCGATGCTCGAGAACATGGGC
The DNA here is from genome assembly GCF_055811715.1 of Bradyrhizobium sp. WSM4872. Lineage (NCBI taxonomy): Bacteria > Pseudomonadati > Pseudomonadota > Alphaproteobacteria > Hyphomicrobiales > Nitrobacteraceae > Bradyrhizobium > Bradyrhizobium sp. WSM4872. The sequence continues at coordinate 186,507 of NZ_JBVVPT010000011.1, read as the reverse complement.
ATCAATGTCAGGAACGAGACCACCAGCACCAACAATCCGCCGCGTCCGACGACGCTGCGCACGCGCAACGTCGCGGCCGTGATGGTGACCGCGGACCTGCAGCCCTCGATCGGTGCGGGCGAGCGCATGGACGTGACGGTGTCGTCGCTCGGAGACGCGACCTCGCTGCTCGGCGGCACGCTGGTGATGACGTCGCTGCGCGCGGCGGACGGAGCGGTCTATGCAGTGGCGCAAGGCGCGGTCACGGTCGCCGGTTACAGCGTCGGAGGCCAGGCCCAGAACGTCAGCCAGGGCACGCCGACCGCAGGCCGCATCCCGAACGGCGCGCTGGTCGAGCGCGAGGTGCAGGGTAGTCTCCATGAAATGGAGTATCTTGTGCTGGAGCTCAAGAACCCCGACTTCGTCACCGCAACGCGGATCCTCGACGCCATCAACCGCTACGCGGGCGGACGCTACCGCGCCCAGATCGCCTTCGAGCGCGACTACCGCACCATCGTGCTGTCGAAGCCGCGCCACATCGGCCCGGTCCGCTTTCTTGCGGAAATCGGCGAGCTGACGGTCGAACCGGACACGCCGGCGCGGGTGGTGATCAACGAGCGTACCGGCACGGTGGTGATCGGACGCGACGTACGGATATCGACCGTTGCCGTAACGCACGGCAATCTGACGGTCCGCGTCACCGAGCTTCCCGTGGTGTCGCAGCCGGCGCCGTTCTCGCAAGGGCAGACCGTGGTCGTGCCGCAAACCGTGGTTGAGGCCAATGAGGCCGGCTCGCAGGTGGCGATCCTGAGCGGGGTCGATCTTCAGCGCCTGGTGCGCGGCCTTAACCAGATCGGCCTGAAACCATCCGGCATCATCGCGATCCTCCAGGCGATCAAGACGGCCGGCGCCCTCCAGGCGGATGTCATCGTGCAATGACGCGTAAGCGCCCTGCAAGCTTGGTCGCTCAATGCTCTCTCGACCGAGAATCGTACGCGGGCCGATGTTGAAGCTGGATCATAAAGCCAAACTCCTCCTCTTGGTCGCGGCCTCCGCGCTCGCGAGCGCTTCGCCCGTTCTGGCGCTGGATGAGGCCAAGCCGTCGAAGCCGCTGAACCTGCTGTCCTTCGCGCGTGCCCGCGCGCCTGGCCCGCACAAGCCGATCTCGTCGATCCCGAGCGACAATGCGTCGATGCGGGCGACAGCGTGGGCAGCCGAAGATTCGGGACCCGCGACCACGGGTGCCGTGCCGGCCTCCGAGAAGCCCGCGCCGGCACCCACAGCCGCGCCGCGACCGGCCAAGCCCGGCAGCGTCACGGCGCCGCCGAAGCCGGTGCCGCCCCAGGCCGCTGCAACCCCGGACAACGAAGTCGCCCTGTTCTGCAGCAATGTCGCCGACCCCGCCGTCGATGCAAGGCTGGCCTGGCAGCTCAAGGAGCTGGAGAAGGCCGAGAACCAGCTTCGCGAGCGGATCGCCGAGGTCGAGGCCAAGCGCGCGGAATATGAGAAGTGGATGGCGTTGCGCGACGACTTCCTGAAGAAGGCCGAAGCGAGCGTGGTCGAGATCTACTCGCGCATGAAGCCGGACGCCGCCGCAACCCAGATCGCCGGGATGGCGGATGAGACGGCCGCTGCCGTACTCGCAAAGCTCAGCCCGAGGAGCTCGAGCGCAATCTTCAACGAGATGGAGACGGGGCGCGCGGCGCACCTCGCCGATCTGCTCGGCGGGATGCGTCGCGTGGATGACGGAAAGACCAAATAGATGAAGAATCTGATCCTCATCCTGTCGCTATTGTCGCTTGCCGGATGCGTCACTGATCCGGCCGAGGTCCTGACGGGGCCGCGATTGTCGCCGGTCGGGACCGGCCTGAGGACGCAGGCCGATCCGATTCCCGTGACGCCTCGCATGCGCTCGCCCGTCAGCTATCGCTCGACCTGGGATGACGGCACCGATCTCTACCGCGATCCCCGTGCCCGCCGCACCGGGGACGTCGTGACGGTGATCATCTCGATGCAGGACAAGGCCAAGCTCGACAACAAGACCGACCGCTCGCGCGATTCGCAGATCAAGTTCGGGCTCGACTGGCTGATGGACGTTGCGGGATGGCAGGACAAGGGCTCGACGAGCGCCAACCTCAACACCAACACCCAGATCAAGGGCAACGGCCAGATCGACCGCACCGAAGATATCAAGCTGTCGATCGCAGCCATCGTCACCGACGTGTTGCCGAACGGCAATATGATGATCAGCGGCTCGCAGGAATTCAAGGTCAACACGGAAATGCGCGTGCTCAACGTCGGCGGCATCGTGCGTCCGCGCGATATCTCGCGAACCAACACGATCTCCTACGAGAAGATCGCCGAGGCGCGCGTGGCCTATGGGGGTCGCGGAAATCTGTCTGACGTGCAGCAGCCCGGATGGGGACATCGGATCTATGACGCCGTGGCACCGTTCTGAGATGCGCGACCGTCGGGCCACGTCACGAGGGCAGGGTACGTCATGCGCCTGATTGCGGCCATCGTGGTGCTGACGCTGATCGCGATCGGCGCGGGCGCGCTTGCAGGCCTACATCTGTTTGCGGCCGCCGAGCGCGTTGCCGATGCGAAGAAAACCGCCACGCCGCCACCTCTTGCCTCAAGCTACGCCGGCAGCGCGCGGCTCAGGAAGCTGTCCCCGATCGTGACCAATCTCGGCGCGCCGGCCAACAACTGGGCCCGCATCGAAGCCTCCATGGTGACCGAGAGCATGAGCGACGAGGATGCCGGCATCCTGGCGGCCCATATCAGCGAGGACATCGTCACCTATCTGCGGTCGGCGACGGTGGCGCAGTTCGAGGGATCGCGCGGGCTTCAGCATCTGCGCGACGACCTGACCGAACGCGCCAATATCCGCTCCGCGGGCAAGATCCGCGAATTGATCATTGAGACGTTGGTGATTCAGTGAAACTGAGAGTCCTGCTGCTTGCGTTGCTCCTGGTCGTGCTGCCTGAAGTGGCACTGGCCCAGATTCCGGACCTCAATTCGCTGCTGCCGCCGGGCAACGGCTCGACCAGCGGCCGCATCATCCAGTTGATGGCGGTGATCACGGTGCTGTCGGTGGCGCCGGGGCTGCTCATCATGGTGACGAGCTTCACGCGATTTGCGGTGGCGCTGTCGTTCCTGCGCGCCGGTCTCGGCCTCCAGACCACGCCGGCCAATCTGGTGCTGGTCAGCCTCGCGCTGTTCATGACCTTCTACGTGATGGCGCCGACCTTCGACCGCGCCTGGGAAACCGGCATCCAGCCGCTGATGAAGAACGAAATCTCGGAGGAAGAGGCCTATCTGAAGATCACCGATCCGTTCCGCGAATTCATGCTGGCCCATGTTCGTGACAAGGATCTGCAGACCTTCGAATCGCTGGCCGCGGAGAGCTTCCGCAGGAAGTTCGACGACAAGCGCGTCGACATGCGCGTCATCATTCCGGCCTTCATGATTTCGGAGCTCAGGCGTTCGTTCGAAATCGGATTTCTCATCATCCTGCCGTTCCTCGTCATCGACATGATCGTGGCGACGCTGACCATGTCAATGGGCATGATGATGATGCCGCCGACGATCCTCGCACTTCCATTCAAGATGCTGTTCTTCGTGCTGATCGACGGCTGGAATCTTCTCGCCTCCGGACTGGTGCGGTCGTTCTCGTAACGGCAACGAGCGCCAGAGGGAGCGTTATGGTTAGCGAGAAGTACCGGACTATAGTTAGTAATAGGTACCGTTAACCATCTGATTTTACAGCGTAATTCAATCCGATCTTAATCTGCGGGCAAGATTCGGCGTGCTAGCAATGCGTCACGGCGGGTTGGACCCCACCCACATCAGTCCAAAGGCATGATGCCGCCCCTCCGTACCGGTGAAAGCCCGGTATGTCCCCTCGTGAAAATGTAACGCGTACATAAAGGGACATTCGCAATGTCAAGCCTGCTTACGAACTCGACCGCCATGACCGCACTCCAGACCTTGCGGTCTGTGAGCTCGCAGCTCTCTACCACGCAGACCCGCATCTCCACCGGCCAGCGCGTCTCGACCGCGTCGGACAACGCTGCCTACTGGTCGATCGCGACCTCGATGCGCGCCGACAACGCCGCGCTCTCTGCGGTCTCCGACTCGCTCGGTCTGTCGGCCGCGACCGTCGACACCGAATATACCGCTCTGACCACGGTCATCGGCGACAAGGACTCCGGCTTGACCAAGCTCCAGTCCCTGCTGGTCGAAGCCAAGACCGCCGGTATCGACCGCAGCAAGATCCAGGCCGACGTCACCCAGATCCAGCAGCAGATGAAGGCGACAGCCAATGCGGCGACCTTCAACGGCATCAACTGGCTGAGCACGACCGCCACGACGCCGACGACCTTCAGCCTCGTGTCGTCGTACTCGCGTGTCGGCGGTACGCCCACCATCGGCTCCATCAGCGTGACCACCGCCAACTACTCGCTCTACACCTCGGCTCAAGGCGGCATTCTGGACACGGCCGGCTCGACCGCTCCGTCGATCGACACGATGAGCATCTCCGCGCTCACCGACTCGGCGGCTGACCAGACCACGCTCGATGGCTACATCGCGCAGGTCACCGCTGGCATCAACTCGGTGGCCTCGGCCGCCGCCAATCTCGGTGCTGTCAAGAACCGGCTCTCGACCAACACGGACTTCGTGAAGTCGCTGATGGACTCCGTGGATCGCGGTATCGGCCAGCTCGTCGACGCCGACATGAACCAGGAGTCCACCCGCCTGTCGGCCCTCCAGGTCCAGCAGCAGCTCGGCGTGCAGGCGCTCTCGATCGCCAATAACAGCAGCCAGAGCATCCTGTCGCTGTTCCGCTAACCTCCGAACCATCCGGGAAGAGGGGGGGGGGGGGGGGGGGGGGGGGGCGCCCGCCGGGGGGGGGGGGGGGGGGGGGGGGCGCGGCGGGGCGCGCGGGGGGGGGGGGGCGGCCCCCCCCCC
>NZ_JBVVPT010000011.1:67200-181544 GCF_055811715.1 Bradyrhizobium sp. WSM4872 | reverse complement strand
CTCTCTATCCAAAAAACCCCCCGCACCACCTCGGGGCGGGGGTGCCCAACCCCCCGCACCCCCCGGGCAGGGGCGCGGGGTTTTTTGCCCCGGGCGCCCCTCTTGTTTTGGCGTGACGTCGCGCGCCGCAATTTCGGCCGCCTTGTTGCGGCAAAGACACAGAGCCACAAGCCTCGCACAAGCTTCACGGGCTATCGTCGCCGTTACGACAGGTTGGGCCTTGACGCTTTTGCGCAGCCCAAAGGCATGACGCCGCCCTGCCGTACCGGTGCAAGTCCGGTATGTCCCCAAATTTAATTCAATCTCCAAAGGGACATCAAAATGGGTTCTAGCCTCCTCACCAACTCGTCTGCAATGACCGCGCTGCAGACCCTTCGCAACGTCAGCTCGCAGCTCGCGACGACGCAGAACCGGATATCGACCGGCATGCGCGTCTCCACGGCCTCGGACAACGCTGCCTATTGGTCGATCGCGACGTCGATGCGCTCCGACAACGCCGCGCTCTCCGCGGTCTCCGACTCGCTCGGTCTGTCGGCTGCGACCGTCGACACCGAATATACCGCGCTGACCTCGGTCATCGGCGACAAGGACTCCGGCCTGACCAAGCTCCAGGCGCTGCTGGTCGAAGCCAAGACCGCCGGTATCGACCGCACCAAGATCCAGGCTGACATCACCCAGATCCAGCAGGACATGAAGCTCAAGGCCAACTCTGCGACCTTCAACGGCATCAACTGGCTGAGCACGACCGCCACCACGCCGACGACCTTCAACCTGGTGTCGTCGTACTCGCGTGTCGGCGGTACGCCCACCATCGGCTCCATCACCGTGACCACCGCCAACTACTCGCTCTACACCTCGGCGCAGGGCGGCATTCTGGACACGGCCGGTTCGACCTCTCCGTCGATCGACACGATGAGCATCTCCGCGCTGACCGACTCGGCAGTTGACCAGACCACGCTCGATGGTTACATCGCGCAGGTCACCACTGGCATCAACTCGGTGGCCTCGGCCGCCGCCAATCTCGGTGCCGTCAAGAACCGCCTCGCGACCAACACTGAGTTCGTCAAGACCCTGATGGACTCCGTGGACCGCGGTGTCGGCCAGCTCGTCGACGCCGACATGAACGCGGAATCGACCCGCCTTCAGGCGCTCCAGACCCAGCAGCAGCTCGGCGTTCAGGCGCTCTCGATCGCCAACCAGAACAGCCAGAGCATCCTGTCGCTGTTCCGCTAAGTCGCGGCTTCGAAAACGACCGTGCTCCCCAGGGGGCACGGTCTCCGCTATGAACGGCGGATCTGACGGCACACGACGTGCCCCCATCGATCTCCTGACGCCACATCCCAGGCAACATGCCGTCGCCGATCGCACCGCAACCGGCCGTCCGCCTGTTGCCGATGCGCGCGATTGCGTCACTCAGTCTCTTGTAAAATTGCAACGCCTCGCCGGCGAACCGACACATTCGTGGTCTCGCACAACCTTCAGACAAGGTTGGCAGCAGAGTGTCCTCTACGTTCGCATTGGTACGAGGTCACATGCTGCTCAGTCGTGCGCAGGTACAGCAACTGCTCAACAATCTGCTCGAGCTTGGGCCGCGACGCCTGATGGCCTTGGGATTGATCGGTTTCGCCGTTCTCGTCACCGTCGTGGGCGGCGCCTATTATCTGAGCCGGCCTGAATTCGAAACGCTCTATACCGGCCTTTCCCGCGAAGACGTGACGCGCATGGGTGCAGCGCTGCGCGAGCAAAACATCACCTTCGACGTCAACACTGCCGGCGACGCAGTCTCGGTGCGTCCGAGCCAGACCATGCAGGCGCGGATGCTGCTCGCCGAGAAGGGGCTGCCGACCAGCGCCAATTCCGGCTACGAGCTGTTCGACAAGATTGGCTCGCTCGGTTTGACCTCGTTCATGCAGGAGGTCACCAAGCTCCGGGCGCTGGAAGGCGAGATCGCGCGCACGGTGCAGTTGATGAAGGGCGTGAAGGCGGCGCGGGTGCATATCGTGATGCCGGTGCGCGGGTCGTTCCGCGCGACGCAGCAGCCGCCTTCGGCATCGGTCGTGCTGCGCACCGACGGCGCGATCGAAGCACGCACGGCGCAGTCGATCCGTCATCTCGTCGCGGCGGCCATTCCGGGCATGAGCCGCGACAAGGTCACGGTGCTGGACGCCGACGGTTCGATGCTGCTTGCCGAAGAGGACGAGGCCACTGCCGCTCCGACTAAAATGGCGAGCCTGCAGAAGACGGTCGGCGGAATGGTTCAGGAGAACATCCGCAAGGCGCTGACGCCGTATCTGGGCCTCGACAATTTCGAAGTGAGCGTTGCATCGCAGCTCTCCACCGACAAGCGGCAGATCAACGAAACCGTCTACGATCCCGAAAACCGCGCCGAGCGCTCGGTCCGGAACGTCCGCGAGAACGAGAAGTCACAGAACGCAGACCGTTCGCAGCCGACCACGGTGCAGCAGAATCTTCCCGACCAGCAGGTGAACGCCGGCGGCACCAAGAACTCCAGCGAGGACAAGACCCGCCGCGAGGACGTCACCAATTTCGAGGTCTCGTCCAAGACCACGACGACAGTGAGCGACGGCTATTCGGTGAAGAAGCTGTTCATTGCCGTGCTGGTGAACCGCGGGCGGCTCATTGCCGACCTGGGCGACAAGAGCAACCAGGCCATCCTCGACAGCAAGCTCGCCGAGATCAGCCAACTCGCGGCCACGGCCGGCGGGCTGGACAAGGCGCGCGGCGACCAGATCCAGGTGACGGCCGTCGATTTCATCGAAGGCTCGCGCGAACTGGCACCGGTGCCGCCAATCAGCTTCGTCGAGATGATCAACAAGCAGCTCGGCAGCGTCATCAACGCAGTCACGATCCTGGCCGTAGCTTCGATGCTGGTGTGGTTCGGACTTCGTCCTGCGGTCAACGGCATTCTGACCCACCGCGCGGCGCAGGAGCAGACCGAGGCGGCGGAAGCTGCCCAGCTCGAGTCGGCCGCCGGCGCCCTTGCATTGGCGGACAGCGAGGAGGCCGAGCTCAACCTGGTCGAAGACCTCGAAGGCAAGATGCAGCGAACGCCGCAGAAGCGCTTGGAGCAGATCGTCCGTCTCGATCAGATGCAGGCGGCAGCAATCCTTAAAGACTGGATGCGACGCGAGGAGGCGGCATGAACGCGGCAATCGGAAAGCTCCTGACGCAGTTCGACGCGAACGGGCGGGTCAAATCGCCTCCGCCTCCACCGCCGCCCAAAATCCAGGATGTGCTGACGAGGCCCAAGGAAGCCCGGCGCGAGCCTCAGCCGCAGCCTCAGACCCATTCGCAACCGCAGTCGCAGCCGCAGCTTCAGTCGCCGCCTCCGGCGCCGAAGGCGGAACCCCCGGCGGTCAATCTGCTGGACGACGCCTTTCGGCGCGGCCATGCGGCCGGCGTCGCGGAGGGCGAGTCCAGGATCGCCGAAGAAAGAGTTCGCAGTGCGATCCGGCTCGGCGAAGAGCGGGCCAAGTGGTCCGACCAGCAGGCGGTGGCGGTCGTCAGCGGCTTCGAGACGGCTTGCCGCGAAATCGAGACCAACATCGCGAGCTCCGTTGCGCGGATATTGCTGCCGTTCCTCGCCGATGCGGTCCGCGACAAGGCGATCGGGTCGCTGGTCGAGCAGATTGCGGCGCTGACCGGCAATTCGCCGGTGCCGGTATTCAAGGTCACCGGCCCGAGCGAACTGCTCGACCTGGTGAAGACGCAGCTCGGGACGGCGCGGCGAACGGGTTTCGAGTATGAGGCCGCCGATACTTTTGAGGTTCGCGTCGTGGCCGACCAGACGGTGATAGAGACGCAGATCTCGGCCTGGAGCGAGCGCCTGAAAGAGGCGCGCCGGTAGTCCGTCATGAATGAGGTCAAGTCAGAACTCGTCATCATCCGCCGGCGCAGCGCCTTCGACGACGAGAAGCCGCACGGCGGCGTCTGGAAGATCGCCTATGCGGACTTCATGACCGCGATGATGGCGTTCTTCCTGGTGATGTGGCTGATCAATGCGCTCAACCAGGATCAGAAGCAGGTGGTCGCGAGCTATTTCAATCCGATCAAGCTCGCGGAAAACGCACCTGCCCCGAAGGGTCTCAAGGATCTCTCCAAGAAAGAGCCGTCGTCGTTCGACGGCCAGGACGGCAGGCGCCAGCCGGGAGGACCGAGCGAGGAACGTCGCGGTGACTCTCCCACGGCCGAGAAGCCGCCCTTCTACGAGGAGAAGGTCCTGTTCCGTGATCCCTATACGACGCTTGCCGAGATCGCCAGCAGCGCGAACCAGGCCTCGGGGCAGCGGCGCGCCGGCGCTCTGACGTCCGCCGAGGAGGATGGCCTCAAGGGAGGCGACGCTTACCGCGACCCGTTCGATCCAGGCTATTGGAAGCTTGCGCCGCAGGCAGCCAAAGATGCCGATCGCATCATCGAGGCCGAGCCCAAGCCCAAGCCAGAGCTCGAGCCTAAGCCGAATTCACTCGCGCGTGACACTGCGTCCGGCACGGGCCAGGTCGAGCCGCAGGCACGCCGACCCAGGCAGGACGATGCCGGCGGAAGTGTCGCTCCGAACGCCGATGCGTCGTCCGCAAGCCTGTCGCCTCTGCTGCCGCCGGGGTCCGCGGCGTCGCAGGCCTCACGCGAAGGGAGCGCGCAGCCGGGCGCCCAGGCTGGTAATCAAGCCAATGCCGCCACCCAGCCGCGTCCCAACGACACGACGAAGGAATCCGAGCCGCGCGACGCGGCTCAGGCCCAGCAACTAGCGGTCAAGCAGCTTCAATCGGCGATCGCGGATGCGCTGTCGGACGTCAAGGCCGGCGCGGGACCGGTGGCCGAGGTGCGTCAGGTCGAGGAAGGCCTGCTGATCAGCCTGACCGACGATGCGAATTTCGGCATGTTCGCGGTCGGCTCGGCTGAGCCGCGGCCCGAGCTCATCCGTGTGATCGACAAGATCGGCCCGCTGCTGACAAAGCGTCCCGGCCTGATCATCGTCCGCGGCCACACCGACAACCGGCCGTACCGTTCGGAGACCTACGACAACTGGCGGCTGTCGACGGCCCGTGCGCAGATGGCCTATTACATGCTGGTCCGCTCCGGCGTCGATGGGCAGCGGATCGAGCATGTCGAGGGTTACGCCGACCGGCGGCCGAAACTTCAAAACGATCCCGCGGCCGCGCAGAATCGTCGGATCGAGATCATGGTCCGGGAGAAGCGTCCTTGACCAGGCCTCTTCTCCGCGCCGCGCTGCTGATGCTGCTGCCGTTCACGGCGGCAGGTGCATTCGCCGAACCGGCACCGGCGTCGGTCGAGCCATATGAGCTCGTTCGGGCGTTGCAGGCCGTGCAAGACGGCATCGCCAATGGCGATACCGCAGCACACGGTAGCCACGGCGCATTGATCCGGCAGATCGGCGAAAAATTTCTTGCCGCCGATCCGGGCGTGTGGAGCAACCCGCAGAACGGCCAGGCCGCTGTCATCTACCTGCTCAGCGGCGGCGCGCCGCAAATCATCCGCAAGCTGCCGCGCGACAAGCTGAACGTCGATGGACGGCTGTTCGATGGCGCGCTTGCCTATGTCGAGGGTCGTCAGGACGAAGCGCGCGAGCTGCTCAAGGACGTCAAGCCGCGGACGATTCCGTCGGGCCTGGGCGGGCAGGTCGCGCTGGTCCAGGGCGCGCTGTTCGCACGCGCCGAGGCATCGCTTGCAATCGAGCGCCTGGATGACGCGCGCCTGCTCTTGCCGGGCACATTGGTGGAGGAGGCAGCGCTGCGGCGCGAGATCCTGTTGGTCGGGCAAGCCGAGGATTTCGACAAGTTCGAGTTCCTGGCGCTGGCTTATATCAGGCACTACCACAACTCGGTCTATGCCGGGGACTTCTGGCAGCGTTTTTCCACGGGCCTGACGCAGTCGACCCTCGCGCTCGACGAGCGCCGGTTTGCGCGGATCACCACCCTGCTGGAGCAGATCGACCGCGCGAGCCGCCTCAAGCTCTATCTCGTGATTGCGCGGACCGCGATGGTGCGGGGAGGGCTGGCCGTGACCCGGCTTGCCGGCGAGCGTGCCCTGACTCTCAGCGCCGACGCCTCGGCGGAGCGCGAGCGGGCGCATTTGTTCCGCGGCGTGGCGCGGGCGCTCGCCGACGAATATGACGGCGGTCTCGCCGAGTTGAAGGCGCTCGACCGGTCGAAGCTGCCCGAGCGCGACATTCCCTTTCTGAATGCAACGGTGCAGCTCGCACTCGACGTTCGCAAGCCGTTCGCCGGCGGATCCGCCGCCGCAGCCGACAAGCCTCCGGTCACGCCGGCGCGTCTCGATCTGGCGTCGTCGACTGCAACGCTTGCGCGCGCGCAGAGGCAGCTCGGCGAGCTCGAACTTCTCACCAGGGATCGCCGCCCATGACGAAGCTCAGTGGAACCTCCGGACAGGTCTTTTCGAGTCTCGCCGAAAGCCTCAACATGCGGGGCACATCGCGCTCCGGCAAGAGCGCCGGGACGAAAGCGCAGGCGGACTCGTCCTTCAACGATCTGCTGCATACCGTCTCGAATCTTGCGAAGCGCGCGCTCAACGACGAGGGCAGCGACACGGCCGTGAAAGCCGGAACGCTGCGGACGCGCCCAGCGCATCAGAGCGGGAAGGACAACGCGAGCGACGAGACGGTGCACCAACGTATCGCGGCGGTCGAAGAGCCCAGATCCAGCGAAGAGACCACCGAAAAACCTTCCGACAAAAAGACCGACAAGTCGTCCGGGAAACATGGACCCCTCGATCATACCGAGCAGGCCGACGTCCAGAGCCGATCGAGCATCGCCGGGATCATCGGGCAGGAGATCGTCGCCGGGCCGCCGGTCGTGATGCCGCAGATGCAAGCCCCGGCCGGCGACAAGAAGGATGCGTCCGGGCGCGACGAGCGGTCTTCCACGACGAAGCGCGACGTTCAGGCCATTGGCACGGCGAAGGCGACGACAGCCGAGCCCCCCTCTCTCGTGGCTCCGACCGGCGCGCATTCGCAGGCCGCGGATTCGCACGCGGCGACCAGCGCCCGGGCGACATCGACGGACGGCAGTGAGCCATCGCCGAAAGCAACGGCGCCCGGCTTTGAGACCGTTGCGGCCAATGTCGAGCGTGCCGCCAAGGCTTCGGCGCGGGACCCATTGCCCGAGACGACTAAGGTCACCGTGGTCCAGCAAGAAACCCATCTGCCGCCGGCGCAATTCAATGCGCCGCAACAAGTTGCCAACGCCGTCGTCGTCGAGCTGAAGGAATCTCCGGCACCGGCGGCGTCCGCGGCCCCGGATCTTGCAGCGTCCCAAGTCAATGCGCCGGATCAGCCGCTCAAGATCCTGACCATCAATCTCGAGCCGCCCGCGCTCGGCAATGTCACCGTGCGCCTTCGTCTCGTCGGCAACGAGGTGTCCGTCCACCTCGCCGCCGAGCGCAAGGACACGAGCCAGATGCTGGATCAGCAGCGCGATTCGATCCGCGATCTGATGCAGTCGGCGGGCTACGTCGCCGACGTCGCGCCCGTCCAGCACGGCTCGCTGGATGGATTCCAGAGCGGCTCCGGCCAGTCGCAGCCGCAGCTCTCGGGCCAGCAACAGCCATCGCCGCAGTCGCAAGGCACATTCGACGGTACGAGCAATTCGTCGGGACAAGCGGACGGCGGCGCGAAGCAGGCCCGACAGGAGCGCCGGTCCAACGAGGAGACGCGTCATGACCAGGACGTGGCGCCGCAGCTTCGTCGCGGCCCTGTTTATCTGTAACGCCGGCGTCGCGACCGCTGCGACCGACAATTCGCGCCCGTGCGAGCGCGAGATGGCGCGTGCGTCCCGGCAGCACGGAATTCCGCTCGGCATTCTCTACGCGGTCGGCCTGACCGAGACGGGGCGGCGCGGCGCACTTCATCCTTACGCGCTCGGCGCCGAAGGACAGACCGTGTTCGCCAAGGACATGAACGACGCGATCGCCAACTTCGAGGCCATGCGAGCCAAGGGGATCAAGCTGATCGACCTCGGCTGCATGCAGATCAATCATTACTATCACGGCGACAAGTTCGTCTCGGTCCGGGCGATGTTCGATCCCGCAGGGAATGTCGACTACGCCGCGCGCTTCCTGAAGGAGCTGAAGCAGCGCGAGGGCAGTTGGACCATGGCAGTCGCCCGCTACAATGCAGGCCCCAACAACCAGCCGGCACAGAAGCGCTACGTCTGCCACATCGTTGCGCATCTCGTCTCCAGCGGCTTCGGCGCGTGGACCGACAAGGCGCGCTCGTTCTGTCAGCCCAAGACGACCTAAGGAGCCGACATCAAGTTGTGTATCGCTCCCAATCATCAGCCCCGCGCAAGCAACAGCCTCCATTGTAACTGCAACCTACCAAAGGAGCCCAATTCATGAGCCTGTATGGTGTTATGCGCACCGGCGTTTCCGGGATGAGCGCACAGTCCAACAAGCTGTCGACGGTTTCGGACAACATCGCGAACGTCAACACCACCGGCTACAAGCGGGCTTCGACCGAGTTTTCGTCGCTGATCCTGAAGAGCGGCTCGGGCAATTACGATTCCGGCGCGGTCGAGACCACGGTGCGCTACGCGATCAGCGATGCCGGCAATTACCAGTTTACGACCTCGGCGACGGATCTCGCGGTCCAGGGCAACGGCTTCTTCGTCGTGCAGGATCCGAACGGCAACAACTTCCTGACGCGCGCCGGTGCGTTCGTGCCAGACAACACGGGCAACCTCGTCAACGCCGCCGGCTTCCAGCTGATGGGCTACAACATCCAGAACGGCGCCGTGCCCAACACTTCCGCCAACGGTTTCGGCAACCTGCAGGTCATCAACGTCAATCAGATGGCGCTGCAGGCGTCACCCTCGACCAAGGCCACCGTGGCCGCCAACCTGGATCCGAGTGCGGCAATCGTTGCTGCACCGGCCGCTGCGGCGGGCCCGGGTAACTACACGTCGAAGACGTCGATGGTGACCTACGACAACATCGGCAACGCCGTGACGCTCGACGTCTATGCGGCCAAGACCGGCGCGAATACGTGGGACGTCGAGGTCTACGATCCCGCGGGCAACGTGCTTACAGTGCACGGCGCTGCCACGACGTTCAAGTTCGACGTAAGCTCTACCGGAAAAGGCAAGCTCGATCTGGTCGGCCCGCCGCCGAGCGCGACATCGCTTACGGTGGCGATCCCCGGTGGTTCGGCCGCCTTCAACATCGACCTTTCGGCCATGACCCAGGTCGCCTCCAGTTTCGACTTCAAGGCGACCGTCGACGGCAATGCGCCCTCCGCTGTCGAGAAGGTCAACATCGACGACAAGGGTGTGGTCACAGCCGTCCTGAAGAACGGCACCACGCTGCCGAGCTTCCAGATCGCGCTCGCCACCGTTCCGAGCCCCGACCGTCTGACGCCCGAAGTCGGCAACGTCTACTCGCCGAACCTGGATTCTGGAAACGTGCAGGTCGATGTGTCTGGCAAGAGCGGGCTCGGCACCATCCAGTCGGGTGCTCTGGAAGATTCCAACGTCGATCTCGCGGACGAGTTGACCTCGATGATTGAGGCGCAGCGCGGCTTCACCGCGAACTCGAAATCGTTCCAGACCGGCGCCGATCTGCTGGACGTGGTCGTTAACCTGAAGCGCTGATTTCTTCAGCGCCCGTCCCCGGCAAGAGCAGATCATGAACCTTACCGCCGCTCTCGAATCCGCCCGCTCCTCGTTGATGGCGTCGGGCATCCAGTCGTCGGTCATCTCGCGCAACATCGCCGGTGCCAGCTCCACCGGCTATTCGCGCAAGATTGCCGTCCTGGACAATCTCCCGGGAACCGGCGTCTACGTGGCGGCGATCCAGCGCGCCGCCAGCTCGGGTCTTTACACCAACGTGCTGACCGCAACCTCGACGTCGGCCAAGCAGAGCGCGATCCTTGACGGTCTCCAGAAGATCGCATCCGCCACGGTGGACGATCCGGAACTCGACCAGTCGCCGACGGCGCAACTCAACGCGCTGAAGAAGGCGCTCCAGCAATATGCCAACGCGCCGGACAACACCACGCTGGCGCAGGCGGCGGTGACGTCCGCCAAGGACATGGCGACCGCGCTCAATCAGGCGACCCAGACCGTGCAGTCGGTCCGTGAGGGCGCGGATGCCGACATGAATACGTCGGTTCAAAACATCAATCGGCTGCTCTCCCAATTCCAGACCGTGAACACCGCGATCGTGAAGGGGACGATCTCCGGCGACGACATCACCGACTACCTCGACCAGCGCGACAGCATCGTCTCGCAGCTGTCGCAGGAGGTCGGGGTGTCGATGTCGCTCCGTCCCAACGGCGATGCGGCGCTCTATACGGATAGCGGCGTCGTGCTGTTCGACAAGACGGCGCGAACGGTGAGCTTTGCGCCGACGAACGCCTATACGGCCGGCACCACCGGCAATGCCGTCTATATCGACGGCGTTCCGGTGACCGGCGCCAATTCAGCGATGTCGCTCAAGTCCGGCAAGCTTGCTGGCCTGGCGCAGCTGCGCGACAATGATACGGTTACTTACCAGAGCCAGCTCGACGAAATCGCGCGCGGCCTGGTCGATGCCTTCAAGGAAAGTGACCAGTCGCCTGTTCCGACACTGCCCGACGTCCCCGGTCTCTTCACCTATCCCGGCGCACCGGCGATGCCGGCGAGCGCCACCGTCCTGGTGGGCCTCGCTGGTACGATTTCCGTCGCCGCATCGGTCGATCCCGCCCAAGGCGGCAATCCTAATCTGCTGCGCGATGGCGCGATCAGCGGCAACGTCGCATACCAATACAATGCCGCCGGCAACGGCGGTTATTCGGCCCGGCTGCAGCAGCTCATCGGCGCCATGGATGCGTCGCAACCGTTCGATGCGACCACGCAAGGCAAGCCGAACGGCAGCTTGATCGACTTCGCGTCGTCGTCGACGAGCTGGATCGAAAACCAGCGCAAGACCGCCGACTCCAACGTTACCTATCAAAAAACGCTGCTCGACCGCAGCACGGCGGCGCTGTCGAACGTCAGCGGCGTCAACATGGACGACGAGATGTCGTTGATGCTTCAGGTCGAACGCACCTATTCGGCCTCGTCGAAGATCATCTCGACCGTCGACGAAATGTTGCAGAGCCTGCTGGCCGCCGTGGGAAATTAAGTCATGATGAGCGCAAACTACATCTCGACCTTGATGCTGTCTTCGTCCTTGAGGTCCTCGATTACCAACAATCAGGCCGCGCTGGCCAAGGCCTCGAAGGAAGCCACCACTGGCCGTTTCGCCGATGTCGGCCTCGAGCTTGGTGCCACGACGGGAGGCGACGTCACCCTGCGGGCGGATTTGAGCTTCGCCGATCAGCTCGTCGATACCAACGGGCTGGTCTCGGGACGCCTGGACATCACGCAGAGCCGCATCACCCAGCTTGGTTCGACCGCAACGGACTTCCTCAAGGACCTGATCGCGGCGCGCAGCACCGACGGCGGCGGGCGGATCATCCTGCCGCCTGCGTCCTCAAACCTCCAGGATCTGATTGGCGCGCTGAACGTCTCCTATAACGGCTCGTCTCTCTTCTCGGGCATCAACACGCAGAACACGCCGATCACGGCCTACACCGCGGGCTCAGCCAGCAAGAACCAGGTCGACGCCGACTTTCTTGCGACCTTCGGCTTCTCGCAATCATCGCCCAGCGTGAACACCATCACCCCGGCCCAGATGCAGACCTTCCTCGACACCACCTTCGATGCGGAGTTCGCGAGCCCGGCCTGGAACACCAATTGGTCATCGGCTACCGACCAGGTCATGCAAAGCCGGATCTCCACGACCGAGATCGCCGATACCTCCGTCAGCGCCAATCAGACAGGCTTCCGCAAGCTCGCCGAGGCCTACACCATGATGGCAGATCTCGGGAACGCGAACCTGGACCAAGCGACGTTCCAGGTCGTCGTAGACAAGGCCATCGGCCTTGTCGGAAACGCCATCACTGACCTTGCTACCCTCGGCGGCGACATCGGCACGGTCCAGCAGCGGATCACCTCCGCAACCGACAAGCTCAAGACGCAGCAGGATATTCTGAACAATCAGATCGTCGGTATAGAGAAGGTCGATCCGACGGAAGCATCGGTCAGGGTCAACACCTTGCAGACGCAGATCCAGACGGCACTTGCGCTCACCTCGCAGCTCCAGAAGATCAGCCTCATCAACTATCTCTAAGTCCAGCTCCTTCGTAAGGCGCGTAACCCTTGTCTTGTTGTTCGGTCTCCTGCGCAGAGTTGTCCTGATGACGTTTGAAGCTTATGAAGCGGTCGTCGACGAGAGCGGCTATGAAGCGCGGGGCCGTGAGCGGCAGGCGCTCAGCCTCGGCATCGACCGGCTCGAGCGGATCCAGGAGGACCGCTTCAGCCTCGAGGATCTGGTCGAGAGCCTGCTCTATGTGCGGCGGCTGTGGACGATCTTCATCGAGGATCTCGCGCACCCGGAAAACGGGCTTCCGGAGAAGCTGCGCGCCGACATCATCTCGATCGGGCTGTGGGTGGTCAAGGAAGCCGACCGCCTTCGCGAAGAAAAGTCGAATGACGTGATCCAGCTCATCGAAATCAATCGCCTGATCCGAGACGCACTTTGATGAAGATATCCTTGCGTGCGGGCGAACGGGTCTACATCAACGGCGCGGTGCTGCGCGTGGACCGCAAGGTCTCCGTCGAGCTCGTCAATGACGTGATGTTCCTGCTCGAAGGGCAGATCATGCAGGCCTCGGACGCCACCACGGCGCTACGGCAGCTCTATTTCATCGTCCAGCTCATGCTGATGAATCCGACCGATGTCCGGGATGCTTCGGCTCTCTATGGGCAGCATCACGCAGCTCTGCTCGCGGTGTGCGAGAGCCAGGAGATGCTGGTTGGGCTTGGCGCGGTCGACGACCTGGTCGGGGCGACCCGTTATTTCGAGGCGCTCAAGCGGATCCGGGCATTGTTTCCGGTGGAGCAGGCCATCCTGGCCGGCGCCAAGATCGATTCCCCATTCGAGGCTGCCTGACAGCGGAGAGCGACATGAACGTCACCAGCGCGACCGATAGCACCAGCAAGTCGACCAGCACGACGACGACGACCTCGAGCACCGGCGTCGATTACAACACATTTCTTCAGCTCCTCATCGCGGAGATGAAGAATCAGGATCCGACCAATCCGATGGATACCTCGCAATATATGAGCCAGTTTGCGCAGCTCTCGTCGGTCGAGCAGGCAATGCAGACCAATAACAAGCTCGACGCTCTGCTGTCTTCGCAATCGCTGTCGCAGGCCAATGGGCTGATTGGAAAGACCGTCAGCTTCACGGACTCGACCGGAGCGAGCTTCAGCGGCAAGGTCGCTTCGGTTTCCATCAACAGCGACGGCTCCATCGCAACACTCGAGAACGGCACGAAGGTCGCGATCGGCCCCGGTCTCACGATCAGCCAGTCATGAACGAACGGGATGCTCTCGACATCGTCCAGGCGGCGATCTGGACCATCATCGTCGCCTCCGGGCCTGCCGTCGGTGCCGCGATGCTGGTCGGCACCATCATCGCGCTGATCCAGGCGCTGACCCAGATCCAGGAGGTGACGCTGACCTTCGTTCCGAAGATCATCGTCATTCTCGTGGTCGTCGCCGTCTCTGGCTCCTTCATCGGAGCCCATCTCTCCACCTTCACCGAGATGGTCTATTCGCACATCGAGCGCGGCTTCTGATCCGGGCGGTCCCGGCCGCCTCTGCCCCCCTGCCACCACCCCCGCGTAAGCTTTGCACGGCAGATTACGGGCCGGATCCTCTGCCGGTGACCCATGTCCGATACGTTAGCTGCTAGCCTGCCGACCCCGCGACGATTGGGCGCCGACGCCTTTTTCGCCGGCGGCATCGTGGCCATGCTCACGATCCTGTTCCTGCCCATACCGCCGATCCTGATCGATCTCGGCCTCGCATTCTCGATCGCGCTCTCGGCGTTGATCCTGATGGTCGCGCTCTGGATCCAGCGCCCGCTCGATTTCTCGGCCTTTCCGACCGTGCTCCTGATCGCGACGATCCTGCGGCTTGCGCTCAACGTCGCAACGACCCGCCTGATCCTGTCGCGCGGCGGGGAGGGGGAAAACGCCGCGGGCCATGTCGTCGCCGGCTTCTCGAAGTTCGTCATGGGCGGTGACTTCGTCATCGGCCTGATCATCTTCGCGATTCTGGTCACGGTGAATTTCGTCGTGATCACCAAGGGCGCAACGCGTATCGCCGAAGTCGGCGCCCGTTTCACTCTGGATGCCATCCCCGGCAAGCAGATGGCGATCGACGCGGATCTGTCCGCGGGCCTGATCGACGACAAGGAAGCCCAGCGCCGGCGGCGCGAGCTGGAAGAGGAGAGCGCGTTCTTCGGCGCCATGGACGGCGCCTCGAAATTCGTTCGTGGCGACGCTGTCGCCGGCCTGATCATCACCGCGATCAACATTTTCGGCGGTATCATCATCGGCGTGACGCATCACGGATTGACGCTGGCACGCGCCGCCGACGTCTACACCAAGCTCTCCGTGGGCGACGGTCTGGTAACGCAGATGCCGGCGCTGATCGTGTCGCTGTCGGCGGGCTTGCTCGTCTCGAAGGGCGGCACCCGGGGGTCGGCTGAGCAGGCGGTGTTGCGGCAGCTCGGCGGCTATCCGCGCGCGGTGTCGGCCGCCGCGCTGATGATGTTCGTGCTCGCCCTGATGCCGGGGCTGCCGACGGCGCCCTTCCTGCTGCTCGGCGGCGTCATGGCCTTCGTCGGGTATTCGCTGCCGAGGCGGCAGGCAGCCCTGAAGCAGAAGGAAGATGCGCGCAAGGCCGACGAACGTGCCCAGGTCGATGCCAAGGAATCCGTCAAGGAATCGCTCAAGACCGCGGAGATCGAGCTAGCGCTCGGCGGGCACCTCTCGGTCCATCTGCTGGGCTCGCGCAACGAACTGGCGCACCGCGTGGCCAAGATCCGCAAGAAGTTCGCCAAGCAGTACGGCTTCGTGGTTCCCGAGATCAAGCTCACCGACAATCTGTCGATCGATCCCAAGGGATACCAGATCCGGATCCACGACACCCGTGTCGCCCAGGGCGAGCTCCGGCTCGGCGAAGTGCTGGTGCTGGTCGACAAGGACGGCAAGCCCGACGTGCCCGGCGAAGAGGTGATCGAGCCGGCTTTCGGCATGAAGGCGCTGTGGGTGACGGACGCGTTCACCGACGAGGTCAAGCGTCAGGGCTGCAAGCCGGTCGACAATCTGTCGGTGCTGCTCACGCATCTGAGCGAAGTGATCAGGGCCAACCTCGCCCAGCTCCTGTCCTACAAGGACATGCGCGGCCTGCTCGACAGGCTCGATCCCGAATACAAGCGCCTGGTCGAGGATCTCTGCCCGTCGCAGATATCGTATTCGGGGCTGCTGGCGATCCTGAAGATCCTGCTGGCCGAGCGCGTGTCGATCCGCAACCTGCATCTGATCCTCGAAGCCATCGCCGAGATCGCGCCCCATGTTCGCCGCTCCGAGCAGGTGGCAGAACATGTGCGTACACGTCTTGCCCAGCAGATTTGCGGCGATCTCTCCGACAACGGCGTGCTCAACGTCGTCCGTCTCGGCAACCGTTGGGATCTCGCGTTCCACCAGAGCCTGAAGCGCGACGCTAAGGGCGACGTCGTCGAATTCGACGCCGATCCGCGCCTGATTGAGCAGTTTGCGACCGAAGCCAGCGCCGCGATCCGCAAGTTCACCGAGAACGGCACCAGCGTGGTGCTGGCGGTGACCCCGGAAGCGCGTCCCTACGTCCGGATGATCCTGGAGCGGGTCTTCCCGACACTGCCGATCCTGTCGCATGTCGAAGTCGCGCGCAGCACCGAGATCAGGGCCCTCGGAGCCATATCGTGATCAGCGGCCTCACCGACAGCGTGCTGGTGACGTTCATCGTGTTCTGCCGCATCGGTGCCTGCCTGATGCTGGTGCCCGGCTATTCCAGCGTCAACGTTCCGGCCCAGGTCCGCTTGTTCGTCGCGCTCGTCACGACATTCGCGCTGACGCCGATCCTGATTGCTGTCCTGAAACCTCTCACGGAGAACGCGGCGCCGCTGACCCTCGTGCTGCTGATCTGTTCCGAGCTCGTGGTCGGCAGCGTCATCGGCCTCGGCGGTCGCGTGTTCTTTCTCGCACTCCAGACCATGGCCACTGTAATGGCGAGTGCGATCGGGCTGAGCAACATCCCGGGGACGCCGGTCGGCGACACCGATCCGGCGCCGGCCCTGGTGCCGTTGATCATGACGTCCGTCACCACGCTGTTCTTCATGACCGACCAGCACTGGCAGGTCCTGCGCGGGCTGATGAACTCCTACGACGTCTGGCATCCGGGCGACCGGCTCGGCGGCAGCATGCCGCTCGACCAGCTCGTCGGCCGGCTGTCGGAGGCATTCGTGCTGACGCTGCGGATCGCCAGCCCTTTCATCGTCTATTCGGTCGTCGTCAACCTGGCGGTCGGCCTGATCAACAAGCTGACGCCGGCGATTCCGGTCTATTTCATCTCCGTGCCCTTCGTGCTGTTCGGCGGCTTCCTGCTGCTCTACCTCACCAGCGACGAGCTCCTGACGCAATTCATGCTCGGCGTCTCCTCGTGGCTGGCGGAGTGATCGGTCATGACGTCGCGCGCGGACAAGCTCGGCCGCATGGTCTCGCTCTTGAAGCTCCAGCTTCGGCTGTCCGAGTGGCAGCTCGCGCAGCTGCGGCAGCAGGAGCGCAGCTTGCAGGACGAGCAGGAATGGTTGGTCGGGACTCTCAACGAGGGGAAGCCGCCGGCGGGATCATCGAGCGAATCGATCGCGCGGCGTCTGACCAGAACCAGCGTCGGCGCTCGCACCATTCAGGCCCAGGCCTCGCAGCAGCTCGACCAGGTTCGCGCGGAGAGCCGCCGTGTGGAGCAGTTCGAGCAGGTCGCGAAGGCGGCGCTCGCGGACAAGCTTCGCGACGCCGAGAAGCGATCGC
Source organism: Bradyrhizobium sp. WSM4872 (assembly GCF_055811715.1). NCBI lineage: Bacteria > Pseudomonadati > Pseudomonadota > Alphaproteobacteria > Hyphomicrobiales > Nitrobacteraceae > Bradyrhizobium > Bradyrhizobium sp. WSM4872. Next base: position 164,548 of record NZ_JBVVPT010000011.1, on the reverse strand, counting down.
TCGAGGAGATGACGGGAACAAGCCTCACCGTGCGCGAGTGGACGCCACGGCCAGCCAACCGGACCAAGACATGATCGTGACAGCGACACCCGACCTCGTCCTCGACGTCCTCGACGCCGCCGATCCCGCGACACAGCGCGCGGCCACCGCGAAGCTCGACGCGTTGAAATCATCGGATACGGATTTCGCCGCCACGATGGACGCGGAGGTCGGCAAGGCCAAGGCTGCGGCCGCCGCCGAACAATCCGCGGCGAAGGCTTCGGAACCGCAGTCGGGTGCGGTGAACGGCGCGCCGGTGCAGGTGATCAAGGCGCCGGCATCCGGCGAGGTGTACCGCAAGTTCGAAGCCTTCATCCTCCAGACCTTCGTCGAGACGATGCTGCCCAAGGAGTCGGAGGAGGTCTTTGGAAAAGGCACGGCCGGCGGCGTCTGGAAGTCGATGCTGGCGGAGCAACTTGGTGCTCAGCTGGCAAAGGGCAAGGGCATCGGCATTGCCAAGCAGCTCGCTGCCGCGCATCCGGCGGGGCCGGACACTATGGGCAAGGCCGGATGACGTTCCGGGAATGGATCACAGAAGTTGAAGGGTGAATTTCATATGCAGGCACAAGAAGGCGCGGCGGCCATGGTGATGGAACAGCCGGCCGTGGACACCGGGGCGATGACGACGGCCGCCGCGTCGAGGGATGCCCTGTTGCCCGTGCTGTTGCCGAATGTCGGCGGCGAGGTGGCGAACGACGGCGGGGACGCGGCGAGATCGGACGAGGTACGCGGCCTCCTGGCTGCGATCCGCCGGCTCGAAAACATCGTGGAAGAGGAGACGGCCGCGCTCGCGACGGGCAAGAAGGTCGACTTCGACGAGTTCAGCGCCCGGAAGAGCCGTAGCATGCTGGAATTCGTCCGCCTGATGCGGGCGCGAATGCACCTGGGCGGCGAGGTCGAAATCACCGAGGAGGTTCAGCGGCTGCGCGAGAAGCTCGAGCGCAACCGTTCCATCTTGGAAATGCATTACGATGCCGTGCGCGAGGTCGCGACCATCATCGTCAAGGCCATCAAGGATGCCGAGTCGGATGGCACCTATACCGGTCGCGCCGCACAGGATGGAAAATGATCAGACTCGTGCTGGCCGGGCTCTGGGTATGCATCCTCACCGCGGGAACGAGCTATGCCGTGGCCTATTGGAAGGAAAATGGCAGCCTGCTGCCGGCAAAGGACGAATACCTTGACGGGCTGCAGTACCAGAAGACGCGGGCGCTGAGCGTGCCGATGGTCGAGAGTGGCAACGTGCAGGGCTACATCGTCGCCCGCTTCGTCTATACGGTGGAGGCGCGGACCATGCACCAGCTCAGCGTTCCGCCCGAGCCGTTCGTCGTCGATGAAGCCTTCCGCAGGATCTATGCCGACGACCGCCTCGATTTCAGAAAACTCGCCCGTTACGACCTCTCCATCCTCACGACGGCCATCAAGCAGCGTGTCAACGAACGAATGCAGGCCGAAGTCGTCCAGGACGTCCTTGTCGAGGACTTCAATTACGTGTCGAAGGAAGAATTCCAGCAGAAGCCCTAGGGTATTACCGGTTCTGAGTGAATCAGAAGCGAGCCTCTAGAATCGCACTTAGACGCGAGCCGCAGCGCCGGTACTGCCGCGCCTCTGTTCGCCGTCGACGTCGCTGAAAATACAACGGCCTCTGCGAAGGTGGTTCGCAGAGGCCGTTGTCGGTTTAGTGGCAGCGCTCTGCCGATCAGTTTCCGGCCGGATACGCCACTGGGGCGGTATGCGCCCTGTTCAGCAGGATGCCGACTTCGTCGAGCTCCTGCATCGGCACGTCGATGGTCTCGCCGGCCGGGATGTCGAGGCGGTATCCGACGTAACGCCGGGCCACGATTGCATCGAAGCCGAGGCGGTCGCGGAGCTTCTTGCGCAGTTTGCTGACGTGGCTCTCGATCACGCTCTCGTCGAATGTCGCTTCGAAGATGCCGTAGACCGCGTTGAAGATCTGCGTCTTGGTGACCCACTTGCCGTGGTTGCTGACCATATATTCGAGAATGCGCAGTTCGCGGCGGGGCAGGGTGAGGGCGTGGCCAGCGATCTCGGGGTCACGTCCGTTGAAGAAGACCTGGATCCTGGTCTCGCAGGGCCTCGGCAGTTCCCCGACCCGGCGACGCGCAATCGCGGCCGTTCGGGCGAGGATCTCGCGGAGGTGAATCGGCACGTGGACGACGTCATCGACGCCCGATTCGAAGAGCTCCAGCGTGTTCTTGAGCATCTTCTGGCCGCTCATGGCGATAATCGGTGCCGAGGAGCGCTTGCGCATTGCCCGCGGCAGGCTTCCGCGGGTGTCGCAATCCCCGAGGAGGAAGGCGTCCACCGCGGCCAGATCCGATTCACTCGCAGATTGCAGCCAGTCCCAGAATTCTCCGGAGGAGAAGCCGATCGACGATACACCTTCGCGAACGAGCCCTCCGACATAGCTGTTCGTGACGCTCTCGCGATCATCAACGATAATATACATCAGTTTTTCGCCCCTGTTTCGCACTTGTTTCGGCCGGTTGTTTGTTGTGATGCCCGGCTCGGCAACTGTGCTGTTTGACGATATTCCATCCCGCGAACCGTTATTATGGTTTCGATATTCGCGGGCAGCCCTACGCATTCAGTGCCTGCGTCTCGCAGGCCTGCTACTTCGACTCGATACTGAACGCTTACTGCGTGAGGCTCGGCGGGTGTCTTGCGGATCACCTCGCGGAGCGGATTGAGAAAGCGACCTAGAACAGTTGCGCCAAGTTGCTCATTGCGTCCGAACGCCACTGTACTGTGTCGATCTCCTCGCCAACTGGCGAGAATCACTTGAGTAGGACCGTAACAATTGCCGATTTCCGATCAAGCGTGCGCAACTAAGCGTTTGCTATAGGTGCTTGATACTCTTGATTCGTTTCGAGTTGTTTCTTTGTATATTCAATCGTATCAGTTGATTTAGAATTCGAACTAGTTTTGCACCGTGGCGGTTCTAAAGTTCCGCATCCCCGTATGATTACAGCCATTTCGCGTGGTGCTTCGCTTCAGGCACATTGATGGGTTTTCAACCCGGGATTGACTCTCGCCATCGTCTTTCCACATGCGACAATTCGACTCATGTATGGCGAGGCGACTCCAGCTTGGCGAAATCTTGGCGAGGGTGTGTCTTTCGAGTCGCACTCTCGCCACGTGCGTGACGCGTTTGACTCATGTGACGTCGTATCGCGCGGGATGAAAAGTTTTCGATGCGCACGTTTCAGGCAAGCTTCGGCAAATAATGTCACCGTTCGAAAGATCGAACCGAACGGAGCATTCTCGCATGTTGTCCGATGGACAAGCTCGTCCCAACGCGACCGCCGATGTTTCCGCAGCGGCGAAACCTGCTGCGGAGACGCGCGATGCCAGAGACAATGCGGCACCGACGGCCAAGCCTGCTTCGAATACCAAGCCTTTTGCAAATACCAAGCCTTCTGCAAATACCAAGCCTGCTGCGAACACCAAGCCTGCGTCGGCAGCAGCGAGCGATGAGACTCTGGCGAAAGAGGCGCTCGAGGGCCTGAAGCGTATTCGCGCCAAGGCGCGCCTCGACAAGATGGCAATCCCCAAGCCTGCGCCCACCGTGATCAAGCCGGCCGTGATCGTGGCCAAGCCGCCGCCGCCGCGTCCGACATGGGTCGTGCCGCTCGCGACATTGGCAGTCGCTGCAATCCTGGTCGTCTGCGCCTGCACCGGCGTGATCGCCTATCTCACCACGCAGCCCGCCCAGAGCAACGTCGCAGCCAATACTGAGATCAGGAATCTGCGCGAGACGGTGGCGCAACTGCGCAGGCAGGTATCCGGCGTGTCCGACAATCTCGACGGCCTGCGCACCGCGGTCGATCAATCGAGCAAGGCGACCAATGACCGTTTTGGCCGTTTTGGCGAGAATCTGGATCGCATCGAACGGGTGAGCTCGTCCTCTACGGTGAAGCTCGACAAGCTTGCCCAGGTGCAGGCTCAAGTGCAGGCCCAGGCTCCGGCGCCCGTAGCCTCACAGCCAATGCCAATGATGGCCTCGGCCGCGACGCCCGAGATCACGGGATCGGTAGCACCGTCCGAGCGCATGTCGGCGCCGCGCAAGACGGTCAAGGGCTGGTCGGTCCGCCAGGCTTATGAGGGGATTGCGATCCTGCAGGGCCCGAACGGCGTCGTCGAGGCGGTGTTGGGACAGCAGGTGCCCGGCCTTGGCCGTATCGAGGAGATCAAAAGCGAGAACGGACGCCTGGTGGTCGAGTCCAGCGGGGGCGTCATCTATTCGTCACGCAAGGCGACGCCCTGATCGAGGGCAGCTTCTATTTACGGTGATGCTCGAAGCTGGTGCACAGCAGATCGACCTCTGCCTCCGCGATCGGCGCCCGAAACAGCCGGCAGCTGAACTCGGCCGTCGTCCTGCTGTCCGTGGTGGTGCGATCTTCGCGGAGGAAGATGCATCGCTTGCAGACGTCGGTATGGTGCCGCTGTTCGGCTGCGTCCGACTGATCCAGCACGTGGCGGAGCGCGTCGCGGAAGCTGACTTTCGCCTCGTCCTCCAGCACGGTGATGGCCTCGACGAGGACGTTGACGGGGTCGCGCACCAGGAACTTCTTGCCCTGTTGTGTCACGCTCAGCATCACCGAACGCTTGTCCTGGGCCGAGCGCTTTCGCTCGAGATAGCCGAGCCGCTCCAGCTCGCCGATGATGAACGAGGCGGTGCCGCGGGTAGTGCCGACGTAACTCGCGAGCGCCGACGGCGTCCGGGAAAACCGGTTGGCGCGGGAAAGGAACCGCAGCGCCATCCACTCGCGGTCGCGCAAGCCGTGCTTGGCGCCTTCGAACCACAGGATCCGGGCGACCTGTTCCAGCAGTTCAATCGATTCGCGAGCCAAGTTCATTTCAATTCCAGGTCGGTAAATCTTAATTCAATTGAGCTTTGGTAGCGCAATCCGGGCAGCTGATAATGAGGATCCCGAAAGAGGTGGAACCTTCCGGTCGTGGAACTAGAGCGTAACGAAGAAAGTTCGAGTAAATCGCGCGGTTCAACTCTTCTGAAAATTTCCGTCAAATGACCGCGGTGTACGCGCCAATTCCGATGGCGCGGGATGTGCGTGCAACATGATGTGTCGTTGAGACCACCGCAAAGCCCATTTGTTGCGCGGGGCGCTTCGAATTGCGCGAGCAGGCGGATCGGCCGCAACTCGGGGAGCGGAAAAGAGGACGGGGGAACCACCGTTTTCGGTTAATGAATGTTGCGTCGCAATGCGGCCAGGCGGTTAAATCGAAATAGGATAGAGCCCGGGAATGCCAGAGTGTCGTCCGTCATCGAGCAAGTGAAGCCGTTCAGCGTCAAGCGCGCAGCATTGGCCGCCACAGTCGGCAACATGCTCGAATTCTACGACTTCATTACCTACAGCTTCTTCGCGATCCAGATCGGCCATACCTTCTTCCCGACGGGAAGCGAGTACGGCAGCCTGATGCTGTCGCTGGCGACCTTCGGCGCCGGCTTCGTGACGCGGCCGATCGGCGGAATCGTGCTCGGGATCTATTCCGACCGGATCGGCCGGCGGCCTGCCATGCTGCTGAGCTTCGCACTCATGGGGCTATCGATCCTGACCATCGCGCTCACGCCGGCCTATCAATCGATCGGCCTTGCAGCGCCCGTCATCGTGATCGCAGCGCGTATGGCGCAAGGCTTTGCTCTGGGCGGGGAGGTTGGACCGACCACCGCCTATCTGATCGAGATCGCCCCGCCTCAGCATCGCGCGCTGGTGGTGGCCTGGCAACCGGCGAGCCAGGAGATCGCCGCGACCGCGGGCGCGCTTGTCGGCGTCATCCTGAGCAGGACGATGGCGCCGGAGATGCTCGACGCCTATGGCTGGCGGGTGGCGTTTCTGATCGGAGCGGTGTGCCTGCCGTTCGGGTTCTGGATGCGCCGGACGCTGCCCGAGACGATCCCGCAGGCCGAAGCCGGTGCCCGCACTGTCGAGCACACAGGTCATCTCTCGCAGGCGAGACGGCACCTTGGCATCATTGGACTCGCGCTGATGATCCTGGCGAGCGGTACGATCTCGACCTACGTCACCCAATACATGACGACCTATGCGCAGAACACGCTGCATGTGTCGTCGACACTGGCTTTCACCGTGTCGCTGGTCAGCAACGGCATCCAGTTTGTCGGTGCGCTGGTCGGGGGCTGGCTGGCAGATCGTCTCGGTCGCAAGCCGGTGATGATCTGGCCGCAGCTCGCCACGCTGCTGCTGACCTACCCGACCTTCCTGTGGATTGTCCATGCGCCCGGCGCGTTGTCGCTCCTGGTCGGTTTCGGTGTCCTGTCCGTCATCGGCTCGCTGCCGTTCACTGCGTTCTACGCGACCTTCACCGAGGCACTGCCCCAGAACATCCGCGGCGGTGTATTCGCGACCGTCTATGCGGTCGCGATCGCCAGCTTCGGCGGCACGGCGCAGCTCGTGGTCACCTGGCTCCTCCACGTCACCGGCAATCCGCTGGCGCCGGCCTGGTACCTCCTGCTTGCAGCGATCGTTGGACTTATCGCGATGAGCCTCATGCCCGAGACTGCGCCGGTGAAACAACGTCAGAACAAGATCTGAAAACAAGGCTGAAGGCGGCGCACTCGCAGGCTGGTGATTTGCCTTTCGCCGGCAACTATGGCGAATGCGTCGCCTGAAGGATCAGGGGCACGCATCAGGAAGGACGAACCGATGAAGATCGAGACCACCATGACATCCGACGTCGTCGGGCTGACCAAGGTTGCCCCGGTCTCGCGCCGCGGATTCATGAGCGCGACCGCGGCGGTCGCGGCCGGCTACACGCTTGCGGCCGGGCCCGTGCGCGCCGAGGCGATCACGACCGACACCAGCGGCCTCCAGACCGGGGACGTCAAGATCAAGGTCGGCTCCGAGGAGATGCCTGCGTATTTCGCCCGCCCCGCCGGCAACACCAAGGCGCCGGTGATCATCGTGGCGATGGAGATTTTCGGGCTGCACGAATACATCAAGGACGTGACACGGCGCCTCGCCAAGCGCGGCGCGTTCGCGATCGCGCCGGACTATTATTTTCGGAAGGGCGTCGATTTGACCAAGGTCACCGAAATCAAGGACCTGCTGCCAATCGTCAATGCCAAGCCGGACGCGGAGCTGCTGTCCGATCTCGATGCGACGGTGGCGTGGGCGGGATCGCAAGGCGGCGACACCGGCAAGCTCGGCATCATCGGCTTCTGCCGCGGCGGGCGCACCGTCTGGGAATATGCCGCCCACAGCGGCAGCCTCAAGGCTGGTGTTGCGTTCTACGGCACCGTGGTCGATCCCGCCAATCCGCTGTGGCCGAAGAGCCCGATGCAGCTCGCGCCCGAGATGAAGGCACCGGTGCTCGGCCTCTATGGCGGCGCCGATACCGGCATTCCCGTCACTCAGGTCGAGCAGATGAAAGCCGCGCTCGAGCAGCACAAGAAGACGGCCGAGTTCAAGATCTATCCGGAAGCGCCGCACGGCTTTCATGCCGACTACCGCGGCAGCTACCGCAAGGACGCCGCAGAAGATGCCTGGAAGCAGGCCCAGGCCTGGTTCAAGAAGTATGGCGTGTTGAGCTGACGCTTGATCATGATCCTCCTTCCCCCGCTTGCCACAACGCATCCAGGGCCTGACGGTAGGTCGGATACGCAAGTGTGACGCCGAGCTCGCGCTTCAATTTCGCGTTGGAAACACGGGCGCTGCTGGCATAGAAGCTGCGGGCCATCGCCGACATCTCGGCGGTCTCGAACGGCTCTTCCGGTGGCGGCGCAACATTCATCAGCTTCGCCGCGTAAGCGATCACGTCCTGCGGCGGCGCCGGCTCGTCGTCGCAGACGTTCCACGTACCGCCGCTCGGGTAATGAACCGCGGCCATGATCGCGCTCGCGATGTCGTCGACGTGGATGCGATTGAACACCTGTCCCGGCTTGATGATGCGCCGGGCCGTTCCAGCGCGCAGCGTCACCAGCGCGTTACGGCCGGGCCCATAGATACCCGCAAGCCGCAGGATCGCGGCGGCGCCACCGGTCGTGTCGGTCCAGGCCTGTTCCGCCGCGACCCGCATGCGCGTGCGGTCGAGGTCCGCCTTCGGCGGCGTGCTCTCGTCGACCCAGCCGCCGGCGTGATCACCATACACGCCGATCGTGGAGAGATAGATGATCCTGCGGTGGCGGTCCGCCGCCAGCACGTCCGAGAAGGTCGCGACGGCGGGATCGCCGGCGCTGCCGGGCGGGATCGATATGAGAAGGACATCCGCGTCTCTCATGCGTTCGACTGTCTCGCGTGCCGGACGGCTCCCGGAGAAGGCGTGTACCTCGATGCCGGCGAGATCGCCCCGCTGCGCGGGATCGCGCACCGTGCCGGCGATATGCGAGAAGCGGCCACCGAACAGGCGGACGAAGTGCCGGGCACTGTAGCCGAGACCAAGGATAAAGAGCCGCATACGTCTTCCTTGCAGGTCGGAGTTCCCGTTCGCGCCGCAGCGCGCCCTCCGCTCATAAGAGATTTTTGGGTCCGGCAAAAGATATTGCGATTTGTCCCGCCCGGCTGTGCAGGCGATGGTCGCTCGTCGGAGGGACGCATCGAACATGCAGGCAGAAGCGCCAGCCATCATGCTATCTGACGCGGCTGAGCTAGTCCGCCGCGCCGCCGCGCTGATCTTCGATGTCGACGGCACCTTGGCCGAGACGGAGGAACTGCATCGGCGGGCCTTCAACCATGCCTTCGCCCGCCAGGGTCTCGACTGGCAGTGGGACCGGGCCGTCTACAAGGACCTGCTGCGGGTCACCGGCGGCAAGGAACGGATCCGGGCTCACCATGACAGGCTGAGGATCGCCGCGCCATTGTCCGATGTGGACATCGCGGAACTCCACCGCATCAAGACTGCGCATTATGCCGAACTGGTCGAGACCGGCTGCTGCCCCTTGCGGCCCGGAGTGATGGATCTGCTCGCTGCTGCCAAGGCGCGCGGCCAGCGGCTCGCGATCGCGACGACCACGTCGCACGCCAACATCGATGCGCTGCTGTCGCGGGCGCTGGGAAAGGGCTGGGCCGCGGATTTTGATGCGATCGTCGCCGGGGATGACGTGCGGCATAAAAAGCCTGCGCCGGATGTCTATGTCGAGATCCTGGCGCGGCTGAAGCTCAACGCGTCCTACTGCGTCGCGATCGAGGATTCCGCCAACGGCCTGATCGCGGCCTCAAGGGCGAATATTCCCGTGCTCATCACCAGGAGCATGTTCTTCCGGGACGACGATCTTAGCCAGGCGCGGGTCGTGCTGGATGATCTGTCCGGGTTAGGGTGAGGCGCAAAACAAAAAACTGAAAAACAACCCCATGCACAGTAGAATGTGCCTGCGGGCCGGCCGCTCTCAATGGACGCGGTGGCTCGCTCTATCGTCCTCAGCTTGCTCGACAATCTGCGCGATCGGGCTGGACTGGTGGTGCACCAGGCGCCAGTCGTCGCCGACGCGCCGAAAATGGTTGGCAGCGGCCAATGCCGTGCCGTCGACGATCTCGATGCAGAGCACGCGCGCGCTGTCGCCATCGACGATGGCCTGCGGTTCCGCGCAGACGATCTGCGGCCGTTCCGGACTCTGCAGGATGTCGCGCCAGCTTCCGATCACTGTGGCCCGGCCGACGATGGCCGGCCAGCCGGGATGAATGCAGGAAATGGCGTCATCGTCCGCCCACATCCGCTCCATTTCGTCGAAATCGCCGGTCGAAAAGGCGGCGTAGAACGCTGCGTTCGCGGCGATCACCTTGCTGTCCTTTGCCATGCCTCTCGGGTGGGGCAACGACAGGCAAAAATCAAGCAAGACTTCCGTCGACTTTCTATTCGATCTGGACCGCAATGCAGCATTGCTGCCCGTTTTGTGGTCACGCCGCGATCAGCGTCTCCACCGCACGCCGCGCGCCATCCTTGTAGAGTCGGCCGAGCGCCGCGGTCACGGCCTCGCGCAGGCGCGGTTCCGCGCCCAGCGGCCCGAACACTTTTCCGACGCCGAGCAGCGCGGGCGCCAATCGTTCGGCGAGGGGACCTGCCTCGCGCGCCAAGCCAGCGAACTCGGCGGCGAGCGGATCGCGCACGTCGATGGTGCGGCCTTTCTCGTCGAGGCCGGTGACATAGCGCATCCAGCCGGCCACCGCGAGGGCATGCGTCGCGATCGGAAGGTTGCTGGCGAGACGATCCTGCATCGCGCCAAGCAGCCGCTGCGGCAGCTTTTGCGAGCCGTCCATCGCGATCTGCCAGGTGCGGTGATGCAGTGCCGGATTGGCGAAGCGCTTGAGCAGCGAGGCGCGATAGGCGGCGAGATCGGTGCCCGCGGGCATCGTCAGCGTCACCGCGGCCTCTTCCATCACTTGCGCGGCGAGGCGCGCGAATTGCGGATCCTGCATGGTGTCGGCGATAGTCTCGTAGCCGGCGAGATAGCCGAGATAGGCCAGCGCCGAATGGCTGGCGTTGAGCAGACGCAGCTTCATCAGCTCGAACGGCTTGACGTCGTTCACCAGCTCGACACCCGCCGCGGCAAGATCGGGCCGGCCCGCTGAAAAACGGTCCTCGACCACCCATTGCGTGAACGGCTCGGTCATGACGGGCCATGCGTCACGCAAACCGAGCGCCGATGAAACCGCATCGCGGTCACCATCCGTCGTCTCCGGCACGATGCGGTCGACCATGGTCGAGGGGAAGGCCGCCGTATCCGCGATCCACTTGCCGAGATCCTTCGAGCGCAGCGCGGCGAATTGCGTCACGATCCGCTGCACGGTGTGGCCGTTGGCGGCGAGGTTGTCGCAGCTCAGCACGGTGAAGGGCGGGACGCCCAGGGCCCGTCGGCGCGCCAGCGCTGCGACGATGGCGCCGGGAGCCGAGCGCGGCGCGTCGAAATTGTTGAGGTCGTGCACGACATCAGGATGCCGTTCGTCGAGATCGCCGGTCTGCGGCGTGTGGCAATAGCCCTTCTCCGTGACGGTGAGGGAGACGATGCGAATGGCGGCATCGGCCATTCGCTCGACCAATCGTGCCGGGCTTTCGCGCGCGACCACGCTGTCCAGTAGCGCACCGATGATGCGGTGTTTGGTGCCTTCGGCTGCACGGACGGCAACCGTGTAGAGATGATCCTGCGGGGCGAGGGCGTCGCGTGTGTCAGGGCTGCGCAGGCTGGCGCCGACGATGCCCCACGACGTCGCGCCGGCGGCAAGGCAATCGTCGATGACGACGGCCTGGTGGGCGCGATGAAACGCGCCAAGGCCGAGATGCACGATGCCGGGCGTGACGCGCGAACGGTCGTAGGCCGGGCGGCGGATGCCTGGTGGCAGCCGGTCGAGATTGGCGCGGCCAAGGCGCGTTGGATCAAGGCGCATGGTCGTCTCTCCCCTTGTTTGGCCGCTGCTTGACATGGCGCCCGTCCTCGGTCAATGCTGCGGTCAATTGGTAAGACCAATTTTCCAAAATTGGCGGGCCGCGGGCAGCGAGAGCTGCCGGCATGACCCTTTCGGGAGGACCAGCGTGCCGCTGGAAGCTGTGGAGGCGAGACGGCTTTATCGCCAGGTCGCCGATCAATTGCGAAGCCTGATCGACAGCGGCGAGTACGCGGTCGGCAGCCGCTTGCCGACCGAGCGCGAACTCGCCGAGCAGCTCAAGATATCTAGGCCGACGGTGCGCGAAGCCCTGATCGCGCTCGAAGTCGAAGGCCGCCTCCGCATCCGCGTCGGTTCCGGCATCTATGTGATCGAGCCCGCGGCGGTTGCGGCGACCGCGCCTGCTTCCGTCATCGAGGGCCCGTTCGAGCTGTTGCGTGCCCGCGAGTTCCTGGAAAGTGCCATCGCCGAAGAAGCCGCGCGCGTGGCGACGAAGGATGACGTTGCCCGCATCGATGCGTCCCTTGTCGCGATGGAGAGCGTGGAACACCCTGGCGAAGCCTCGATGGTCCACGACCGCGCCTTCCACGTCGCGATCGCCGGAAGCCTCGGCAATGCCGTTCTGGTGCGTGTGGTCGGCGAGTTGTTCGACCAGCGCCTCAACCCCTATTTCGCGCAGCTTGCGCATTATTTCGAGAGCCCGGGCACGTGGCGCACTGCGCTCGACGAGCATCGCGCGGTGCGCGACGCGATCGCCGCGCATGATCCCCGGGCGGCGCGCGAAGCCATGCGCGATCATCTCGCACGATCCCAGGAGCGCTTTGCGCAGAATTTTGGCCCCGAGACCGCGGCAGGATCGTCTTCGGCACGCGGCCGATCGGCAGGCTCGCCGGTAACGCCGGCAAAACCGGAGCGAGCGCTGAAGAAGCGGGCCAAAAGCGGCAGCGCGCGGCGGCGATGAGATTGGGCGGCCCGCGTCCACTTCAGGCGGGCGAACAAGAAGCAGACTTGAAAAAATGGAGGAAAAGTCAGTGTTGAAAAAGATGACAATGGTGCTGGCGGTCTCGGCCGCGGCGATGTTTGCTACGACCAATGCCGGCATGGCGCAGACCAAGCTGAAATGGGCCCATGTCTACGAGACCTCGGAGCCCTTCCACACCGCCTCAGTGTGGGCCGCGCAGGAGATCGGCAAGCGCACCAACGGGCGCTATGCGATCGACGTCTATCCGGCCTCGCAGCTCGGCAAGGAAGCCGACATCAACCAGGGCCTCTCGCTCGGCTCGGTCGACATCATCATCTCCGGCTCGAGCTTCGCGGCCAAGAGCTTTCCGCCGATCGGCGTGACCTACTATCCCTACACCTTCCGTGATGCCGATCATCTGCTCGCCTACACCAAGAGCGACATCTTCAAGGAGCTCACCAAGGGTTATGAGGACAAGAGCGGACACCACATCGTCGCCGTGACCTATTACGGGGTGCGCCAGACCTCGTCGAACAAGCCGATCAAGACCTGCGCCGACCTCAAGGGTCTGAAGATGCGCGTGCCCGACGTTCCCGCCTATCTGGCGATGCCGCGCGCCTGCGGCGCCAACACCGCGCCGATCGCGTTCGCCGAGGTCTATCTCGCGCTCCAGAACGGCACCGTCGAGGCCCAGGAGAACCCGCTCACCACGATCGAAGCCAAGAAGTTCTACGAGGTGCAGAAGCACATCGTGCTGACCGGCCACATCGTCGACCATCTCAACACGGTGGTAGCGGGCGCGCTCTGGAAGAAGCTCAGCGACGAGGACAAGAAGATATTCACCGACGTCGCGCAGGAAGCCGCCGCCAAGGCGACCGCGGAGATCAAGCAGAACGAGGCCAAGCTGGTCGCCTTCTTCAAGGAGAAGGGCCTGACCGTCACCGAGGTCGACAAGAACGAGTTCCGCGACACCGTGCTGAAGAACGTCGCGTTCGAGACGTTTGGCTATCGCAAGGCTGACTGGGAACGGATTCAGGCGGTGAAGTAACGGACGCTTGCTGCGCTATCAATCCTCATGGTGAGGAGCGCGAAGCGCGTCTCGAACCACGAAGGCCCCGGTGTCGCCGGGGGCCATCCTTCGAGACGCTTGCTTCGCAAGCTCCTCAGGATGAGGAGCGGAGCAAGTTCGACGCAGTCAAACTAACTTGTCATTCCGGGTTCTACGCTCAAGCGTTGCCCCGGAATGACGCCCGCTACTTCCTAGGAGTAACCCATGTCCACCGCCGAAACGCACCGGCAGATCACCGCGGACGAGATCGCCCACACCTTCGAGGAAGAGGCGGCACCCAAGGTCGATCTCGGCATCTACGCTTTCGAGGACTGGGTCGCGCTAGCGATCTTCTGGGTGATGGCGCTTGCCGTCTTCCTCCAGTTCTTCACCCGCTACGTGCTCAACGATAGCTACGCTTGGACCGAGGAGATCGCGACCTACTGCCTGATCGGCGTGGTCTTCATCGGCTCCTCGATGTGCGTACGGCTGTCGCGGCACATCCAGGTCGACCTGCTCTATCGCTACCTTCCGCACCTCGTGGCGCGCGCGCTGTCGACCGTGATCGACCTGATCCGGATCGCCTTCTTCGGCTACGCCATCAAGCTGGTCTGGGTCTACATCCAGATCATCGGCGACGAATCCATGACCACGATCAATCTTCCCAAGGACTACGTCTACTACGCGGTGCTGCTCGGCTTCGTGCTGATGTTCGTCCGCTCAGTGCAGGTGGCCGTGCAACATTTGCGACAGGGCTATTCGATCCTCGAACGTCCCGGCGCCTACGACGGTTTTGAAGGGTAATTTCATGTTGCTGTTGCTTGGAGGCTTTCTCGTCCTGATGCTGCTCGGCGTTCCCGTGGCTATCGCCATGGCGGCGTCGTCGCTGCTCTACATCCTGGTCAGCGGCGTGACGCCCGACGTCACGCTGGCGCAGCGCATGATCGCCGGCGTGGAAAGCTTCCCGTTGCTCGCCGTGCCCTTCTTCATCCTGGCCGGCAATCTCATGAACATCGCCGGCGTCACCGGCCGCATCTACAAATTCGCGGTCGCGCTGGTCGGCTGGATGCGCGGCGGCCTCGGCCACGTCAACATCATCGGCTCGGTGATCTTCTCCGGCATGTCCGGCACCGCGATCGCGGATGCCGCGGGTCTCGGCACCATCGAGATCAAGGCGATGAAGGACCACGGTTACACCACGGAATTCTCCGTCGGCGTCACGGCGGCCTCCGCCACGCTGGGCCCGATCATCCCGCCGTCGCTGCCTTTCGTGATTTACGGCATGATGGCGAACGTCTCGATCGGCGCGTTGTTTCTGGGGGGCGTCATTCCAGGCGTTGTCCTGACGCTACTGATGATGGCCACCGTCACCTACTTCGCGCACAAGAACAAATGGGGCAGCGATACGCCCTTCTCCTGGCCGCAATTGGGATCGGCGGGGCTCGAGATCCTCGTTGTGCTCGCTTTCCCGATGGCGGTCTGGCTCCTGACGGTCGCCGGTCTCTCCACCAATTGGGCCGTTGGAATTGGCCTGGTCGTGCTGCTCGCGATGGACTGGTACTTCGACTTCTCCGCGGTGATGGCGCTGATGGCGCCGGTGATCCTGATCGGGGGCATGACGCTCGGCTGGTTCACCCCGACGGAAGCCGCGGTCGCCGCCGTGATCTGGTCGCTGTTCCTGGGCCTCGTGCGATACCGCACCATGACGATGAAAACGGTCGCGAAAGCGACTTTCGACACCATCGAGACCACGGCGTCGGTGCTGTTCATCGTCACGGCAGCCTCGATCTTCGCCTGGCTGCTCACGGTCTCGCAGGCGGCCCAGATGCTGTCGGACTGGATGCTCAGCATCACCCACAACAAATGGGTGTTCCTGGCGCTCGCCAACGTCCTGATCCTGTTCGTCGGCTGCTTCATCGACACCACGGCGGCGATCACCATTCTGGTGCCGATCCTGCTGCCGATCGTGCTCAAGCTCGGCATCGACCCGATCCATTTCGGTCTGATCATGACGCTGAACCTGATGATCGGTCTGTTGCATCCGCCGCTCGGCATGGTCTTGTTCGTGCTCGCGCGCGTCGCAAAGCTTTCGGTCGAGCGCACGACGGTGGCGATCCTGCCTTGGCTGGTGCCATTGATGCTCGCACTGATCGCGATCACCTACATCCCCGAATTGACCCTCTGGCTGCCGAAATACATGGGACTTTCCAAATGACATCCACAGCTCTCGCCGCAACCCTGTTTGGCCCCGAAGATCTGCGCATGGTCGAGCATCCGCTCGACAAGCTCGCGGAAGGCATGGTCCGCCTCCGTTTCGGCGCCGGCGGCATCTGCGGCTCGGACATGCATTATTTCCGTCATGCCCGCACCGGCGATTTCGTGGTGAAATCGCCGCTGGTGCTCGGCCACGAAATTTCGGGCGAGGTCGTGGAGATCGCGGGCTCCGCGGCGAACCTGAAGGTCGGCGACCGCGTTGCCGTCAACCCATCGCGCTGGTGCGGCCGTTGCGTCGCTTGCCGCCAAGGCCGGCAAAACCTCTGCGAAAATATCTACTTCATGGGCTCGGCCTCGAAGACGCCGCACATGCAGGGCGGCTTTGCCAATTATTTCGACGCGATCCCGGCGCAGTGCGTGAAGATCCCCGATCATGTGTCCTATCAGGCCGCGGCGCTCGCCGAGCCGCTCGCGGTCTGTCTGCATGCGGTGGCGCGTGCCGGCAACATCGAAGGCAAGCGCGGCATCATCTTCGGCGCCGGTCCGATCGGGCTTCTGACCATGCTCGCCGCGCGCCGCGCCGGCATGACCGACATCACAGTGGCCGACATCGCGCCGGCGCCGCTGGCCTTTGCGACCCGGCTCGGCGCCTCACACGTCGAGAATGTCGCAGCCGGCGAGGAAGGCCTGAAGGCGCAGGCCGCCTCGCGCCCCTACGATGTCGCGTTCGAAGTCTCGGGCACGGCTGCAGGCCTTGCCAGTGCGATCGGTATAATCAGGCGCGGCGGCATTGTGGTGCAGATCGGCAATCTGCCGGGCGGCCAGATTCCGGTGCCGGCCAATGCGGTGATGGCCAAGGAGATCGACCTGCGCGGCTCGTTCCGTTTCGGGCTCGAGTTCATGACGGCGGTGGAGCTGATTGCGGACGGCAGCGTGGACGTGCTGTCGCTGGTCACCGCCGAGCGGCCGCTGTCCACCGCGCCGGACGCGCTGCGGCTGGCGCTCGACCGCTCGCGGAGCGTCAAGGTCGTGCTGACCGCGAACTGATCGGAGAGAATTCCTATGATGCTGGAAGGATGGCGCTGGTACGGGCCGGATGATCCCGTGTCGCTGGATGATGTGAGGCAGGCCGGCGCGACCGATATCGTCTCGGCACTGCATCAGGTGCCGATCGGCGAAGCCTGGACACGCAAGGCGGTCGAGGAGCGCAAGAACTTCATCGAGAACGGCCAACCCGGCCGCTCGCAGCTGACATGGTCGGTGGTGGAATCGATTCCGATCCCCGACGACGTCAAGCGTCTCGGGGCCAAGGCGACGCGCTCGATCGAGACGTGGATCGCGAGCCTGGAGGCGGTTGCCGCTTCCGGCATCAAGATCATCTGCTACAACTTCATGCCCGTCGTGGACTGGTGCCGCACCGATCTCGAATGGGAGCTGCCGAACGGCGCCCGTGCCATGCGCTTCGACCAGGACCGTTTTGCCGCCTTCGAGCTGCACATTCTGAAGCGCCCCGCCGCCGTCCAGGAGTATTCGCCGGAGCAGCAGGCTCGCGCGAAAAAGCTGTTCGACCAGATGAGCCAGGCCGATATCGACTATCTCGTCATGGTCATCGCCAGCGCGCTGCCGGGCTCGACTACCGAGCCAATGACCATCCCGCAATTCCGCGCCCGGCTCGAAACATATCGCGACGTCACACCAAAAATCCTGCGGCAGCATCTCGCCGAGTTTTTGGGCCGCGTCACACCCGTCGCCGAGCAGCTCGGGGTCTCATTGACACTGCATCCGGACGACCCGCCGCGCCCGCTGTTCGGCCTGCCGCGCGTCGCCTCCAGCGCCGATGACTATCAGGCGTTGTTCGATGCCGTGCCGTCAAAGGCGAATGGGATCTGCCTGTGCACGGGGTCGCTGGGCGTGCGCGCCGAGAACAACCTGCCCGCGATGGCCGAACGCTTCGGTCCGCGCATTGCCTTTGCGCATCTGCGCGCGACCAAGCGCGAGGTCGACGGCCTGTCGTTCTACGAGTCCGATCATCTCGACGGTGACGTCGACATGGTCGCGGTGCTGAAGGCGCTGCTGAAGGAGAACACGCGGCGTTCGCCCGACCGGCAGATCGTGTTCCGGCCGGATCACGGCCACCGCATGCTCGACGATCTCGCGGCGACCAAGCGCACCAATCCGGGCTACACCGCCATCGGCCGCCTCCGCGGCCTCGCCGAGCTCCGTGGCGCGATCCGCGCGATCGAGCATCGGTAGCTCGCCGCCATCGCGCCGAGCTTCGGATAGAGCCGGTCGATCGCGGCGCGGCGCTCCGCGTCGTCGCGAATGGGCTGCAGTGCAACCAGCAGGGGCGGGCATGACGCCTGCGCAGGGTGCGAGAAGCCTTTCGATCTTGCGCGCCCTGTCGGCCTGTCCTACGCCAGCTCCGAGCAAAATTTCGCGAAGCTGCGAAATGCATCGCCAAAGCCTTGAGGAGCCGTCATGACCATTCGCAACACCCGCACCGGGGGCCAGATCCTGATCGATCAGCTGGTCGCGCAGGGCGTCGAGCGCGTCACCTGCGTGCCGGGCGAGAGCTATCTCGCGGCGCTCGATGCGCTGCACGACAGCCCGATCGACGTCATGATCTGCCGCGCCGAGGGCGGTGCCGCGATGATGGCGGAAGCCTATGGCAAGCTCACCGGCCGCCCCGGAATCTGCTTCGTCACCCGCGGCCCCGGCGCCACCAATGCCAGCCACGGCGTCCACATCGCGATGCAGGATTCCACGCCGATGATCCTGTTCGTCGGTCAGGTCGACACCGGCATGCGCGAGCGCGAGGCGTTCCAGGAGCTCGACTACAAGGCGGTGTTCGGCACCATGGCGAAATGGGCGGTCGAGATCGATCGTCCCGACCGCATTCCGGAGCTGGTCGCACGCGCCTTCCGCGTCGCCATGCAGGGCCGTCCCGGTCCCGTCGTGATCTCGCTGCCGGAGAACATGCTGACCGAGACCGCAGCCGTTGCGGACGCCATGCGGATCGAGCCGGCGGTGAGCTGGCCGGCGCCCGCCGATATCGAGCGCGTCGGCGCCATGCTTACGAGCGCCAAGGCGCCGCTCGTCATTCTCGGCGGCTCGCGCTGGACCGATGAGGCGACCAGGAGCATCGCGCGTTTTGCCGAGCGCTTCGACCTGCCGGTCGCGACCTCGTTCCGCCGGGCCTCGCTGATCGACGCCGATCATTCGCACTATGCCGGCGATCTCGGCATCGGCCCGAGCCCGGGCCTGAAGGCGCGCATCGACGACGCCGACGTCATTCTGCTCATCGGCGGCCGTATGTCGGAGATGCCGTCCTCCTCCTACACGCTGCTCGACATTCCGACCCCGCGGCAGAAGCTGATCCACGTTCATCCCGGCTCGGAAGAGCTCGGCCGCATCTATCAGCCTGAGCTCGCGATCCAGGCCACGCCCGCCGCGTTCGCGGCCGCGGTCGAGACGCTGAAGCCCGCCGGCGCAGTCGCCTGGAAGGGCGAGGCCGCCGAGGCGCATGCCGACTATCTCGCCTGGACCGACAAGGCACGCGAGCTGCCGGGCGCGTTCCAGTATGGCCAGGTCATGACCTGGCTGCGCGATCGCCTGCCCAAGGACGCGATCGTCTGCAACGGCGCCGGCAACTATGCCGGCTGGATCCATCGCCATCACCGCTTCCACAGCTTTGCTTCACAGCTCGCTCCGACGTCGGGCTCGATGGGCTATGGCGTGCCGGCCGCGGTGCTCGCGAAGCGGCAATATCCGGACCGTACCGTCATAGCCTTCGCCGGCGACGGCTGCTTCCTGATGAACGGGCAGGAATTCGCGACCGCCGTGCAGTATGACGCAGCCCTCGTCGTCATCGTCGTCGACAATGCGCAATACGGTACCATTCGCATGCACCAGGAGCGCGACTATCCCGGACGCGTGGTCGGCACCCAGCTCAAGAACCCGGATTTCGCGATGTACGCAAAAGCGTTCGGCGGCCATGGCGAGCGTGTCGAGCGCACCGAAGAGTTCGCGCCGGCATTCGAGCGTGCGCTCGCCTCGGGCAAGCCGTCGATCCTCCACTGCATCATCGATCCGCGGGCGATGTCGGTCGGCAAGGACTTTGCCCCTGCGGTGAAGGCTTAAGCGATGTCGCAAAGCCGCCACGTCGCCATCATCGGTGCCGGCGCGGTCGGCGTGATCAGCGCGATCGAGGCGCTGCGCGAGGGCCATCGCGTCACGCTGATCGATCCGGGCGAGCCCGGTGGCGAACAGGCGGCGAGCTACGGCAATGCCGGGTGGCTCTCCTCGCATTCGGTGATCCCGCCGGCCGAGCCCGGCGTTTGGAAGAAGGTGCCTGGCTATCTGATGGATCCGCTCGGACCGCTCGCGATCCGCTGGTCTTATCTGCCGAAGGCGCTGCCCTGGTTGATCAAATATCTGCTCTCGGGCTGGACCGAGGCGCGGGCCGAGACGACGGCATTTGCGCTGCGCGACCTTCTGAAGGACGCGCCGCTGCTGCACAGGAAGCTGGCCGAGGAGGCGGGCGTCCCTGAATTGATCGAGCGTAACGGCGTGATGCATGTCTTCCCGTCACGCGGCAATTTCGACAACGATCTCGGCTGGCGCGTGCGCAAGCGCGTCGGTGTCGAATGGCTGGAGCTTTCGGCCGACGAGATGCGTCAGCGCGAGCCCGATTTGCATCCGCGCTACACTTTTGGCGTGGTGGTGGAGGAAGCCGGTCGCTGCCGCGACCCCGGAGCCTATGTCGCGGCCCTCGCGCAACATGCGCTGGCAAGCGGCGCCGAGCTCGTCCGGGCCAAGGCAATTGGGCTGAAGCTTTCCGGCAACAAGCTCGTGGCTGTTCGGACCGAGACCGGCGAGATTGCCTGCGAAGCCGCGGTGATTGCCGCCGGCGCGCATTCGAAGCGGCTCACGGCGTCCATCGGCGATCCGCTGCCGCTGGAGACCGAGCGCGGCTATCACGTCATGATCGAGAATCCGGAATCGGGGCCACGCAGCTCGATGATGGCCTCGGATGCGAAGATGGTGGTGAACTGGACCGACAAGGGTTTGCGCGCCGCCGGCACGGTCGAGATCGCAGGCCTCGCGGCCGAACCGAACTGGAAGCGCGCCGAGATTTTGCGCAACTACCTCTTCAGCATGTTCCCGAAACTGCCGACGGACATTCCGGCTTCGCGTATCAAGACCTGGTTCGGCCACCGGCCGAGCATGCCGGACGGACGTCCCTGCATCGGTTACGCGCGGGCCTCGCGCGACATCGTCTATGCCTTCGGCCACGGCCATATCGGCCTGGTCGGCTCGGCCCGCACCGGTCGTCTCGTCGCCCAGCTTCTGAGCGGCAAGCCGCCGGAAATTCCGCTCGCACCGTTTTCGCCCGATCGTTTTCTCTGAGATCGCATCATGACCGCTCCAGCCAAATCGTCATCCCGAATCGCCCGCGGCGGCAAGGCCATCTATGGAGCACCGCTCGGCATCCTGATGCTGGAGGCGCGCTTTCCCCGCATTCCTGGCGACATGGGCAACGGCACCACCTGGCCTTTCCCTGTGCTCTATCGCGTGGTGAACGGTGCCTCGCCGGAGAAGGTGGTGCTGAAGGGTGCGGCCGGTCTGCTGCCTGATTTCATCGACGCGGCGAAGGATCTGGTGCGGCTCGGGGCCGAAGCCATCACCACCAATTGCGGCTTCCTCTCGCTGTTCCAGAAGGAGATCGCAGCCGCGGTCGGCGTTCCCGTCGCAACCTCGTCACTGATGCAGGTGCCGTGGGTGCAGGCGACCTTGCCGCCCGGCAAGCGCGTCGGCCTTGTCACCGTGTCGGGCTCGACCTTGACGCCGGCCCATCTCGAAGGCGCCGGCGTGCCGCTCGACGCGCCGCTGGTCGGCACCGAGAACGGCAAGGAGTTCTTCCGCGTCCTGATCAAAGCCGAGAAGGACGACATGGATATCGCGCAGGCGGAACGTGACGTGGTCGAGGCCGGCAAGGAGCTGGTCGCCAGGAACCCGGATGTCGGCGCGATCGTGCTCGAATGCACCAACATGCCGCCTTATGCAGCGGCGCTTCAGGCCGAGGTCGGATTGCCCGTCTATGACATCTATTCCATGATTACGTGGTTTCATGCCGGACTGCGCCCGCGTCAGTTTGGCTAGAGGTCGAGAAGTTGTCTATGGCGCAGCAACGCGCATCGTGCGCTGTGCCACCGGCAGCGGAAGAGGCAGCTATACAATCCCTCAATACCTGATCGCGCCAGACGGTCAGAGCTTTCGCGCCTGAACAACGCTAGAGTAAGGCTCGAAATTCACGGAGACAAGCGGTGCACAGCCTTCAATCCAATCCCGACACGCGCGCAGACGATTGGCCGTCCGAGCTCTACCGCATCCTGAAAGTCGCGGACGTGCGGCAGATGTCCTACGTCCCCGATGCCGGCCACAGCCAGCTCATCCGCCTGTTCTCGGCCGACCGCGACGTCACCACCAACGTGCTGACGACGGAAGAGGAGGGCATTGCCATCGCCGCGGGCGCCTGGCTCGGCGGCCAACGTAGCGTGCTCTTGATGCAGTCGAGCGGGGTCGGCAATTGCATCAACATGCTGTCGCTGTCGGCGATCGGACGATTTCCACTGCTGATGCTGGTGACGATGCGTGGCGAATGGGCCGAGTTCAATCCCTGGCAGGTGCCGATGAGCCGGGCGACGCAGCCCTCGCTGGAGGCGATCGGCCTGAAGGTGATGCGGGCGGAAACGGCGGAGGATCTGGTCGAGACGGTGGAATCGGCCGCAGCGCTCGCCTACGATTCCGATCAGCAGATCGCGGTGCTGATCGGGCAACGTCTGATCGGCAAGAAGAAGTGGTGATGCCAATGCAAGCTCAACTCGATCGCCGCGCCGCCGTTGCCGCGCTCTTGAAAAATCGCAAGGACACGCTGGTCGTGTCCGGCCTCGGCTCGCCGACCTATGACCTTCATTCGGTCGGCGACCACGACGGCAATTTCTATCTCTGGGGCGCCATGGGCGGCGCCGCGCTGATCGGGCTTGGCCTCGCGCAGGCCCAGCCGGGAAAGCGCGTCCTCGCCTTGACCGGGGATGGCGAGCAGTTGATGGGCCTCGGCGGCATCGCCACCATCGGCGTCGCACGCCCGCGCAATCTCGACATCGTCGTGATCGACAATCAGCATTTTGGCGAGACCGGAATGCAGGCGAGCCACACCGGGCGCGGCGTCGATCTCACCGCAATCGCCGTGGCTTGCGGCTTTGCCGCGAGCGGAACCGTGCGGACGATCGAGGAGGTGCAGCGCCTCGCAACTGAAATCGCCGGGCCGGCCGATGGCCCGCGACTCTTCGTGATCAAGGTTCTGGCCGAAAATCCGCCGCGCTCGCTGCCCTCGCGCGATGCTGTCTTTATCAAGAACCGGTTCCGTGCTCATCTCGGCTTCGCGGCGGCCTGAGCCGGGTTTCTCACCCGGCGACAGTCTGCTGTCGAAGCAGCTACTCTGGAGTGAGACCATGAAACTATCCGGCAAGGTCGCCGCCATCACCGGCGCGGCGCGCGGTATCGGCAAGGCTTGCGCGAAACGATTCCTGGACGACGGCGTCAAAGTCGTCATCTCGGACGTCGATGCCGAGGGCTTGGCCGCGACGGCTGCCGAGCTAGGACGGCCGGAGGCCTTGCGCACTGTCGTCGGCAATGTCGCCAAGTGCGCCGATGTCGACCAGCTCGTCGCAACCGCCGTGAAGGACTTCGGCCGACTCGACATCATGGTCAACAATGCCGGCGTCGCTCGCAACCGGGACCTCCTGGAGATTTCCGAAGAAGAATTCGACGAAATCATCGGCATCAATCTGAAGGGCGCGTTCTTCGGCGTGCAGGCGGCGGCGAAGCAGATGATTGCGCAAGGTAGCGGCGGCGGGGTCATCATCAACATGTCGTCGGTGAATGCACTCCTGGCGATCCCGGCGCTTGCGACCTACGCCATGTCCAAGGGCGGCATGAAGCAGCTCACCTCGGTCGCCGCCGTCGCGCTGGCTCCGCACAATATTCGCGTGGTGGCCGTCGGACCGGGCACGATCCTGACCGACATGGTGGCATCGTCCATCTACACCTCGGAGGATGCCCGCAAGACCGTGATGTCACGCACGCCGGCCGGCCGCGGCGGCGAACCGAGCGAGGTGGCCTCGGTCGTGGCGTTTCTTGCGAGTGACGATGCCTCCTACATCACGGGGCAGACGATCTACCCGGATGGTGGGCGGTTGATCCTGAATTACACGGTGCCGGTGAAGTAGATCACTCCGCCGCAGCCGTCATCCCGTGGCCCAGCCGTTTCGAAATGCCGCCGGCGCAGTCGCGTAGCGCGTGGGCGATGGCGCTGTCCCAGCGGGCATCGAACGTGCCTTCCGGCCCCATCGCGGTGATCACCAGCGCGACATGGCCGGAATGGTCGAACACCGGTGCGGAGAATGCGTTGACGCCGGGCAGGGGGTCGCCCAGCGCGCGGGCGAGGCCGTGCTTGCGGACCTCGGTGAGCATGTCGGCGAGCTTCGCGCCTTTCATGGTGCGCTTCGGATTGTAGCCGACGCCGTGACGATCGAGGCCGCTTTCGAGTGCGGCGTTGATCGTCTTCTCCGGCAGGAAGGCCGCAAAGGCGCGGCCCGTGGCCGTCTCCAGCAGCGCCATCACCGAACCGGCCCGCATCACGATGTGCACCGGCTGGCCGGGTTCTTCGAGCTGCACCACGGTCGGGCCGTGCGTGCCCCAGACCGCGAGCGAGACCGCGTGTCCGATCTGGCTCGCAAGCGCGGCGATCTTCGGTCCGGCGATACGCACGCCGGAGAGGCGGCGCAGGCTGATCAGGCCGAGCTCCAGCGCGAGTGCGCCGATCTCGTAGCGGCCGGTGGTCTCGTCCTGCTCGATCAGGCCGATGCGGGAGAAGCTGGCGAGATAGGGATGCGCCTTGGCCGGCGTCATGCCGGCCTCGCGCGCGAGATCGCGCAGCATCATCGGCTCGCCGCTGCGGGCGAGGGCGCGGAGCAATTCGCCGCCGACCTCGATCGACTGAATGCCGCGGCTTTCTCTCTTCATGCGCCTCCTGGCGTGGCTTACGCCGCGTTGCGCTTGGCGGCGCTGTCGGCGAGATGACGGCCGGCAATGTAGCCGAAGGTCAGCGCCGGCCCAAGCGTGATGCCGGCGCCGGGATAATTGCCGCCCATGATGCTCGCCATGTCGTTGCCGGCGGCGTAAAGGCCGGGAATCACCCGTCCTTCCGCATCGAGCGCCCGCGCGTTCTCGTCGGTGACGATTCCGGCATAGGTGCCGAGATCGCCGACCACCATCTTGATCGCGTAGAACGGGCCGTTCTCGATCGGAGCGACGCAGGGGTTCGGGCCGTGCAGCGCATCGCCCTGGTAGCGGTTATAGGCCTTTGAGCCCTTGCCGAAGGCGGCGTCGTGTCCCTGTGGTGCGGTCGCATTGAACTGCTTGACGGTCTCGACGAACGCCATGCTGTCGATGCCCGCCTTTGTCGCAAGCGCCTCCAGCGTCTCGCCGCGCATAAGATAGCCGGTCTCGAGATGATGCCCCAGCGGCATCGGGAATGGCGGCACGCAGCCGAGGCCGTATTTGCGCAGGGTCGGGTGGTCGCAAACCAGGTAGGCCGCGATCTCCTCGCCGGGCTTCGCAGCCTTCACCATGGCCTGGACGAAGTCGTGATAGGAATTGCCCTCGTTGGCAAAGCGCTTGCCGTCACGCATCACCGCGATCACGCCGGGTTTGGCGCGGTCGATGAAATGCGGCATCACACCTTGTGAGCCGTCCTTGCGCTTGGTGACCGAAACCGGGACCCAGGCTGCCGCGTTCGGCAGCCGGTCCTCGACATGCCCGCCAGCGCTTTCCGCAAGCCGCAGGCCGTCGCCGGTGTTGCCGGTCGGTCCCGGCGAAAAATGCTCGTTCCCAGTCGGCGCGTGCGGGAACAGCTTTTTGCGCCGTTCGACGTCGTGCGGAAAGCCGCCGCAGGCGAGCACGACGCCTTGTCTGGCACGAATGCGGACGTCGCGTCCCTCGCGGGCGACAATGGCGCCGGTGACAGTGCCGTTCTCGACCGTCAGCTCGCGTACCGGCGCGGACAGCCACATCGCAATCTGCAAATCCTGTGCGGATTTCGCGAGGCGCCCGGCCAATGCATTGCCATTGGTCAGCCTCATGCCGCGGCCATAGCGCAGCACGTCCATCAGATGCCGCGACAGGCGCTTTGCGACATAGACCGCCGAGGTCAGCGACTTCGTCGCGCGCATGAAATGGACGATGTCCTTGCCGGATCCGAGCATCATGCCGAATACGGTGAGCTCGGGCAGGGGCGTGCCAAGGGTCTTGATCTGGTCGCCGAGCTCGCGGCCGTCGAACGGGCGCGCCACCATCGAACGGCCACCCTGCGCGCCGCCGGGGGCCTCGGCGTGATAATCCGGGAATACCAGCGGCATGTCGAAACGGAGCGCCGTCTTGTTGGTGAAAAAATCGACCGCCTCGGGCCCGGCGCTCAGGAATGCATCGACGCGTGCGGCGTCAAAGTTGTTGCCGGCTTCGTGCCGCAGGTAAGTCCGCGCCTGTTCCTGTGTCTCCTCGATGCCGTAGGCCTTTGCCAGCGAGGTGCCGGGAATCCACAACCAGCCGCCGGACCGCGCGGTGGTGCCGCCGAAGCGCGGCTCCTTCTCGACGATCAGGACGTCGAGGCCGCGATACCGCGCGGTGATCGCGGCCGACATGCCGGAGCAGCCCGATCCGGCCACGAGCACATCGCACTCGTAAGTCTCAATTGCGTTGCGCTCGTTGCCGGTCATGCTGGCCTCACTTCTTGAGCAGCGGACATTTGGACTCGGAGATCGGGCGGAAGGCGTCCTCGCCCTTCACCGTCTTGATGATCTCCAGGTAATCCCAGGGTTCCTTGGACTGCTCGGGTGTTTTGACCTTGGCGAGATACATGTCGCGAATGACGCGGCCGTCCTCGCGCAACTTGCCGCCATGGACGAATGTATCCTCGATTGGCAGCTCGCGCATCTTGGCCATCGCCTTGGCGGGATCATCGGTGCCGGCGGCCTTGATGGCCTTGAGGTAATGCAGCACCGAGCCGTAGACGCCGGTCTGGATCATGGTCGGCATCACCTTGGTGCGCTCGTAGAACTTCCGCGACCATGCGCGGGTCGCCTCGTCCATGTTCCAGTACGAGGCCGTGGTCATGTAGGTGCCCTGCGCGGATTTGAGGCCGATCGCATGCACGTCGGTGTCGAACATCAGGAGGCCGACCAGCTTCTGGCCGCCCTGGACCAGGCCGAACTCGCCCGACTGCTTGATCGCATTGTCGGTGTCCTGGCCGGCATTGGCGAAGGCGACGACGTCCGATTTCGAGCTTTGCGCCTGGAGCGCGAAGGAGGAGAAATCCGCGGTGTTGGTCGGATGCTTCACGCCACCCAAAACCTTGCCGCCCATCTCGTTGATGAAGCGCGTGGCGTCCTTCTCGAGCTGCTGGCCGAAGGCGTAGTCGGCGGTGATGAAGTACCAGGATTTTCCGCCTTCCTTGATCACGGCGGAGGCCGTCACCTTCGACAGCGCGTAGGTATCGTAGGTGAAGTGCACGGTGTTGGGACTGCAAAGCTCGTCGGTCAGCGAACTCGCGCCGGGGCCGGAGAGCAGCGCGATCTTGTTGCGTTCGCGCACCATGTTGTGGACGGCGATCGCGATGCCGGAATTGGGGATGTCAACGACGGCATCGACCTTGCCGTTGTCGAACCAGCCGCGCACGATCTGCACGCCGACGTCGG
Source organism: Bradyrhizobium sp. WSM4872 (assembly GCF_055811715.1). Classification (NCBI taxonomy): domain Bacteria; kingdom Pseudomonadati; phylum Pseudomonadota; class Alphaproteobacteria; order Hyphomicrobiales; family Nitrobacteraceae; genus Bradyrhizobium; species Bradyrhizobium sp. WSM4872. The sequence continues at coordinate 137,098 of NZ_JBVVPT010000011.1, read as the reverse complement.
TCTTCATCTGGTGATCGGCGCTGATGATCTCGATCGGCTTGCCGAGCACGGTGGGCCCGAATTCCTCCACCGCCATTTTCGCGGCCTCCACGGAGCCCGGCCCGCTATTGTCGCGGCCCCAGCTCGACAGATCCGTCAGCACGCCGATCCGCACGGCGTCGTCGGAGATTTGCGCGTTCGCAACGGTGGTCATCGAAGTCATGGCCGCGAGCATCGCGCAGGCCAAAAGCCCTCTCATCTCGTTCCCTCTCTTTTTTGGGCCGCTTGGCGCGGCTGGTTGTTCTGGCTGTAATTAGATAATGGTGAATGAGTTTGTCAATGGCGAATAACGGGCGTGGCTCGGTTCCGCTTCCCCGCGGACGGCGCTGCCGCCAGCGCACAACGGCTCGCACATCCGTCATTGCGAGCGGAGCGAAGCAATCCAGAATCCTTCCGCGGGGGCACTCTGGATTGCTTCGTCGCAAGTGCTCCTCGCAATCACGGGTGTTGAAGCAGCGACGCGTAAATCACGCGTCCGAATCCTGGGAAGCCCACGCCCGTAGGTTGCAACCGGCATCGCGATTGGCCAAGATGCCCTCTGGAATTTTGGGGCGAATGGCAATGACGGCAGCATCGGGGGTCTCCACTGCGGCGGAGAAATCGACGACGGCGCATGTGGTGTGGGCGAGCGCGCTCGGCACCGCGATCGAGTGGTACGATTTCCTGATCTACGGCACGGCGGCGGCGCTGGTGCTGAACAAGCTGTTCTTCCCGAGCTTCGATCCCTTCGTCGGCACACTGGCGGCGTTCTCGACCTATGCGGTCGGCTTTGTCGCGCGGCCGATCGGCGGCGCGATCATCGGGCATTATGGCGACCGGCTCGGCCGCAAGAAGATGCTGGTCGCTACCATGATCGCGATGGGACTGGGCACGTTCCTGATCGGCTGCTTGCCGACCTACAGTCAGATCGGCGTCTGGGCGCCGATCTTCCTCGTCATTTTGCGCTTCGTCCAGGGCATCGGGCTCGGTGGCGAGTGGAGCGGGGCGGTGGTCATGGTGGCCGAGCACGCCGGCAACCGCCGCGGCTTCTACGGCAGCCTGGTGCAGATCGGTTTCCCCGTCGGCGTCGCCGCGTCCACCGGCATTTTCGGTCTGATGACGCAGCTGCCCGAAGCGGACTTCCTGAGCTGGGGCTGGCGCGTGCCGTTTCTGATCAGCATCCTGCTCGTCGGTGTCGGCTTCATCGTAAGGCTGAAACTTGCGGAGACGCCGCACTTCAAGGAGGTGCTCGAGCGCAAGGAGGTGCTGGCGCAGCCGGTATGGGAAGTCCTGCGCCGCGACTGGCGCAGCTTCCTGCTGGCGATCGGCATCACGGTGTCCGAAGTCGGGCTCGCTTATCTCCTCACGGTTTTCACCGTGGTCTATGCCACGACGCAGCTCGGCTTGCCGCGGCAGGTGATCCTCAATGCGGTGGTCTATGCCGCGCTCGTCGAGCTCGCGACGCTGCCTCTCGCCGGCTGGCTGTCCGACATCTTCGGCCGTAAGGCGCTGTATCTCGCCGGCGGCGTGTTCTCGGTGGCGCTGGCGTTTCCGTTGTTCTGGTTCCTCGACACCAGGGAGCCGGCGCTGATCACGCTCGCGCTCGTCGTGACGATGACACTGACGCATGCGCTGCTGTTCGGGCCGAAGGCGGCCTTCATGCCGGAGCTGTTCCGCACCCAGGTGCGCTACAGCGGCGCATCGCTGGGAGCCAACGTTGCCGCCGCGCTGAGCGGCGGCTTCTCGCCGCTGATTGCAACGGCACTGCTGGCATGGGCCGGTTCTTATTGGGCCGTGTCGGTCTACATCATCGCGCTGTCGGTCATCACCATCATCGCAACGCTGATGGCGCCGGAGACGGCGGGGGACCAGCTCAGGTCCTGAGGACCGCCTTCATCACGTCTGCCGCGCGAACGGGCCCGCACGTTCGAAGCTATCGTTTTTGTATGCACGTCCTGACGCCTTCTTATGCGCGCTGCCAAAAGCCGATGCAGCGGGGCGAACCATTAGCCGCGTTTATGCGGCGAATTTTTACTTCCAATTTTACTTCACAACATACCGCCCATAGCCTCCCTCGCAATTGATCACATCCGCAGCCGGTCAATGGCGACCGGTGCGCAACGTTCATCGTAGCCAACCAGGGTTGCCATGCTTGACAGGGACAAGGGGACATCCACTGCCAATCCGGCGGGGACGAGCGACAAGTCTGCGAAAAAGCTGAGCAGGCGCACGCTGTTGAAGGGCGCTGCGGCGGTGGCCGGCGCGGCCGCAGGATCGGACGCGATCCGCGGATTCCCGACCATCTGGGCGCAGGAGATCAAGGACATCGAGCTGCGCCATGTCGGCGTGTCCTATTCGGTGGTGAAGGCGATCGGCGACCAGGCGGCCAAGGATCTCGGCTTCAAGGTGACGATGCAGAACCTCGACACCTCTGCCGCCATCAATCGCTTCATAAGCCAGCCTAATACGGTCGACATCGCCGATCTCGAGGGCTGGCAGGCCAAGCTCGCTGCCAAGCGCGGCGTCATCCAGGGCATCGAGGTCAAGAAGGTCAAGGAGTTCGACAACATCCTGCCGATCTTCACCAAGGGCGAGATCGACGGTCACAAGATCCCGCGTCAGGGCATCTCGCCCTACGAGGCCATGTATATCGCCAAGCCGGATTCGACCGATCTGAACGACGGCGTGACCGAATGGGCGACCTTCCTGCCGCAGGTCTACAACGCCGACTCCATCGGCTACCGCCCCGACCTCGTCGGCCATGAAGTCACGGAATGGAAGGATCTGATCGATCCGAAATTCAAAGGCAAGGCCGCGATCCTCGATGTGCCCGCGATCGGCATCATGGACGCCGCGCTCTGCTTCGAAAGCGCCGGGCTGATCAAGTACGGCAACAAGGGCAACATGACCAAGGAGGAGATCGACTTCACCTGCAACAAGCTGATCGAGCTCAAGAAGCAGGGCCAGTTCCGCGCGACCTGGACCACCTTCGACCAGTCGGTGCAGCTGATGGCGGCGGGCGAAGTGGTGATCCAGTCGATGTGGTCGCCGGCGGTTGCCGCGGTGCGCGTGAAAGAAATCCCCTGCGTCTACGCGCCGGTCAACATCAAGAACGGCAAGGAAGGCTATCGCGGCTGGTGCAACGGCATGGGCCTGATGAAGCATCTCTCCGGCAAGAAGCTGGACGCAGCCTATGAATATCTCAACTGGTATCTCTCGGGCTGGCAGGGCGGCTTCGTCGCGCGCTACGGCTATTACAGCCCGGTCCCTTCGACCGCGAAGAAATTCCTCACGCCGGCCGAATGGGCGTTCTGGTACGAGGGCCAGCCCGCGCCCGAGGTGGTCAACGACCCCTATGGCGTGCCGATGGAGAAGACCGGCACCAAGCGTGATGGCGGCTCGTTCCTCGACCGCGTCAAGAACATCTCGTGCTGGAACACGCTGATGGACGAAGCCGCCTACATGAACAAGCGCTGGAACGACTTCAAGGTGGCCTGAAACCTGCTTTCCCTGACGTGAACGAAGCGCCGGCGCGGCGATGCGCCGGTGCCAAATGACCGACTTCGAGGCGTTTGCCGACATGCAGCCAAGTCTTAGTCCAGCTCTTAGTCCAGCTCAAACCCCACGACGCGCAAATCTCGCCGGCTGGCTCTACGTGTCGCCGCTCGTGCTGGTGCTCGTGCCGTTCTTCGTGGCGCCGATCCTGGTCGTGCTGGCCGCGAGCTTCTTCGCTACCGACGGCTTTGGCGGGCTGACCCCGGGATTCACGCTCGCAAGCTATGTCGAGGTGCTGCATTCGGCACTGACGCTGAAGCTGTATCTGGCCACGATCAAGTTCACGGTGCTGACCTGGATCTTCACGCTGATCATCGGCTTCTTCGTCGCCTACTTCCTGGCTTTCCACGTCCGCAACCAACTGCTGGCGATCGGTCTGTTCCTGCTCTGCACGGTGCCGTTCTGGACCTCGAACATCATTCGGATGATTTCCTGGATTCCGCTGCTCGGCAAGGAAGGCCTGATCAACCAGGCGCTGCTGGGGCTCGGCGTGATCCGCCAGCCGCTGGAAGTGCTGCTGTTCTCGGACCTGGCGGTCGTCATCGCCTATGTCCATCAGCTCACCATTTTCATGATCGTGCCGATCTTCAATTCCATGGCACGGATCGACAAGAAGCTGATCGAGGCCGCGATCGATGCCGGCGCCAGCCGTTTCGACATCATGCACCTGATCGTGGTGCCGATGTCCAAGAGCGGCATCGCCCTCGGCACCATCTTCGTCGTCTCAATCGTGATGGGCGATTTCTTCGTGGTCAAGGTGATGTCCGGCGGCGGCTCGGCCTCGGTGGTGAGCGCCTTCTACGAGGACGTCGGCGTGCTGCAATATCCGACCGCGGCAGCGAGCGCAGTATTGCTGACGCTGGTGCTGGTCGCGATCGTCTCGCTGATCCTGCGCACCGTCGACATCAGGCAGGAGATCACGCGATGAGCGCGGTTCTCGCCGACATGTCCAAAACCGAAATGTCCAAGACTGACATGTCAAAGACGGTCGCGCCGGCGACAACCAAGGCGATCGCACCGAGCAAGGGCGGCCGGCCGTGGACGTTCTATCTTCTGGCGACGCTATTCGGGTTCTATGTGATCGCGCTGTACGGCCCGATGTTCTGCATCTACGTCCTGTCGTTCCAGGACATCCGCGGCGGCCTTGTGTTCCCGATGAAGGGACAGTCGCTACACTGGTTCGTCGATCTCTTCACCCAGGTGCGGACCGGCGACGTCAAAGGCTCGTTCGACCGTTCGATCAAGCTCGCCGTCGTCGTCACGGTCATCACGGTGGTGGTGTCGTTCCTCGCCGGGCTCGGTTTTCGCAAGCGCTTTCGCGGCGACACCGTCGTGTTCTACATGATGATCGGCAGCCTGGTCGCGCCGGGGCTTGTGCTCGGCCTCGGCACCGGCTTGTTGTTCCAGGCCCTTGGCCTCAATGCGAGCTGGTACACGTCGGCGCTCGGCGCGCAACTGTCCTGGACGCTGCCGTTCGGCGTGCTGGTGATGTTCGCGGTGATGTCGCGCTTCAACCATGTCTGGGAGGAGGCGGCCTACGACCTCGGCGCTAGCCGCTGGCAATCGATCCGGCTGGTGATGATCCCGGTGCTGGCGCCCGGCCTCGTCGCGGTCGCGCTGTTCGGCTTCACGCTCTCTTACGACGAGTTTGCGCGCAGCCTCCAGACCGCGGGCTCGCTGAACACGCTGCCGCTGGAGATCTGGAGCATGACCCTGAACGTCACGTCGCCCTCGCTTTACGCGCTCGGCACGGTGACGACGATCGTGTCCTTCATCGTCATCGGCGCGAGCCTGGGCAGCATCGTGCTGATCCAGAAGAAGCGCGGCAGCAGCACAAAGGGTTGAGCTCGGAAATGAAGAGCGATCGCGGCGATATCGAACTGGCGGGCCTCTGCAAGAGCTTTGACGGCGTCAGCAATGTGGTCGACGGCGTCAACCTCAAGATTGCCGACGGCGCCTATTGCTGCTTCATTGGCCCGTCCGGCTGCGGCAAGACCACGATTTTGCGCATGATCGCCGGCCACGAGGATCCGACCGCCGGCGAGATCGTGATCGGCGGGCAGAACGTCGTCGGTCTTGCGCCGGTGCAGCGGCGCACCGCGATGATGTTTCAGTCCTACGCGTTGTTCCCGCATCTCACCGTGCGCGAGAACATCGCCTTCGCCTTGCGCGTACGCGGCATATCGAAGGCTGATCGTCTGCGCGCAGCCGACGCCATGATCGAGAAGGTGCGTCTGACGCAATTCGCCGACCGCCTGCCGGCGCAGCTCTCCGGCGGCCAGCAGCAGCGCGTGGCGCTGGCGCGCGCGGCGATCACCGAGCCGAGGGTACTTTTGCTCGATGAGCCGCTCTCTGCTCTCGATGAGCAGCTCCGCGTGCAGATGCGCCAGGAACTCAGGCGGATGCAGCAGGAGCTCGGCATCACCTTCATCCACGTCACCCACACCCAGCTCGAGGCGATCGCGCTCGCCGATCTGGTCGTGGTGATGGAGCAGGGCAAGATCAAGCAGGCGGGCGCGGCGCGCGACGTCTATGCCCATCCGCACGATCGTTACGTCGCCGAGTTCATGGGCGGGCAGAACGTGTTGTCGGGGCGGGTAGAGAAGGTCAACGGTTCGACCTTTACGCTCGCGCAGGCCGCGCCTGATGGCATCGAGGTCTCGCTTCAGGCGCGGTCCACGGTCAGCGTCGGTGACAAGATCGATATCGCCGTGCGCCGCGACGATGTCGCGCTAGTCCGACCGGGCAGGGAGCTGCCGCCGGGCTGCTCGACGTCGCTGCCGAGTCGCGTGCTCGCGATCGAATACCAGGGCTATTTCGTCAAGGTCATGCTGGACACCGTGCCGGACGACGCGTTCGTCGCCTACGTGCCGGAAAAGACCTTCTTCGCGGATCCGTTCACCGTCGGCGACGTCGTGATGGCCACATGGGCCACCGGCAGCGCGCTTCCACTCGCCTAAAGACCCGTCGCGCACAGGAGTATGATCGTGCAGATATCCTTCACACTCAACGGACGGCCAACCACTGTCGATGTCGAGCCGGCGACGCTGGTCGCAGAGCTGCTGCGCGAGCAGCTCAACCTCACCGGCACCCATATCGGCTGCGACACCAGCCAGTGCGGCGCCTGCGTGGTGCATCTCGACGGCCTGCCGGTGAAGAGCTGCACGCTGCTGGCGCCTGCGCTCGACGGTGCGACGCTGCTCACCATCGAGGGGCTTCACGGAGCCCCCGGTTCGAACCAAATGCATCCGATGCAGGAAGCGTTTCGCGAGCATCACGGTCTGCAATGCGGCTTTTGCACACCCGGCATGCTGATGACAGCGGTGGCGCTCGCGACCGAGAAGCCGGAGCTGACGGAAGCCGACGTCCGCCACGGCCTTGAAGGCAACATCTGCCGTTGCACCGGCTATCAGAACATCGTCGTCTCGGTCATGGCTGGCGCTGCCGCCATGAACGCCGCCAAGGGAGAGTGACCATGGGCAACGTGATCGGGATCGGCGCTTCACCCAAACGGAAAGAGGACCAGCGGTTCCTCACCGGCCGCGGCAACTACGTCTCCGACATCAAGCGTCCCGGCATGACGGCGGGTGTGTTCGTGCGCTCGCCGCACGGACACGCAATCCTGCGCGGCATCGACAAGAGTGCGGCGCTCGCATCGCCCGGCGTCATCGCGGTCCTGACCGGCGACGATGCCGCCGCGGACAAGCTGGGATCGCTGCCCTGCGGCTGGGGTATCACGGACGCCAAGGGCGTGCCGATGAAGGAGCCGCCGTTCCCGATGCTGGCGCAGGGCAAGGTGCGCTTCGTCGGCGACATGGTGGCCTTCGTCGTCGCGGAAACGCCGGCGCAGGCCAGCGCGGCAGCCGAGCTGCTGACGGTCGATTACGAGGTGCTGCCCTCGGTGGTCGGCGTGCTCGAAGCCGTGCGGCCGGGCGCGCCGCAACTGTTCGACGACGTTCCGAACAACATCTGTTGCGATTGGGAGCTCGGCGACAAGGCCGCGGTCGAGACCGCGTTCCGGAAAGCGACACACGTCGCAAAGCTCAGCCTCGTCAACAACCGCCTGATCGGCAACCCGATGGAGCCGCGCGCGGCGATCGCCGAATACGAGCCCGGTACCGATCGCTTCACGTTGTGGACCACAAGCCAGTTCCCGCACGTCGTGCGCTTCCTGATGGGCGCGCTGGTGCTGAACATTCCGCAGCACAAACTGCGCGTGGTCGCGCCGGATGTCGGCGGCGGCTTTGGCGTCAAGCAGTTTCACTACGGCGAGGAGGCCGTGATCACCTGGGCCGCCAAGCGCGTGATGCGGCCGATCAAATGGGTGGCGAGCCGGTCGGAGGGTTATGTCTCCGATCGCCATGGCCGCGATCACGTCACCGAGGCCGAACTCGCACTGGACGAGACCGGTAAGTTTCTGGCCTTCCGTGTCAACACGCTTGCCAATATGGGCGGCTATCTCTCGACCTTCGGGCCCAACATCCCGACCAATCTCTACGGACCGCTGCTCGGCGGCGTCTACACCACGCCGGCAATCTACTGCAACGTGAAGGTGGTGTTCACCAACACCGTTCCTGTTGACGCCTATCGCGGCGCTGGCCGTCCCGAGGCGACCTTCGTGCTGGAGCGCATCGTCGATGTCGCAGCCAGCGAGATGGGCATCGATCGCGTCGAGATCCGCCGACGCAACATGATCCCGAAGGAGGCCTATCCGTATCAGACGCCGGTGCTGGTGCAGTACGATTCCGGCGATCCGATGGGGTGTCTCGACGGCGCTCTTGTCGCGGCCGACGTCAAGAACTTCGGTATCCGCAAGGCAGAGTCGGCACGCAGAGGCAAATTCCGCGGGCTCGGCTACTCGACCTATGTCGAGGCCTGCGGCCTCGCACCGTCGCGCTTCGCGGGACGATTGGGAGCGCGCGGCGGGCTCTATGAGAGCGCCACGGTGCGGGTGCATCCGACCGGCCAGGTCACGGTCATGATCGGCACGCACAATCACGGCCAGGGCCACGAGACGACGTTCGCGCAGATCGTCTCGGAAAAGCTCGGTGTCGCGTTTGACAATGTCGACATCGTGTTCGGCGATACCGACCGCGTGCAGTTCGGCATGGGCACCTATGGCTCGCGATCGCTGGTGGTCGGCGGCGCGGCGCTGTCGAAGGCGACGGACAAGGTGGTCGCGAAAGGCAAGAAGATCGCGGCGCATCTGCTCGAAGCGGCCGAAGTGGATATCCAGTTCGAGGCCGGAAAATTCTCGGTCGCAGGCACCGACCGCATGAAGACGTTCGAGGAGATCGCGGGCGCCGCCTACGTGCCGCACGACTATCCGCTCGAAGTGCTGGAGCCGGGGCTCGAGGAGCAGGCTTATTACGATCCCGTCAACTTCACCTATCCCGGCGGCTGCCACATTGCCGAGGTCGAGATCGACCCGGAAACCGGCACGGTGACGCTGGTCAACTACACCGCGGTGGACGACGTCGGCACGGTCATCAACCCGATGATCGTGGAGGGCCAGTTGCACGGCGGCATCGTGCAGGGCGTCGGCCAGGCGCTGTACGAGAACGCGGTCTACGACGAGGGCTCGGGCCAGCTGCTGTCGGGCTCGCTGATGGACTACTGCATGCCGCGCGCCGATCACATGCCGATGATGAACATCGCGACCCATTCGACGCTGTGTACGCACACGCCGATGGGCGTGAAGGGCTGCGGCGAGGTCGGCACCATCGGTTCGCCGGCCGCAGTCATCAACGCGGTGGTCGATGCGCTGTCGCATCTCGGCGTCACCCATGTCGACATGCCGGCGACGCCGAACCGGATCTGGCGCCTGCTGCAAAATGCATCGCTGCCGGTCGCTGCGGAATAGGGAGGATGACAATGAAGCCGTTTGCCTATCACCAACCGGACCGGATTCCCGACGCTGCTAAACTTCTGACCTCGATCGAGGAAAGCAAGCTCGTCGCCGGCGGCATGACGCTGATCCCGACGCTGAAGCAGCGGCTCGCCAGTCCGCCTGCCCTGGTCGACCTGTCGAAGCTCGGACATCTGAAGGGCATCAGCGACGACGGCGCCACCATCACCATCGGTGCGATGACGCCACATGCCATGGTGGCCGCCTCAAAGCTGGTGCAGGAGAAGATTCCCGGTCTCGCCGCGCTGGCCTCGATGATCGGCGATCCCGCCGTCCGCATCCGCGGCACCATCGGTGGCTCGGTCGCGAATAACGATCCGGCGGCCGATTATCCCGCAGGTGTGCTCGGATTGGGCGCGACCGTCGTCACCAGCGCGCGCGAGATCGCGGCCGACGGGTTCTTCCGCGGCCTGTTCGAGACCGCGCTCGAACCTGGTGAGATCATCACGGCGATCCGCTTTCCGGTGCCGCCTAGGGCGGGCTACGCCAAGTTCAAGGCGCCGGCGTCGCGCTATGCGCTGGTCGGCGTGTTCGTGGCGAAATTCGCCGATGGCGTTCGCGTGGCCGTGACCGGAGCAGGCTCCGGCGTGTTCCGCGTTCCCCCGATGGAGGAAGCGCTGGCGCGAAATTTCGATCCGTCCGCGATCGCTGCGATCAGAATCGACACCGAGGGCCTCACTTCCGACATCCATGCCGAAGCCGACTACCGTGCGCATCTCGTCACGGTCATGGCCAAGCGCGCCGTCGACGCGGCGCTCAGCTAGCTCTTCAGGGTTCATGATGACTAATGGTTCCGGCCGAACGGCCTTTCCGCCGGCGCCGACTGGCCTTGGCTCGCTTTCCGCAACCGAGATCCTGGCCGGCTACGGACGCAAGGCGTTCACTCCGCGCGATGTCGTCGACGACACCATTGCCGCCCTGGAGGCGACGAACGAGGCCTGCAACGCGGTGGTGACGCCGATGTACGAGCAGGCGCGGGCAGAGGCCGATCGTCTCACCAGGGAGATGCGCGCCGGCGAGGCCAAGGGGCCGCTCGCCGGTGTACCCGTCACGATCAAGGACCTGGTCTTTGTCGCAGGCGTGCCGGCCTATGGTGGCTCGCCGATGAACAAGGCATTCGTGCCCGATGTCGATGCGGCTGTTGTCTCGGCCCTGAAGGCGGCAGGTGCAATCGTCACCTGCAAGACCACGACCTGCGAGTCCGGATACAAGTTGACGGCGGATAGCCCGGTCACCGGCACCACGCGCAATCCCTGGAACCGCGGTCGCACCAGTGGTGGGTCGAGCGGCGGCGCGGCAGCCGGCGTTGCCGCCGGCTGCGGTCCGATCGCGATCGGGACCGATGGCGTCGGCTCGATCCGCGTGCCCTCGTCCTTCTGCGGTGTGTTCGGCCTGAAGCCGACCTTTGGCCTGGTGCCGCGCTCGCCCGGCTTCTCGCCACCATCCTGGGGCTCGCTCGCGCATACCGGACCAATCACGCGCACGGTCGCGGATGCCGCGCTGACGCTGGAGATCATCGCCGGCTACGATTTGCGCGATCCCGCGAGCCTGCCGGTGGCGGCGCGGCGGTTCGATACGAAAGCCGAGCCGTTGAACGGTATTCGTATCGGCGCGAGCGTCGATCTCGGCTACGCCGCCGTCAGCCCCGACGTGCGCGCGGCGTTCAGCAAGGCGCTCGCCATTCTCGATGCCTGCGGCGCGCAGGTCACCATGGACGGTCCTGGCCTCGATCCCGGCATCCTCGAGCATACGCTGAAACCGATCGCCTTTACCGAACAGGCGGCCGCGGTCGCGAGCAAGACCACGGCCGATCTCGCCGGCTCCGAAGCAGATTATCTTGATGTCATCAGTGCCGGCCGGCGCTACAGCGGCACGGACTATATCGAAGCGGGTTATCGCCGGGGCCAGGCTCGCAGCGGCTTCCTGAAGCTTTTCGAGCGAGTCGATGCGTTGGTGACGCCGACCGTCGCGGTGACCGCGTTCGAGGCCGGCCGCCTCGGCCTAGACACGATCGACGGCGGCAAGGTCGATCCGCATCTCGGCTGGTCGCCCTTCACCTGGCCGATTAATCTCGCCGGCCTGCCGGCGGCGACCCTGCCCTGCGGCTTCGATCGCGATGGAATGCCAATCGGCTTGCAGATCGTCGCACCCTGGCTCGACGAGCCCACGATCTTCCGCATCGCCGCTGCGTTCGAAGCGGCCCAGCCGTGGGCGGCGTTCTGGCCGCAGCTGGCGTTGCGCGAAGCGGACAGTGCCCGCGCGAAGGCGTGAGCCCAAATTCGGTCTGGAGCCGGCCGGCCGCTGTCTTGGCGGTCGGCCTCTGCGCCTGAAGAAATTTTCGACTAGTCCTCTTGAAGTCGACTTGCGTTCTTCTAAGTCATGTTCGCCGCGAGAGCGGTGTGCCGGGTGCCCGCGAGGGGCCCGGAACGGGCGCCGGGCCGGTGTCTTTGGACCCCGTCTAAAACCCCGTCCTGCGCTCCTTCGTATCCATCTTGCTCTTTGGAGGACTTGGTTATGAGGACCACGTTTGACTTCGCGCCCCTGTGGCGCTCCACCGTCGGCTTCGATCATCTGGCCGGTCTCGTCGACAGCGCGCTGCGCCAGGCGAGCGATGACAACTATCCCCCCTATAACATCGAACGCTCCGGCGAAGACCACTACCGGATCAGCCTCGCCGTGGCGGGCTTTGGCGTCAACAATATCACGGTGACGGCCGAACAGAATGCGCTCACCGTCGAGGGCAAGAAGCCCGAAGGCGCGACGGGCGAATATCTGTACCAAGGTATCGCCGCACGGCCGTTCCGGCGCGTGTTCAATCTGGCCGACTATGTCCAGGTGAAGCAGGCGTCCTTCCAGGACGGCCTCTTGATCATCGACCTCGTCCGTGAGGTTCCGGAGGCGATGAAGCCGCGCCGGATCCAGATCGCGGGCGCGGCCTCTCCTGCAACTCAGATCGAGCAGAAGAAAGCAGCCTAAGCGCTCGATCGAGGGGAATGTGGAACGCGGCGCTCAGACATGCGCGCCGCGCTCCCACATGCATGAAAGAGAGAACGGCTATTCGATCATCAACACATTCATCCCTTCGAAACGAGCGTCAGGGGAGCCCAACCGATGACAAACGTGAATACGAATTCCGGAAATCTCAACCCGCTGTTTTATCCCGCGGTTCACTACGGTTCGCCTGCGGATGTCCTGAATGCAAAGGAGCTCTCCACGCCGGAGAAGCGGATCATTCTGTCGTCATGGGCGTCCGATATGTACGCCGTCGAATCCTGTCCCGCTTTGCGTGAAATTCCCGGCATGAGCCATACGGTCCGCCTCGCCGATATTCTCGCGGCCCTGCGCCGGCTCGACGGCGACAATGACGACGACGACCCGCCGCGCGGCGGCGGCGTTCCAATGCGCTTGCGGCGGCCTTGGGCCGCCGCAGAACGGTGAGGCGCGTGATGCTCACGCAGGCCGTTCTTGCTCTGGTGCTGGTCGGCCAGGTCTCCGCGGCCTGGACCATTCCATTTTTAATCATGCAAGGCGGGATCGACGTGCCGGGCGACAGCGCGTTAAGACGCTCTTGAATCTCGAATCCGGACGAAGCGGCAGGTGACGAACATGTATGCTGTGCGTTTGCTCTCGCTGGCGTTGCTGGTACTGACGCTCACGGCGTCACAGCCGGCCGCAGGCCAGATCCCCGATCTGAAGCCGGGCGGCTCGGTGCCGACCCTGGCGCCTCTGGTTCGGCAGGTGACGCCGGCGGTGGTCAATATCTCGGTGCACGGCCGCGTGCGCGAAGACAATCCGCTCTACCGCGACCCGCTGTTCCGCGAATTCTTCGACGTTCCGAGGCAGATCGAGAAGGAAGTCAGCGCGACCGGCTCCGGCGTGATCGTCGATGCCCGGAGCGGCTACGTGCTGACCAACAACCACGTGGTCGAAGGCTCCTCCGTCGTCCAGATCACGACCAAGGACGGCCGGCAGTTTTCCGCAAAGGTCGTCGGCCGGGATTCGCCGACGGACGTCGCTGTGCTTCAGATCCAGAATCCGACCGGGCTCAAAGCGCTTCCCCTCGGTGACAGCGATGCACTGGAAGTCGGGGATTTCGTGCTCGCGATCGGCAATCCCTTCGGCCTCGGCCAGACGGTGACGTCGGGCCTCGTCAGTGCCCTCGGCCGAACCGGCCTCGGCAAGCAGGGTTATGAAGACTTCATCCAGACCGACGCCGCTATCAATCCCGGCAATTCCGGCGGCGCGCTGGTCAGCCTGCAGGGTGAACTGGTCGGCATCAATTCAGCCATCATTTCGCCCGCTGGCGGTAATGTCGGTATCGGCTTTGCCATTCCCGTCAACATGGCGCGAAAGGTGATGGAGCAGATCATCGCCACCGGCAGGGTCGAGCGCGGCCGCATCGGCATTTCGCTGAAGGATCTCCACCCGTCCGTCAACAAGGGGCGCAACGAAGGCGCGCTCATCGCCGAAGTTGCCGCGGATTCGCCGGCCGAGAAGGCTGGGCTGCGCAAGGGCGATGTTGTCACCACGGCTGAGGGCCGCCCGATCCGCACCGCCGCCCAGCTGCGCAATACGATCGGTCTTGCTCGGGTCGGCGACGAGGTGAAGCTCGCTCTGCTGCGCAACGGCACACCGCTCACGGTCGTCGTCCGAGTGGCTCCCGCGGTCGAACCGCGCAACGCCAATGCAGGAAGCAACCGCCTCGTTCGCTAGGCCGATCACAGAGGATATCGCCGTAGCAAGCCGGTCGTTCATCGTCTGCGATCGTTGACCCCGGGGATACAGTTTGGGACGACCGCTGCGCGAACATCCGGATGGCTTTATCCCAGCTCGATCGGCTCGCCGCGGCCGCTGAGCTCTTCGTCGAGGCGCAGATAGTGCGCGAGATAGTCGTGCAAGGCGGTCGCCGCCTTCGAGGTCGCGCCGCTCGACTTGTAGAGCAGCAGCTCGATCTTCGGCAGCGGCGGCAAGCCCTCGTTCGGGCCGATCTCGCGCATCGCCGGCACCAGCGCGCTGCGGCCGAGTACGGTCACGGCCATGCCGGCGAAGGCCGCCGCCTGAAGGCCGCCGACGCTTTCGCTGACGCAGGCGATGCGCCAGCGCAAATTCGCACGTTCCAGTGTGTCGATCGCGTAGTCGCGATAGATGTTGCCCGGCGGCAGCAGCGCCAGCGGAATGGGCCGCTCCTGGTGCGCGGCGGACTGCTCGCCGGTCATCCAGACCAGTTGCTCGCGTCGCACCACCTGGCCGCCCGTAAAATCGTTCATGCGGGTGACGAGCGCGATGTCGACATCGCCGCGCTTGACCAGGCCCACCAACGGCGTCGAGAGCGCGCAATTGAGCTCGACCTGGACGCGCGGGAAGGATTTTCGGAACACGCTGAGGATCTGCGGCAGCATGAAGGCGGCATAGAGGTCAGGCGTGCCGAGTACGACCTGACCCTCGATCTCCTGTGACGCCAGTTGCGAAATCAATTCGTCATGCAACCGCAGGATGGATTTGGCGTAGGTGAGAACCGTGGTGCCGTCCTCGCTCAGCGTCAGCCGGCGGCCGGCATGCTCGAACAATTGCTTGCCGGTGAGCTCCTCCAGCCGCTGCAATTGCAGGGTGATCGCGGGCTGGGTGCGGCCCAGCCGTCGCGCGGTCTCGGTGATGCTGCCGGTCTCGACCACGGAGATCAGCGACCGGAGCATGCGGATGTCGAGGCTGATGAGGTTCATGCGGCGTCCATGTCGCCCAGAATTTATGCAAGTTCCATGCTAATGGCGAAAGGGAGCCGGCTTGGAAGGCTCTGCAGGCGGCATGTTCTCATCGATTAGTAGACGTGCCGATGTAGCGTTGCTGGCATACTGAATATTGATTATCAGGCGGGTCGGCGCGCATGATGCGCCCAACGAACATAAAAGGGAGCACAAAACGTGAAAGAGACATCAGCAACCCGACGAGAGCTGCTCGCAATTGCCGCGGCGGCAAGCGCTGCCTCGATCGCGCAAGTTGCGCCGGCCGCGGCGCAAGCCGGGCCGAAGCCGATCTTTCCGGTGCCGATGGTCACGATCCCGATCGTCGGTGAAACCCAGGTGTTCCAGGTCCGCCGCATCTACTGCATCGGGCGCAATTACGCGGCGCATGCGATCGAGCGCGGCTCGGACCCGAACCGCGAGCCGCCGTTCTTCTTCCAGAAGCCGACCGACGCTATCCAGAACGTCGCCGTGGGCGAAGTCGCCGATCATCCCTATCCGTCGCTGACCAAGAACTATCATCATGAGGTCGAGCTGGTCGCCGCGCTGAAGTCCGGCGGCAGCAACATCCCGGCCGAGAAGGCGCTCGACCATGTCTATGGCTACGCGCTCGGCCTCGACATGACCCGGCGCGATCTCCAGAACGGGATGGCCGCGGAGAAGAAGCCCTGGGAGATCGGCAAGAGCTTTGACCACGCCGCGGTAATCGGGCCGATCCACCCGGCCAGCAAGACCGGTCATTTCGACAAGGGCGCCATTTCGCTGGCGATCAACGGGACGGTGAAGCAGAGCTCGGATCTCAGCAAGATGATCTGGAGCGTGGCCGAGCAGATCGCAAAATTGTCGGAAGCGTTCGAGCTGAAGGCCGGCGACATCATTTATTCCGGGACGCCCGAGAATGTCGGCCCGGTCGTGAAGGGCGACGTGCTCTTGTGCAAGCTCGACGGCTTGCCGGACATGTCGATCAAGATCGCCTGATTGTCCTCACCTCTCCCTGCTGGCGGGGAGAGGCCGGATTGCATCGAGGATGCAATCCGGGTGAGGGTAAGTCTCCGCGAGTCCAGTTTATGCTGTTCCTGATCTAGCTCTGGCCGAGGATCTTCTTCGCGGCGCGAAGATGCGGCTTGTCGATCATCTGGCCGTCGAGGCGCAGCGTGCCGGAGTTCGGATTGCTCGCGAACGCCGCGATCACCTTCTCCGCCCAATTGCGCTCGGCCTCGGTCGGCTCGAACGCCGCGTTGACCACGTCGACGTGCTTGGGATGGATCAGCGCTTTCGCCGAAAAACCGTCGCGCCGCGCCGCGCGCGTTTCCTGTTCGAGCCCCGCCAGATTGTCGATGTCGGTATAGACGGTGTCGATCGGCGCGACCTCGGCC
This sequence comes from Bradyrhizobium sp. WSM4872, assembly GCF_055811715.1. Lineage (NCBI taxonomy): Bacteria > Pseudomonadati > Pseudomonadota > Alphaproteobacteria > Hyphomicrobiales > Nitrobacteraceae > Bradyrhizobium > Bradyrhizobium sp. WSM4872. The sequence continues at coordinate 120,503 of NZ_JBVVPT010000011.1, read as the reverse complement.
GCGGCGGCGGCCATCAGGCAGAGATCGCGCGCCAGGCGATAAGGGCTATGGAACACGCCGCCTGATGCCTTTTCAGTCGCGCCGAGCGAGGCCGAGAGATCTTCCGCGCCCCACATCAGGCCCGCGAGGCGAGGGGAGCAGCCCTTGTAGCTGCCGAGCCCGAAGATCGATCCTGCGGTTTCGGTCGCGACGCAGACGATGCGCGTTGAGCCGATTGCGATACCAGCCGCAGCTTCCAAAGCTTCGAGCCAGGTCGCGACCTGCCGCACGTCGTCGCCGCCCTGCGATTTCGGCAGGACGATGCCGTCGGGCTTGCCTGGAATCACCGCGGCAAGGTCAGCGAGCGTCATGCCGGTGTCGAGCGCGTTGACGCGGACATAGAGCTGATGGGGCTTGTTGCGGCCCTTCAGCATCGCCAGCGTCAACCCGCGCGCCTCCGGCTTCTTGTCGGTGACGACGGAATCCTCGAGATCGATGATCAGCGCGTCGGCGTTGCCTTCGTTGGCCTTCTCGAATTTGCGCGGGGAGTCGCCCGGCACGAACAGCATCGAACGCATCAGACCGGCCTCTTGTGCATCATCGCCATGCGGCGGCATTTGCCGACAATCTCGTCGTTCTGGTTGAGAGCGTGGTGCTCGAACTCGACGATGCCCGCCTTGGGGCGCGATTTGGATTCCCGCAATGAAAGCACCTTCGTCGTCGCCCGCAAAGTGTCGCCATGGAAGACCGGTTTCGGAAACGTGACGTCGGTCATGCCGAGATTGGCAACGGTGGTGCCCATGGTCGTATCATAGACCGTCATGCCGATCATGATGCCGAGGGTGTAAAGGCTGTTGAAAATGCGCTGGCCGAATTCGGTCTGGGCCGCAAAATGTGCGTCGATGTGCAGCGGCTGCGGATTGAGCGTCAGCAGGCTGAACATCGTGTTGTCCATCTCCGTGACGGTCCGGGTCAGCGGATGCCTGAACTCCTGGCCCACGGAAAAGTCCTCGAAATAAAGTCCGGCCATCGCGGCTTCCTCCCTGCGAAATAACGGCGCGCCCGCATCCTCGCGCCGCATGACCCTATGCATGCTACACACAGTTGATAGGGAAATTCACGTATCTGTACCCTGTTTTTCAAGTTAAAGAACGCAAGCGAAGGCACGTTCGGGTGCACCAATCCACCACGGCCTTCGAGTGGGGAACGCGACGAGGGGGAGATTGCGCGGTCGCTTCTCCCAAGAAGGAGATCAAGAATATGGATTTCGCGCTCACCGCTCAGCAGGAAGCCATTCGCGACGCAGTCGCAAAGGTTTGCGAAGACTTTCCCGACGCTTATTGGCTGAAGAAGGACCACGACGGCGGCTTCCCGCACGACTTTCACAAGGCCATGGCGGACGCCGGCTGGCTCGGCATCTGCGTGCCGGAGGAATATGGCGGCTCCGGCCTCGGCATCACCGAGGCCGCGATCATGATGCGCGCCATCGCCGAATCCGGCGCCGGCATGTCCGGCGCATCCGCGGTGCACATCAACGTGTTCGGCCTCAATCCCGTGGTCGTGTTCGGCACCGAAGAGCAGCGCAAGCGCATGCTGCCGCCGATGGTGGAGGGTCGCGAGAAGGCCTGCTTCGCCGTCACCGAGCCCAACACCGGCCTCAACACCACCCAGCTCAAGACCCGCGCGGTGGCCAAGAACGACCGCTACATCGTCAACGGCCAGAAGGTGTGGATCTCGACCGCGCAGGTCGCGCACAAGATCCTGCTGCTGGCGCGCACCACGCCGCTGGAGGACGTGCGCTCGCCCACGCATGGGCTGAGCCTGTTCTATACGGATTTCGATCGTAACAGGATCAAGGTCCACGAGATCGAGAAGATGGGCCGCAAGGTCGTCGATTCCAACGAGCTGTTCTTCGAGGACTTTGAAATCCCGATGGAGGATCGCATCGGCGAAGAAGGCAAAGGCTTCCAGTACATTCTCGAAGGCATGAACCCCGAGCGCATCCTGATCGCAGCGGAAGCCGTCGGCCTCGGCAAGCTCGCGTTGTCGCGCGCCACCGAATACGCCAAGACCCGCGTGGTGTTCAACCGGCCCATCGGCAAGAATCAGGGCATTCAGCATCCGCTGGCCGTAAACTGGGTTGAACTCGAGGCGGCCTGGTTGATGGTGATGTCGGCGGCCTGGCAATACGACAAGGGCATGCCCTGCGGCGGCGCTGCCAATGCCGCGAAATACATTGCGGGTGAGGCCGGATACCATGCCTGCGAGCAGGCGGTGATGACCCATGGCGGCTTCGGCTACGCCAAGGAATTCCACGTCGAGCGTTACTTGCGCGAAGTGCTGATCCCGCGCATCGCGCCGGTCAGCCCGCAGCTTGCGCTCAGCTTCATTGCGGAAAAGGTGCTGGGGCTGGCCAAGTCATACTAGGCTTGAGCGCGCACCATTGCGGGGCGCTGCGATGGTCGCCTCCAAGCGAAGCCCATAGACGTTATTCCGCAGCGATCCGGTCCATCGCCATGGCCCGAAGCCTGGCGCGCTGGATCTTGACGCCGTTCGCGCTGTCGGTGACGGGGAAGGCCTCCACGATATAGATCCGCGCCGGGACCTTGTAGCCGGCGAGCCGCTCGCGCAGGCGCGCGATCAACGCGTCCTGCCGCGGCGGCTCGTGGTGGGGGTCCTGGGTGGCGATCACGAAGGCAACGCAGCGTGCGTTTCCCTTCAGATCGACCGCGACGACCTGGGCGTCGGCCACACCAGCGCACGCTTTGAGCTCGTCCTCGATCTCGCCCGGCGCAACCAGGAAGCCGCCGAGCCGCATGGCGTCGCCCGCGCGGGTCTCGTAGACGAAGGAGCCGTCGCCGCGCAGCCGGCCGATGTCGCCGGTGCGGAAGAAGCCGTCTGCGGTGATGGCGTCGCGCGTCGCGTCGGGATTGTTGTAGTAGCCGAGGAAGCGTGACGGCGCCCGGATCTCGATCTCGCCGGAGACCCCGGGAGCCGCGAGTTCGCCGGTCTCGGTATCGCGCACACGGACCCTGGCCTCCGGCGACATCGGCCAGCCGCCGCCCTCGATGCGATCGGTGAAGCCATCACTCGAGTGTGCGATCGAGAACAGCGCCTGCACCTCACTCGAACCGTAGAGGCCGTGCAACGGCATGCCGCGCGCCTCGGCCTCCGCGGCAAGCTCGCGCCAGCCGGGCTGGAACGCGGCAAAGCCGCAGACTTCGAGAGGCGGAAACGGACGCGCCGCGTCGGTGAGGGCGAGGATGCGGCGGAACATCTCGTCCGAGCCAAAGGCATGCGTGATCCCGCACTCGCGGAGAAGCTTCAGCGCCGGTGCCGCCTCGAAGGCGTCGAGCGCATGGACGGTCGCACCCGCTGCGACGAAGCCGAGCAGGCTCGTCATGCCGAAGGTGCCGCAGAACGGCAGCATGGCCAGCAATGCATGGCGCTGCGGTGAGAGCTTTAGCGCCTTGGCAACGCAGGCGGCGTGCGTGGCCAACGTTCGCTGCGAATGCGCGACAAGCTTCGGTCCTTTGGTCGTGCCTGACGTCGTGTAGAGCAGAACCGGCAGATCGAAATCATCCTGAGCCGGCGGGGCGGGCGGATAGCGCTTCTCGAAGGCATCGAAGCGCACACGGGGCCAACGTGCGGGAATCGCATCCCCGCCGACCACCGCGAGCTCTCGCAGCGCAGGCACCTCGTCCTTCGCAACGTCGGCGAGAATAGCGGCAAAGTCGATCGAGCGGAACGCGGCTTCGACCACCATTAGCCTGGCGCCGGACAGCTTCAGGAGATGCGCGACCTCCGCGCTGCGGTAGCGCGTATTGACGGCGGCGACGATTGCCCCACGCCGGGCGGCGGCGAACAGCAGCGCGATCCATTCGATCCGGTTGACCAGCCAGACCGCGACGACGTCGCCCTTGCCGATACCGTGCGCGGCAAGCCAGGCGGCGGTCTGCTCGATCTTTTCCGAGAACTCCGCGCGCGAGACCGGCGTGCCATCGAACACGAAGGCCGGATAGGCCGCCTCGGTCCGGATCAGCGATTGCAGCGAAAATTCATTGGCGCTCATGGCAACCGGACTAACCCGACCGCGCGAACCTGTCTACTTGGTGCCGAACATCCGGTCGCCGGCGTCGCCCAGCCCCGGCACGATATAGCCGTGGTCGTTGAGCCGCTCGTCGATCGCGGCGGTCCAGACCGGCACGTCGGGATGCTCGCTCTGGAACTGCGCGACGCCTTCAGGCGCCGCCAGAAGGCAGACGAAGCGGATGTCGCGGGCGCCGCGCGCCTTCAGCAGCGAGGCGCCGGCGCAGGCCGAGTTGCCGGTCGCCAGCATAGGGTCCATCAGGATCACCGTGCGGTCCGACAGGTCCTGCGGCGCCTTGAAGTAATACTCCACCGCCTGCAACGTATCAGGATCGCGGTAGAGCCCGATATGAGCGATGCGCGCCGAGGGCATCAGCGCCAGCATGCCATCGAGGAAGCCGACGCCGGCGCGCAGGATCGGCGCCAGCGTGAGCTTCTTGCCGGCGATCTTGGGCGCCCGCATCGGCGCAATCGGCGTCTCGATCTCGACCAGCTCCAGCGGCAGGTCGCGCGTTACCTCGTAGCCGAGCAGCATCCCGATCTCGTTCAGGATCTCGCGAAAGCTCTTGGTCGAGCGGTCCTTCTCCCGCATCAGGGAGAGCTTGTGCTGGACCAGGGGATGGGCGACGACGTTGACGTTGCTGATGCTCATGAAACCGATCTACACGGTTCCATGAAATTTCGCCAGATCGGCCGGGTATTTTCCGCGGGATACGTGGCCTCAGGCGGGCATCGCGACCGCGCTGTGCGCCCGGCTGCTTGCCTCGTAGGCAGCCATGGTCAATTGGCGGTCGATCGCCGCGCGGAAATCCTAGACCCCGAGCCCGCGCGCGACGAGCGTGATCACGATCGTTAGGATCGCGCCCCAGACCAGACTCAACGTCATGGTCAGGATCGTCGTGGTGACCGCGTGCTCGAAATTTCCCTTGAGGAGGTGCACGTTACCTGTCCGGGGCAGGCGCAGCGCCGATGCGCGTGCCGAGCAGCAACGCACCCAGCAATGCGACCAGGATGGCGATCTTGAGCTCGATCACGGCCACAGCCTTGCCGCCACGCGCGCAAGAATCTGCCTGGCTCGCTGCGCCAGCACGATCAGGAAATTGCCGCGGTTCTCGACGTCGAGTTCGAAGGTGTCGGTGGGGAACACCAGGGCGCAGTGCGCCGGTGCGCTCTGACGGTTGGCAAAATCCACCGCCGAGCTCTTGAACAGGAATAGACCGCCGACACGTTCATTCGCTTCGCGTGCGACCCAGAGGCCGGCGCCGTTGCGCCCAATGAAGAAGGCGGGAATGGCGGCGCTGACGACATCCGGATCGAGCGGCCTGAGCGTTGTCGCCTGTTTGATGTGAGCTCCGCGACGGGAAGTCTGAAGGCTAATTGCGGCCATGGCGGCCTCTTCACACATCTGCAAGGTCATGATGGTCTCCGTGCCGGTCAGACGTGCATGTGCCAGACATAGATTGCGGTCCTCAGTGCGATCAGCGCAGTGAGCACGCTGCCCATCGAGAGCAAGGCGAACCCCTGCAGGGCGACGCGCTTGAGCTGGGCCTTGCTCGCCGTCGAGATCCACGACGGGCGATCGGCTTCATCGAAGGGCTGGTCAAGGCTATGTGTCAGCATCGACATCTTGGAAGTCCTTGTCTGTGGTGCGGCGAGACGGCCGCTCCAATCTGCCTCTCATGATGGCCATCGCCGCGTAAGATTGCGAGATGACCGCCGGGGCCGCCGCATAGGAATGTCATAAAGACGCCGGCGGTCGCACCTTGGCTGCATGCGATATCGGCAACGCTACGCGAGGCGTCAGGCCCCGACGCTGTCGGTCAGCTCCTCGTCGGCGAGCGCCGCGAAGGCGCGTACCACCTCCCGCTGCGCGGCCGCGTCCAGCGGCACGATCGGCAGCCTTGTGGCCGGCGACATCAGACCCAGCACGCTCAGTGCGCTCTTGAGCGCCGCCGGGCTGTCCTTGGCGAGGCAGGCGATGAGCGGGATCAGGCGCTTGTGCAGGTAGCGGGCGGATTGCAGGCGGCCTTGCCTGACCTGGGAAAAGATCGTTCGGCACAGACCCGGCGCGATGTTGGCGACCTCCGAGATCGCGCCGTCGCCGCCGCTTGCGATATAGCCTAAGGCGGTGACGTCGTCGCCGGAGAGCAGGCGAAAGCCTGATGGCAGCAGCCGGGCGAGGCGCATCGGGCGGGTGATGTCACCGCTTGCGTCGCGCAGGCCCACGAACTGACGGGATTCGACGAGGCGCAGAAGCGTCTCGTCGGCGAGTGGGCGCAGCGTACGGGAGGGAATGTCGTGCAGGATCAAGGACAAACCGGTCGCACCGGCAATGGCGCGGAAGTGCGCGAGCATCCCCTCCTGCATCGGCTTGTTGTAGGCCGGCACCACCGCCATCACGGCATCGGCGCCGGCGGCCTCGGCGCGGCGGGCAAGTTCGATGGCATGGCCGGTCGAATTCGACAGCGCGCCGGCGATGATCCGCACGCGGCCGCGAGCGACATCGACCGCGGTGCGAATCACGAGCTCCTGCTCGGCCGGCGAGAGCGTTGGTGCTTCGCCGGCGGTCTCGCAGACCACGATGGCGGAGACGCCCGCCGCGACTTGGCGCTCGCAGAGCGCTGCGAACGCCTTGAGATCGATGGCGTCAGCCGCGTCGAACGGCGTCGGCAGATCCGGAATGAAGCCGGTGAACCAGGCAGAGGGAGGAATGAACATGGCTTCCCGCGGAAGAGCGCCGGCTCAGGCGGCGCGCTGCGAGACGATGGTGTTAGGGTTCTTGCCCATGTCGAGCTCGATCTCGCGCGGCAGCTCGACGACGGTTTCCGGATGCTGTCCGTTCTCGAACAGCGCATATTTGACGGCCTGGGCGCGGCTGACGAACAAGCCGCCATAGAGGCCGTTCTGCTCCTGCGCGACCCATTGTCCTCTATGGTTGCGGCCGATGAAAACAATGGTCGAGAGGAAGCTGCACGAGGGAGGTTCGACGAGTTTCACGGATGTATTCCTTCTGAACAACGCCGGCGGGGGAGGCATGTCCCTGCCTGCGCGCTCAATATCCTGTCTTGCGAATATGATTTCGAGGGCGCCTGCGCGGCGATCTCATAGGAAGGTCATAAAGCCGGTCGCTCAGGCCACATCATTGGCGATGTGGACCAGCGCGAACAATGCGCCGAAGGCGACAGCTTCGTCCCAATGATTGAGGGCAGGGCTGAACAGCGGTTCGCGCCTGACGAGGCCGGCGAGCGCGCACAGGATGATCGACATCCAGAGCAGGACGGCGAGGCTTCGGCCAAAACCGACGCTGCCAAATGCGGCAAAGACAACGAGCAGCACAACGCGAACGGCGAAGCGTGCGATCACGCGCGCCGGGCTCAGCGTGTGCGAAATGTCGGGGGCTTGCGACACGGCGTGAATCCGTCAGGCCGCTAGCCGAAATTGTCGCAGGCGAGCGGTTCGTAAAGCGGATCCAGTACAGGACGAACGGAGGGAACGCTCGGCCGCGACGCTTCCGCGGCGAGTGCCTGGACCTCGACGAACGCCGACAGCAGGGCGATCGCGAGGTCGCCATGGCATCCTTCGATCGCGGCGTCCAGCCAGTCCGGTAATTCGCGCTCCCGCGAGAGCGCGCAGTGCCATTCGCCCTCGTCATAGGCGAGGCGGCGGACCTGCCACATCGGCAGCTCGAGCTCCATCAATGCCAGCGTCGCATCGGCCCAGGCCTCGGCATCGATCAGGCGCATGACACGTGCCGTGCGCTCGCTTCGGCCGAGTGAAGGGAAGCGCCGGCAGGCCTTGTCGATGATCTCGAGCATCAACGGTTGCGTCATCACCTGCGCATTGCGCAAGCGGTTACCAAGTGACGGTGGATCGTAGTGTCGGAGAGCGGCGGTGGTCATGTCAGGCCTCCTGGAGGTGGCGTCGGTCAGTCGGCCGGCGTCTCCAAGATGGCCAAAGCGGCATTTGAAAACGAGATGGGGAAGGGGCGGTAGATATAAGGATTTCATAAGTGTGGGATGGAGCGGTGGCGCGCCATCCTCCGCCGTCGTCCCGGCCTTTTATGAGATTCCTATATCTTCGCGATGGCCCTCGTCTCGAAAACCTATGCCCGCGGTGGCACTTCAGCCCGGTCAAAAGTCCCGGTAGGCGCCGTGGAAATGCACCGGCATTTCTTTTCACGCGCCGACCGGGTCTCCCGAGAAACGGTTGCGCCGAAATCAAGGGCGCAACGAGGAGTATCTCCATGATGGACATTCTGATGCTGGCGCTGGGCTTCGGCTTCTTCGCCGTTGCGATCGGCTACACCTACGCCTGCGAACGGCTCTGAGGGAGCAGACCATGATCTTCGATTATTCGCTCGCCGGTGCCGTTTCGCTCGGCCTCCTGTTCTACCTCACTTACGCGCTGCTGCGGCCCGAGCGATTCTGACCGTGCTCCTGCTTCTCAAACTGCTGCTGGCGGACGCCGCGCTCGTCGCCTGCCTGCTTGCGCTGCTCCTGCCGCTCCTGCGCAGGACACAAGTCCTAAAGGGTTAAATCCATGACCATGATCGGTTGGCTCCAGATCATTCTCTTTTGCGTCATTATCGTCGCGCTCGCAAAACCGCTCGGCTGGTACATGACGCGCGTGTTCAACGGCGAGCGGACCTTCCTGTCGCCGGTGCTGCGTCCGATCGAGGCCGGCATCTACTGGTTCTCCGGCGTCGACGAGAAGCGCGAGCAGCATTGGCTGACCTATACGGTCGCCATGCTGTTGTTCCACGTCGGCGGCTTCCTCATCATCTACGGCGTGATGCGGCTTCAGGATGTATTGCCGTTCAATCCAGCCGGGCAGTCGGCGGTCGCCGCCGACTTGTCCTTTAACACCGCGATCTCCTTCATCACCAACACCAACTGGCAGAACTACGGCGGTGAGAGCACGATCTCCTATCTCGTGCAGATGCTCGGCTTGACGCACCAGAACTTCCTGTCGGCGGCGACCGGCATCGCGCTCGCGGTGGCGCTGATCCGCGGCTTCTCGCGTGCGTCGGCACGCACCGTCGGTAATTTCTGGGTCGATGTCACCCGCTGCACATTGTACGTCCTGCTGCCGATCTGCATCGTCTACACGCTGTTCCTGGTCTCGCAGGGCATGCCGCAGACGCTCGGTGACTATGTCGATGCCACCACGCTCGAAGGCGCCAAGCAGACCATCGCGGTCGGTCCGGTCGCCTCGCAGGTCGCGATCAAGATGCTCGGCACCAACGGCGGCGGCTTCTTCAACGCCAACGCGGCGCATCCGTTCGAGAATCCGACTGCGCTGTCGAACTTCATTCAGATGCTGTCGATCTTCGCACTCGGCGCGGCGCTCACCAACGTGTTCGGCCGCATGGTTGGCAACCAGCGCCAGGGTTGGGCGATCCTCGCGGTGATGGGCGTGCTGTTCCTCGCCGGTGTCGCCGTCACCTATTGGGCGGAAGCCAGCGGCACCTCGACCCTGCACGCGCTCGGCCTGACCGGCGGCAACATGGAGGGCAAGGAGGTCCGCTTCGGTGTCGTCGCGTCCTCCCTGTTCGCCGTGATCACGACGGCCGCCTCCTGCGGCGCGGTCAACGCCATGCATGACAGCTTCACCGCACTCGGCGGCATGATTCCGCTGATCAACATCGAGCTCGGCGAAATCATTGTCGGCGGCGTCGGGGCCGGTATGTACGGCATGCTGCTGTTCGTCATCCTCGCGATCTTCGTGGCGGGCCTCATGGTCGGTCGCACGCCGGAATATGTCGGCAAGAAGATCGAGGCGCGCGAGGTCAAGATGGCAATGCTCGCGATCCTGGTGCTGCCACTGATGATCCTTGGCTGGACCGCGGTCGGCGTGGTCTATCCGGCGGCGGTCGCCTCGATGGCAAATGCCGGACCGCACGGCTTCACCGAGGTGCTCTATGCCTTCACCTCGGCGACCGGCAACAACGGCTCGGCCTTCGCAGGCCTCACCGGCAACACCTTCTTCTACAACCTCACGCTGGCAAGCGCGATGTTCGTCGGCCGCTTCTTCATGATCATTCCCGCGATGGCGATTGCGGGTTCGCTGGCCGCCAAGAAATCGATCCCGCCGTCCGCGGGCACCCTCCCGACCACCGGCGGGCTGTTCGTCGGCCTGGTCGTCGGCGTGATCCTGATCATCGGGGGACTGACCTTCTTCCCGGCGCTCGCCCTCGGTCCGATCGTCGAGCATCTCGCGATGAACGCCGGCCAAATCTTCTGACCAGCAAGTGTTCTGAACAGCAAGTGTTCTGATCGATAGCCTTCTGATTGTTTGGAGTGACCTCCATGGATACCATGAAACTGCAAAAGCGTGCGTCCGTCTCGGCGATGTTCGATCCCAAGATCGTCGTGCCTGCGATCCGCGCGTCCTTCATCAAGCTCGATCCGCGCTTGATGATCAAGAACCCCGTGATGTTCGTGGTCGAGATCGTGGCCGCGCTCACCACGGTGATCTTCCTGCGCGACCTCGTCACGGGCGGCGGGAATCTCGGCTTTACCTTCCAGATCATCGTCTGGCTCTGGTTCACGGTGCTGTTTGCCAATCTTGCCGAAGCCGTGGCCGAAGGCCGCGGCAAGGCACAAGCGGAATCGCTGCGCAAGACCCGCACCGAGAGCCAGGCCAAGCTGCTGACCGGCTCTGACCGCACTTTCAAGTTGGTGCCGGGCACCAGCCTCAAGGTCGGCGACATCGTGCTGGTCGAGGCCGGCGATACCATTCCCTCCGATGGCGAGGTGATCGAGGGCGTCGCGTCCGTCAACGAGGCCGCCATCACCGGCGAGTCCGCACCCGTGATCCGCGAATCCGGCGGTGATCGTTCGGCGGTGACCGGCGGCACCCAGGTGCTGTCCGACTGGATCCGCGTGCGGATCACGGCAGCGCAAGGTTCGACCTTCATCGACCGCATGATCAAGCTCGTCGAGGGCGCCGAGCGGGCGAAGACCCCGAACGAGATCGCGCTCAACATTCTGCTGGCCGGCCTCACCATCATCTTCGTGTTCGCAACCGTCACCATCCCGAGCTACGCGGCCTATGCCGGCGGCTCGATCTCGGTGGTTGTGCTGGTTGCGCTGTTCGTGACGCTGATCCCGACCACCATCGGCGCGCTGCTGTCGGCAATCGGCATTGCCGGCATGGATCGCCTGGTCCGCTTCAACGTGTTGGCGATGTCCGGTCGCGCCGTCGAGGCCGCCGGCGACGTCGACACGCTGCTGCTCGACAAGACCGGAACGATTACACTTGGCAACCGCCAGGCGACCTCCTTCCGCCCGGTGCGCGGCGTCACCGAGCAGGAGCTCGCGGACGCGGCCCAACTCGCCTCGCTCGCCGACGAGACTCCGGAGGGCCGTTCGATCGTGGTGCTGGCCAAGGAGAAATACGGCATCCGTGGCCGCGACATGGCCGAGTTGGGAGCCACCTTCATCCCATTCACCGCGCAGACCCGCATGAGCGGCGTCGATGCCGGCGGCTCGTCGGTGCGCAAGGGCGCGGTCGATGCGATCCTCAACTATGTCGGCGGCGGTGCGCCGCTGGTGGTCGCCTCGGGCAACACGGCTCGTTCCATCCAGCCCGCCGGGCTCTCGGACATCGGTCGCGAGATCCAAACCATTGCCGACGACATATCGAAGGCCGGCGGCACGCCGCTGGCGGTCGCCAGGGACGGCAAGCTGCTCGGCGTCATCCAGCTCAAGGACATCGTCAAGGGCGGTATCCGTGAGCGCTTTGCCGAGCTGCGACGCATGGGCATCCGCACCGTCATGATTACCGGCGACAATCCCATGACGGCCGCCGCGATCGCAGCGGAAGCCGGCGTCGACGACTTCCTGGCGCAGGCAACTCCCGAGGACAAGCTCAAGCTGATCCGCGACGAGCAGGCCAAGGGCAAGCTGGTGGCGATGTGCGGCGACGGCACCAACGACGCGCCGGCGCTCGCGCAGGCAGACGTCGGTGTCGCCATGAACACCGGCACGCAGGCTGCTCGCGAGGCCGGCAACATGGTCGACCTCGACTCCAACCCCACCAAGCTGATCGAGGTGGTCGAGATCGGCAAGCAGCTGCTGATGACGCGCGGCGCACTCACCACGTTCTCGATCGCCAACGACGTTGCGAAGTATTTCGCGATCATCCCGGCAATGTTCCTGGCGTTCTACCCCCAGCTCAACGTGCTCAACGTCATGAACCTGTCGAGCCCGCAGAGTGCTATCCTGTCGGCGATCATCTTCAACGCGCTTGTTATCATCGCGCTGATCCCGCTGGCGCTGAAGGGCGTCGCCTATCGCGCGGTCGGGGCCGGCGCACTGCTCCGGCGCAATCTGCTGATCTACGGCCTCGGCGGCATCGTCATACCCTTCATCGGCATCAAGGCGATCGACCTCGTCGTCGTTGCCTTGCACCTGGCTTAACCCCGTCATTGCGAGCGAAGCGATGCAGTCCAGAATTCTTGCCACGACTGAGAGACTGGATTGCTTCGTCGCTTCGCTCCTCGCAATGACGAAAGAAATGGGAGAAACACATGCTCAGAGAAATCCGCCCCGCCATCGTCCTGCTGCTGGTGCTCACTGCCATCACCGGACTTGCCTATCCGCTGGCGATGACCGCTATTGCCGGCGCGATCTTTCCCGCGCAGGCTCAGGGCAGCCTGATCGAGAAGGACGGTCACGTGGTCGGCTCCGCCCTGATCGGGCAGGAGTTCAAGGACGACAAATATTTCCACGGCCGCCTCTCGGCGACGGTGGCGCCGGATCCGAGCGATTCGACCAAGACCGTGCCGGCGCCCTACAACGCCGCCAATTCTGGTGGCTCCAATCTCGGCCCGACCAGCAAGGCGCTGGCCGACCGGCTGAAGGAAGATGTGGACAAGCTCAAAAGCGAGAACCCGAATGCCGCCGTGCCGGTCGACCTCGTGACGACCTCGGCCAGCGGCCTCGATCCCGACATTTCGCCGGAAGCGGCGCAATTCCAGGTGCCGCGCGTGGCGAAGGCGCGAAACGTGCCGGAGGATCAGGTCAAGCAACTGGTGGCTTCCAACATCCAGGGCCGCCTGCTCGGCCTGATCGGCGAGCCCCGGGTCAACGTGTTGGCTCTGAACCTCGCGCTCGATCGTGCCACAAAGTAGTCTAGGCTAGGTCCGCGCCGATGATTATATTGGCCTGATGGTCCGAGAGCGCCGCGATCCCGAACAACGTCCTTCGCCCGAGGCGCTGCTGGAAGCCGCGCGCCGGGAGGAGGGCGTGAGCGGCAAGCTGAAGATCTTCGTCGGCGCCGCTCCCGGCGTCGGCAAGACCTACGAGATGCTGCAAAGCGCCCACGCCAGGCGCAAGTCAGGCCTTGACGTCGTGGTCGGCTTCGTCGAGACCCATGGCCGCGCCGAGACCGAGGCGCTGGTGCGGGGGCTGGAAGTGATCCCGCGCAAGAAGCTCGATTACCGCGGCCAGATTGTCGAGGAAATGGACCTCGATGCCGTGATCGCGCGCCGGCCGAAAATCGCGCTCGTGGACGAACTCGCCCACACCAATGCCGCCGGCAGCCGCCATCCAAAACGCTATCTCGATGTCGAGGAGCTGCTGTCCCACGGCATCGACGTCTACACCGCCGTCAATATTCAGCACATCGAGAGCCTGAACGACGTCGTCGCGCAGATCACCCACGTGCGGGTGCGGGAGACCGTGCCGGATTCGGTGTTCGACCGCGCAGACGCCATCGAACTGATCGACCTCACGCCCGACGATCTGATCCAGCGGCTGAAAGAGGGCAAGGTCTATGTCCCCAGGCAGGCCGAGCGGGCGCTGGAGCATTATTTCTCGCCGGGCAACCTGACCGCGCTGCGCGAACTCGCGCTGCGGCGCACGGCCGAACGGGTCGACGAGCAGCTGCTCACTCATATGCGGGCGAACGCGATCGCCGGCCCCTGGGCCGCGGGCGAGCGCATCCTCGTCTGCGTCAGCGAAGATCCGCGCGCGGCCAGCCTCGTACGTTACACCAAGCGGCTGGCCGACCGGCTGCACGCGCCGTTCATCGCGGTCTCGATCGAGACGCGGCGCTCGCTCCAGCTCTCCGACGAGCAGCGCGACCGACTGGCCGATACGCTGCGGCTCGCGGAATCGCTTGGCGGCGAGGCGCTGACGATTCCGGGCGTCGGCCGCCGCCTCGCCGACGATGTCGTCAACTTCGCGCAGGGCAACAACGTCACCCAGATCGTGATCGGAAAGTCGACGCGCTCGCTCTGGTTCGAGATGACGCGCGGCTCCGTCGTGCACGATCTGGTGCGCCGCGCCGGGAATATCAGCGTGCACGTCATCCCTGGCGACGAACTCACGGGCGAGCCGGCGCCGAAGACGGCGGTGCAGACCGCAACGCGATCGGACCCTTTCGATGCGCGGCCCTATCTGAAGGCACTCGGGATCACCGCGCTTGGCCTCGCTGCCGCCGTGGCCATCAAGCCGTATTTCGGCATTGAGAACGTCGACCTGATGTTTCTGACCGCCGTGGTGACCGTTGCCGTGCGCTACGGATTGTGGCCGTCGTTGCTTGCGAGTATCGCGGCGTCGCTGGCCTACAATTTCTTCTTTCTGCCGCCGGTCTATACCTTTACGATCACCGATCCGACCAATGTCGCGGCATTCTTTTTCTTCATGCTGATTGCGTTCGTGGTGTCGAACGTGGCGGGACGGGTCCGCACCCAGGCTGATGCTGCGATCGGCCGCATCCGAACCACCGAGCAGCTCTATGCTTTCAGCCGCAAGCTCGCCGGCACCGGCACGCTCGACGACGTGCTGTGGGCGACCGCTTACCAGATCGCGCTGATGCTGAAAGTCCGTGTGGTGCTGCTGTTGCCGGAGGACGGCCAGCTCACGGTGAAGTCGGGCTACCCCCCCGAAGACGATCTCGATCAGGCCGATCTTGCCGCCGCCAACTGGGCCTGGAGCAATGACCGCCCTGCAGGCCGCGGCTCGGACACGCTGCCGGGTGCAAAACGGCTGTTCCTGCCGATGCGCACCGGGCGCGGCCCGATCGGCGTCATCGGCATCGACGACGACCGCACAGGTCCCTTGCTGACGCCGGACCAGCGTCGCCTGCTCGACGCGCTGGTCGACCAGGGCGCGCTGGCGATCGAGCGCGTGCTGCTGGTCGAGGACGTCGATCGCGTCAAGCGCACCGTGGAATCCGAGCGGCTGCGTTCCGCATTGCTGACCTCGATTTCACACGACCTGAAGACGCCGCTCGCATCCGTGCTGGGTGCGGCCTCGACCATGCGCGATCTCGCCAGCGCGCTCTCCGACACCGAGAAGCGCGACCTGCTCGCCACCGTGATCGACGAATCCGAACGGCTCAACCGCTTCATCGCCAATCTGCTCGACATGACCAAGCTCGAATCCGGCGCCATCGTGCCCAACGCTGCGTTGCACGATCTTGGAGAGATCGTCGGCAGCGCGCTCCGCCGTGCAGCCAAGATCCTCACCGCCCACAAGGTGGAGCTGGAGTTGGCCGCAGACCTTCCTATGCTCCAGCTCGATGCGGTGCTGTTCGAGCAGGTGCTGTTCAACCTGCTCGACAACGCCGCCAAATATTCGCCGCCCCACGCGACGGTCTCGATTCGCAGCCGGCGCGACAGCGATCATGTGGTGCTCCAGATTGCGGACGAGGGCGACGGCATTCCGTCCGAGGAGCTCGAGAGCGTGTTCGACAAGTTTTATCGCGTGCAGAAGGGCGACCATGTCCGCCCCGGCACCGGGCTCGGGCTCGCCATCTCCCGCGGCTTCGTCGAGGCGATGCATGGCACGATCTCGGCCGCGAATCGCAGCGACCGGAGCGGCGCGGTACTGACCATCCGTCTGCCCATTCCGGCCCGGACCCACGCATTGGATACCGCCGCATGAGCGCCGCCGCGATCAAAGTGCTGGTCATCGACGACGAGCCGCCGATCCGCAAATTGCTGCGGATGGGGCTCTCGACCCAAGGCTATGAGATCCTGGAGGCGTCCAACGGCAAGACCGCGCTGGAGAAGCTCAGCGAGGATCCCGCGCTGATCATCCTCGATCTCGGCCTGCCGGACATCCAGGGTCACGAGTTGTTGCGTACCATCCGCGCCCGCAATGAAGCTGTGCCGATCGTGGTGCTGTCGAGCCGCGGCGACGAGGCCGGCAAGGTGCAGGCGCTCGACCTCGGGGCCGACGATTACCTGACAAAGCCGTTCGGCATGGACGAGCTGCTGGCGCGCCTGCGCGCCGCGCTGCGGCACCAGCTTCAGATCCAGGGCGAGCGCCCAGTGTTTCGTGCCGGCGATCTCTCGGTCGATCTGGTGCGCCGGATCGTCAAGGTCGGCGAGCGCGACGTCAAACTGTCGCCGAAGGAATATGACCTCCTGCGCGTGCTGGTGCAGCACGCCGGCAAGGTGCTCACCCACCGCTTTCTGCTGAGGGAGCTCTGGGATGAGTTGACCGACGCGCAATATCTGCGTGTCTATGTCCGCCAGCTCCGGCAGAAGATCGAAGCCGATCCGGAACGGCCGCAATACGTGCTGACGGAGACGGGGATCGGCTATCGGCTAAAGGCGGGGGACTAGCTTTCGATCCTCATCCTGAGGAGCGCGGAACGCGCGTCTCGAAGGATGAAGGCCCGACTCCCGCAGCGGGGGCCTGCATGGTTCGAGACGGCAATTCGCGCCTCCTCACCATGAGGGAAGAGAGTGAAGTGCGCGGCGGAGAGCTAACCCGCTTTCCTCTGCCGCGCCGTCGACCGGTGCGTCTTCTTCGCGGCCCTCGTTCGCCCCGACGCCCGGCGCGCATGGGACTTCGCCGCCGTCTCCTTCCCGCTGCGTCCCTTCAAGCTCTGCTTCAGCGCATCCATCAGGCTGACGACGTTGCTCGGCTTCTCCTCAGGCTCCGGCAGTTCGATTGTCTTGCCGCTGGCCTTGCGCTTCACCAGGGCCTTCAGCGCGTTCTCGTAATCGTCCTTGAACTTGCTGGGATCGAAATGGGAGGCCTTGGTCTGGAGGATATGGCCGGCGAGTTCGACCATGTCCTTGGTGATCTTCGGGCTCTTGATGTCGTCGAAGAATTGGTCCTCGTCGCGCAGTTCGTAGGGGAAGCGCAGCGTGGTGCCGAGCAGGCCCTTGCCGAGCGGCTCGATCGCGATGATGTGCTCGCGGTTGGTGAGCACGATCTTGGCGAGCGCGACGCGATCCTGGTCCTTCATGGCGTCGCGGATTACGGCAAAGGCATCGACCGCGGCCTTGCCGTCGGGCGCGATGTAGTAGGGATGGTTGAGGTAGCGCTGGTCGATCTCGTCGCTCGGCACAAAGCTCTCGATGTCGATGGTGTGGTTGCTCTCGATCTGGACGGCTTCGAGCTCCTCCGGCTCGATCTCGACATACTTGCCCTTGCGCAGCTCGTAGCCGCGTCCCTTCTGGTCGCTTTCGACGACGTCGCCGGTCTCGGCGTCGATCATCTGCTGCTTCAATCGGTTGCCGGTCTCGCGGTTGATCATGTGAAATCGCGTCTTCTCGGCCGCGGTGGTCGCCGGATAAAGCACAACGGGGCAACTGACCAGCGAGAGCTTCAACGTTCCCTTCCAATAGGCGCGCGGTGCCATTCCGTTCTCCAGCGTCTACGAGTCATTTTGGAACCCCAACCGTCCCGCGGGGTTTTGGTTCCGGGTGGGATGCGGGCCGTGATAGGCTTCCACGCCGAAAGAGAATCCGGGACCAATCGTGCTGCAAAAACTATCCAAGTATCGACAGAAACGTGATTTCGAGAAGACGCCGGAGCCGTCGGGCAAGGCCGCGGTGGCGCCATCGAAGCAGCGGCGTTTCGTGATCCAGAAGCATGACGCCACGCGGCTGCACTACGATCTGCGGCTCGAGTTCGACGGCGTCTTCAAGTCCTGGGCGGTGACGAAAGGGCCCTCGCTCGATCCGCACGACAAGCGGCTGGCCGTCGAGGTCGAGGACCATCCGCTCGACTATGGCGACTTCGAGGGCACGATTCCGGAAGGCCAGTACGGCGGCGGCACGGTCATGCTGTGGGATCGCGGCACCTGGGAATCCGAAGATCCCGAACGCGGTTTCAAGAAGGGCGATCTGAAGTTCGCCCTGCATGGCGAGAAGCTGCACGGCAGCTGGGTCCTAGTGCGCATGCGCAACGACCGCACCGGCGGCAAACGGACCAATTGGCTCCTGATCAAGCATCGCGACGAATATGTTCGCGAGGGCGCAGACAATGACATTCTCGAGCAGGACAAGTCGGTCGCCTCCGGCCGCGCGATGGATCAGATCGCCGAAGGCACGGGGCGAGCACCAAAACCGTTCATGCTGGCGAAGGGCACCAAGGCCAAGGCCGACGCGGTCTGGCAGTCCAACCGGGCGGACGAGGCGAAAGAGCGCACGGTCACGCCGGCACCCCGCGCGGCGTTGAAGACCGGCAAGACGGCAAAGAAGAAGGCCACAACCGCGACGACCGCGAAGAAGGCGGAGATGCCTGATTTCGTCGCGCCGCAGCTCTGCACCTCGGTCGAGCGCCCGCCGGGCGGCGATGGCTGGTGCCACGAAATCAAGTTCGACGGCTACCGCGTGCAACTGCGGGTCGAAGGCGGCAAGGCGACGTTGAAGACGCGCAAAGGCCTCGACTGGACCGGAAAATTCGCAAGCATCGCGAAGGAAGCGGGCGCGCAGCCGGACATGATGATCGACGGCGAGATCGTCGCGCTCGACCACAACGGAGCACCGAATTTTTCGTCGCTCCAGGCCGCGCTGTCGGACGGTAAGACCGACGAGCTCATCTTCTTCGCGTTCGACCTGTTGTTTGCGGAAGGTCTCGATTACCGCCGGCTGCCACTCGGCGAGCGCAAGGCGCGGTTGAAGGAGCTGCTGGAGGCGCGCAAGCGCAAATCGAGCCAGATTCGCTATGTCGAGCATTTCGAAAGCGGCGGCGACGCCGTGCTGCAGTCGGCCTGCAAGCTCGAGCTTGAGGGCGTGGTGTCGAAGAAGCTCGACGCGCCCTATCGTTCGGGGCGGACAGAAAGCTGGACCAAGGCTAAATGCCGTGCCGGCCATGAGGTCGTGATCGGCGGCTACAAGACCACCAATGGCAAATTCCGTTCGCTGATGGCCGGCGTGCACCGCGGCGATCATCTCGCCTTCGTCGGCATGGTCGGCACGGGCTTCGGCGCCGACAAGGTCAAGCGCATCATGCCGTCCTTGAAGGCGATGGAGGCCAAGCAAAGCCCCTTTGGCGGCAAGAACGCACCGAAAAAAGCGCGCGAGGTGCACTGGCTGAAGCCGGAGCTCGTGGCGGAGATCGAGTTCGCCGGCTTCACCGCCGACGGCAATATCCGCCAGGCCGCCTTCAAGGGTCTACGGCAGGACAAGCCGGCGGAGGAGGTCGAGGCCGAGACACCGGTCGATACCGAGCTTGCCGAGCCCTCGACGAAGCGGCGCGCCAAGTCGCGCGCGAAAGCGAAGACCGGCGCACGAACAGCGCAAGCCGGCAGTGCCGAAGTGATGGGAGTCGTCATTTCCAAGCCGGACAAGGAGCTCTGGCCGGACGACGGCAATGGCGATCCCGTCACCAAGCTGGATCTCGCGCGCTATCTCGAAGCCGTCGGCGAATGGATGATCGTGCACCTCAAGGGCCGGCCGTGCTCGCTGATCCGCGCCCCTGACGGCATCAAGGGCGAATGCTTCTTCCAGCGCCACGCCATACAGGGCACCTCGAACCTTCTGGAGCTCGCGCGGGTCTCCGGCGACCGCAAGCCCTATTTGCAGATCGATCGCATCGAGGGGCTCGCCGCCGTGGCGCAGATCGGCGGCGTCGAGCTGCATCCCTGGAATTGCGCGCCCTACGCCTACGATACTCCGGGCCGGCTGGTGTTCGATCTCGATCCCGCGCCCGACGTCGTCTTCGCCGAGGTCGTCGAGGCCGCCAAGGAGATGCGGCAGCGGCTGACCGATATCGGCATGGAAAGCTTCTGCAAGACCACCGGCGGCAAGGGCCTGCACGTCGTGGTACCGCTGCGTCATGGCGCCCGCGATCAGGTGAGCTGGAAAGAGGCGAAGGCCTTCGCGCAAGGCGTTTGCCAGTGGATGGCGGACGACGATCCCGAGCGCTATCTGCTCAACATGTCGAAGAAACTGCGAACGGGAAAGATCTTCCTAGACTACTTGCGCAACGATCGCATGTCGACGGCGGTGGCCCCGCTGTCCCCCCGCGCGCGCGATGGTGCGACTGTGTCGATGCCGGTCACGTGGGCTCAGGTGAAGAGCGACCTTGATCCGAAGCGGTACACGGTACGAACGGTGCCGGGCTTGCTGGCGCGATCGAAGGCGTGGGATGGCTACGCCGATGCAGCCGCGTCGATCAAGGCGGCGATCAAGAAGCTCGCGGCGAAAAAGAATTAGGGTGGGTTAGCGAAGCGTAACCCACCACTTCTGTTGACGCGGAAAGAAAAGAGGTGGGTTACGCCGTGCGGCCAACCCACCCTACCGAACCCGGCTAGATTCGTCCCAGCAGCAGCAATATCAGCAGGATGACGATGACGAGCCCGAGGCCGCCGCCGCCGTAATAGCCGGTGCCGTAGAACGGGCCGCCGCCGATGCCGCTGAAGCCGCCGAGCAGCGCGATGACCAAAATGATCAGAATGATCGTACCGATAGACATGCCAAATCTCCTCCAGCCCTTCGTTGGAAGGGTCTCTTGCAACCTGTCCCGTGGTGCGAGGGCAACTTGCCGCAGGTTTTAAAGTTCCCCCAATGAAACACCGGTTGCACGCTCCACTTGCATGGAACCTTTGCGGTGTCGGGGGGCATGATTATGTGAGGTTCAATCACTAACCGGGCAGAGCCATGTCAGCACCGCTTGTCGTCTCTATTCCCCACCGCCTCGGCCGCGAGGAGGCGGTGCGCCGGCTCAAGACCGGGCTCTGCCGTGCTGCCGCCAGCGTTCCCGTGATGCAGGTCGAGGAGGAGCGCTGGAACGGCGACAGCATGAATTTCCGCATCCGCGCGCTCGGGCAAATCGCGACGGGGCAGGTCGATGTCGCCGACGACCATGTCAAGGTGCAGGTGGTGCTGCCCTGGCTATTGCAGCGCTTTGCCGAGATGGCGCAGGCCACGATCCGCAAGCGCGGCCAGCTGCTGTTGGGCAAAGACGCGAAAAGCTAGCATTCAAGCGCGGGTGCGCTGTCGCACCGGCTTCGCCGCATCCGCGGGGCGCGCCGGGATGACCGAAGCTGGAAAACCGCGAAGCGCCTGCGCGAGCGGCAGATCGTTTCCGGCGAGACCCGGCACGCTATAGCCTGTGACGTCGATGGTGGCGTCGAGCCGCTCGAACGTCGGCCATTCGCGTCCTGCTTGCGTCAAAGGTGCGAAGTGGCGCCCGACAACGACGATCGCAGCAGTGCGGCCGTGGCGGCGGGCAAAGGCCACGACATGGTCGGCATGTGCGCCCCGCACCTGAAGCGGCTGGTAGTCGCCTCGCGCGAAAACGTCGGGCAGCTCATTGCGTAGCTTGAGCAGGTGCCGCGTCCAGGCCAGCTTGAGCTGGCCGTCCGGCCAGCTCTTGATCAGATGATTCCAATCCGGATTGTCCAGCGCGCCCAGCGCCGCGTGTCGCGCGGTAAAATCCACCGGGCGCCGGTTGTCGGGATCGACCAGCGACAGGTCCCAAAATTCGGTTCCCTGGTAGAAATCGGGCAGGCCCGGCAGTGTCGCCTTGAGCGTGAGCTGGCTCAGCGCGTTCAGCGCGCCGAGCAGCGCGACGCGGCGAGCCAGGGTTTGCAGCGCCTCCAGGAATTCGCCTGATTGCGCGGGATCGAGGATCTTCGCGATGAAGCTCTTGACGCCGTTCTCATAGGCCTCGTGCGGGTTGAGCCAGCTGGTCTCCTCCTTGCCTTCGCGCGCGGCCTTGAGCGCATAGGCCTGGATACGCGCGACGAAGCCGGCATCGGCCGTCTCTCCAAGCGGCCAGGCGCCGAGCAGCGTCTGGTAGAGCATGTATTCGAACGTGGCCGACGGAGCGCGCAGATTGCCGTCGAGCGCGATGTGCGGCGCGTTCAGGACCTTCCAGCGCGCCACGGCGCTGGTCCATTCGCCGGGAATTTCACTTAAGGCCGCGATCCGTGCCCGGGCGTCCTCGCCGCGCTTGGTGTCGTGCGTGGCGGTCGCCGTCATCCCTTGCGGCCATTCCCTGGCGCGGGTCTGCATGATCTCGTGAAAAGCGGGAATGGTGAGGCCCTTGCTCGCGGGATCGCCACCGACTTCGTTCAGGGCGAGCAGCCGGTGGAATTGATAGAAAGCGGTGTCCTCCAGCGACTTCGCCATCATCGGTCCGGTGAATTGCTGCACCTTCAGCGCAAACCGACGCACGCGCGGGGCGCTGTGCGGGGGACGGCCGGGCTTGAGCAAGTCCATGGTGAGGGCGTCGCGCAGGAAGTCGAAAATGCCTTCGTCCGCGGCGAACCATTCCCGGCGAGCGTGCTCGATGGTGTCGTCGATCAGCTTACGATCGTTTGCGGTTGGCGCGCTTGTCGTCAGGTAGGTACGGTACACCGGGAAATGCAGCACGTAGAGCTCGAGCGCCTGCCGCAGGCTGTCGGCGGAAAAGTCGCGGGTCGAGTAGTGCCCGTTGGCGATCCGCGCAAGCAGGCGGGTCAGAACCGTGAATTCGCTGGTCAGCAGCGTCTCCAGCACGCGCCGTTTGGCGTCCTTGACATAAGGCGCGAGCCGCGGCGGCCGGTTGCTGATCTGCCGCCAGGTCTCGTCCAGCGCCTCCAGCCCCTTGGCGTCGACCAGAACGTGAGTGATGGCGTTCATCCACTCATAGCCGGTGGTGCCCTGGACGCCGGCGAAATGCGGCAGGCGCTCGTGCTCGCACAGGATTTTCTCGATCACCGTATAGAACGGCTTTGTGGTGCCCTGCGCGTCGCGCACCAGCCGGCGCAGCCGCTGGCAATATTGCGCGGGATCACGCAGGCCGTCGATATGATCGAGCCGGATGCCTTGCAGTTTACCGTCGGCAATGAGTTGCTTCACCAGCCGGTGCGTGGCGGCGAACGTGCCGGGATCCTCGACGCGCATGCCGGCGAGCCCGTTGACGTCGAAGAAGCGGCGATAGTTGATGTCGCTGGAGGCAAGCCGCCAGTGCCCGAGCTTGTAGTGCTGGCGCTCCAGCAAATGATGCAGCGCCAGCGTCTGCGCGGGGCGGTCCTTGGCGGCGCGATAGGCGCCGAGGCCGCGCGCGATGATATCGGCGCTGCCTGCGATCTCCCTAAGCTCCGCCTTGAAGCCGGGCGCTTCCTTGCGGTTGGGGCGGCGCAGTCCCGTGTAGCGGGTCGCGAGCGACAGCAGGCGCTTGCCGGCCTCGGTCTCGGCGGCGTCGGCTTCCTTCACGATCATCCGCAGCATCTCGCCATAGCGCTCCGGCGCGATCGGCAGGCGGTGCTCGAAATACCAGGCGGAAAAACTACCTTCGTCGGGATCGTAGCGTAGCTCGATGTCGCCGCTCTCGAGCGCTTCGCCATAGGACGCGCCGAGGATCGGCAGCAGCACGCCGCCACGGGCGCGGAAAGCCAGTTGATCCCAGTCGATATCGAAGGAGACGGCGTGCGGCGAGGCCTGGCCCCATTCCAGCACGTCCAGCCACCAGGGATTGTCGGCGAAGTGCACGCCGACATGGTTCGGTACGAAATCGATGATGAGGCCGAGGTCGTGTCGCGTCAGCGCCTCGCTCAGCCGGGCGAAGCCGGGCTCGCCGCCGAGCTCCGGATTGAACTGGCTGTGATCGACGGTGTCATAGCCGTGCGTCGAGCCCTTGCGGGCCTTCATCACAGGCGAGGTGTAGAGATGCGTGATTCCCAGCGCCTTCAGGTAGGGCACGACCGCGGCGGCCTTGTCGAAGTCGAAATCCGCGGTGAGCTGAAGCCGGTAGGTTGCGAGAGGAACGGCTGAAGCCATGTCAAACTCCGAGGCGCCAGACCACCGACCAGGGCGCAAACCGGTCGCCGGTCGCGCCGCCCCAGATCAGGGTGCCCACACCGCCGGAATATGCGGCGTCCTTGTCGGAGAGATTGGCGACGAGGCGCAACGTCGCGCCATCTCCCATGTGCCAATGTGCGGTGAGCAGGCCGCTATCGGCCACGGCGGCATCACCGAAGCGCGCAGCTTTCAGTCGTGGCGCGATCTCCTTGTGGCGGAGAGCGAGCAGCTCCCGCACCAGCGCGAGACGTGCATCCTGCTCCGGCGTGTGGCCGGTCCAGTCGAGCACGGCCGATTGCAGCGTTGCCGGATCGAGCGGGTCGGGCACCTCGTCGCCGTACTTCTCGTAGGCCCAGGCGTATTCCTGCCTGCGCCCCTTGCGGACGGCGTCAGCCAGGCCGCCCTGGAAGTCGCAGAAGAACGGGAAGGGCACGGTGGAGCCCCACTCCTCGCCCTGAAACAGCATCGGCACCATCGGCGCGAGCAGGGTCACCGCGAGTGCTGCTTCGATCTGCTTGGGCGATGCGAGGCTTTCGAGCCGGTCGCCGAGCGGCCGGTTGCCGATCTGGTCGTGGTTTTGCAGGAAGTTGACGAAGGTTGCCGGCGGCAGCTCGTCGCTTTTCTCGCCTCGCGGCTTCTTGCCCCAGAATTCCGAGATCTCGCCCTGATAGACGAAGCCGGAGGCGAGCGCGCGTGCGAGATCGAGCCGCGGCGTTTGATAGTCCGCATAGTAGCCGGCGAGCTCGCCCGTCAGCATCACGTGCCAGACGTGGTGGTAGTCGTCGTTCCACTGGGCGCGAAACTTGCCGTTCGGGGGCTCCTGCGCGGCATCGAGCAGGCTCGCGCGATTGTCGCCGTTCTCCAGCACGAGATGGATGTGCCGCCCCGTCGCCTTGGCAAGCTCGCCCGCGGCGACGCTGAGGTCCTGCAGCATCGATTGCTCGCCGGGGATCGCCATGATGTGATTGGCGGCATCGAGCCTCAGGCCGTCGAAGCGATAGTCGCTGAGCCACGACAGCGCGTTCTCGACGGCAAAAGCGCGAACCTGCGGCACGCGATAATCGATCGCACTGCCCCACGGCGTGTGCGCGTCGGTGAAGAAGGTCGGCGCGTAGCGGCCGAGGTAATTTCCCTCGGGCCCGAAATGATTATAGACGACGTCGAGGAACACCATCAGCCCGCGCAGATGGGCTTCGTCGATCAGCGTCTTCAATTCATCGGGATGACCATAGGTGCTGTCGGGCGCGTACCACAATACACCATCATAACCCCAGCCGCGACGACCGGCGAAGTCGGCCAGCGGCATCAGCTCGATCGCGGTGATGCCGGTGGCGACGAGATGATCGAGCTTGTCGATCATGGCGCGATAGGTGCCTTCCGCGGTGAAGGTGCCGACATGCGTCTCGATCAGCACCGTCTCTTCCCAGGGACGGCCGCGCCAATCGGATGCCCGCCAGGCAAAGGCGTCGTGATCGATCACCTCGCTCGGGCCGAACACGTCGTCGGGCTGGAATGCAGACGCCGGATCGGGCACGTCGATCTCGTCGTCGATCCTGAATTTGTAGTTGCTGCCGACGGGCAGATTGGCAATCTCGGCGACATACCAGCCATCCTGCCGGCGCTGCATCGCGTGTCGTCTGTCGAGCAGGAGATCGACGCGGCGCGCGGCAGGCGCCCACAGCCGGAACGACACGCCGTCCTTCGTCGGCCTCGCCCCGAAGGATGGCCTCATAGCGCCCCCGCGAAAGCGAGCACGGAGCGCGGCGGCGCCTTGCTGTCGCTCCCGGGCTGGAAGTCGACCGTGTTCAGCTTGGCGTCGGTCGTGTTCAGGATTTGCTGCCAGCTCTTGTATTCGGTCATTTTTGGCAATTTGAATGCGATCTCTTCGGGGGCTGCGTTGAGTACGATAAAGATCGCGGCGCTGCCGGGTTCCATCGGCCCCATCACATAGGAGAGGAACCGCCCTTCCGGGAATTTCCAGTCGCTTTCCGTCATTTCGTCGCCGGCCGGCGTCAGCCACAGCGCGCCGTAGGAGATGCCGTCCTTGGGGCGGCCGTCGAGCCAGCGATGGCTGCGAAGCTGCGAGAACCGGCGGCGGATTTCGGCGAGCTCGGCGACGAAATCGACCATGTCGTCGCCGTCCTTGCCGAGATTGTCCCAGCCGACCCAGCCAACCTCGTTGTCCTGGCAATAGGCGTTGTTGTTGCCTGATTGCGAATTCCCGACCTCGTCGCCGGCGAGGATCAGCGGAATGCCCTGCGCCAGCATGAGGCAGGCCAGCACGTTCTTGCGAAGCTGCCGGCGCAAGCTGACGATTTGGGGATCGTCGGTCGGACCCTCGACACCGCAATTGTTGCTGTGGTTGTCGTTGGAGCCGTCGCGATTGTCTTCGCCATTGGCCTCGTTGTGCTTCTCGTTGTAGCTGAAGAGATCGGCCAGGGTGAAACCGTCATGCACGGTGATGTGGTTGACGCTGGCGCGCGGCCGCCGTCCGTCGTGGTTGAACAGGTCGGAGGACGCCGTCATGCGGCTGGAGATGTCGCCGATCAGGCTGCCTTCGCCGCTCCAGTAGCGGCGCATGGCGCTGCGGTACCGGTCGTTCCACTCCGACCATTGCGAGGGAAATGCACCGACCTGATAGCCGCCGAGGCCGAGGTCCCAGGGTTCGGCGACGAGCTTGACGCTCGCCAGCACCGGGTCCTGGCGGATCGCGGTCAGGAACGAACTGCCGCGATCATAACCGTTCGGCCCGCGCGCCAGCGTGGTGGCGAGGTCGAAACGGAAGCCGTCGACGTGGCAGACCTCGACCCAGTAGCGCAGGGAATCCATCACCATCTGCAGCACGCGCGGATGGGTGAGGTTCACCGACGAGCCGCAGCCGGTGAAGTCGTCGTAATAGCGCGGGTTCTCGCGGTTCAGCCAGTAATAGGAGGCGTTGTCGATGCCGCGGTAGCACAGCGTCGGGCCGAGGTGATTGCCCTCGGCGGTGTGGTTGTAGACGACGTCGAGCATCACTTCGATGCCGGCATCGTGCAGGCGCGCGACCGTGGTGCGGAACGAATCGAGGGCGTTGTCCTGGGCGTAGCGCTGCTCGGGCGCGAAGAAGGATAAGGTGTTGTAGCCCCAGTAATTGGCGAGCTTCTTCTCCACCAAGATGCGGTCATCGACGAAACTGTGCACCGGCAGAAGCTCCACGGTGGTGACGCCGAGCTTCTTCAGGTGCTCGATCATCGCCGGCGAGGACAGGCCGCCATAGGTGCCGCGCAAATTCGGCGGCACGTCGTCGCGCTTCTGTGTCAGTCCCTTGACGTGGGCCTCGTAGATGATGGTGTCTTCCCAGGGAATGTTGGGCCGGATCTCGCGACGGCCCCAGTTGAAGGTCTCGTCGACGACGACGGCCTTCGGCATGCCGCGCGCGTTGTCGCGCCGGTCGAACGACAGGTCCTCGCGTGGACTTCCGGTGCGATAGGCGAAATGCGCGTCACTCCAGACCAGCCGCCCGGAAAGCCGCTTGGCATAGGGGTCGAGCAGCAGCTTGTTGGCGTTGAAGCGGTGGCCGTGCTCCGGCTCGTAGGGGCCATGCACGCGGTAGCCGTAGAGCTGGCCCGGCGAGACGTCGTTGAGATAGCCGTGCCAGACATCCTCGGTGCGCTCCGGCAGCTCGACGCGCTCGAGTTCGCGGCGGCCCTGCATGTCGAACAGGCACAGCTCGACCTTCTGCGCGTTGGCGGAGAACAGCGCGAAATTGGTGCCGCGTCCGTCCCAGCTTGCGCCGAGGCGTGCGGGCGATCCAGCAGTCAGGCGCATCGTTCAGCTTTCCGGAACGAGGAAGATCGCAGCGAGCGGCGGAATGGTGAGGCGGAGCTCGCCATTGATGGCGTGGACTTCGCCGATGTTGCCGACATTGCTGCCGCCGTAATGGGCGGAGTCGGAGTTGAAGACTTCCTTCCACTTGCCACTGAGGGGCGCGCGAACGCGGTAGTTGCGATAGACGTTGGGTGAGAAGTTGACGATCACCATGCACCGCGCGTGCTCGTCAAATCCCTTGCGCAGCCATGCGAACACGTTGCGGTTGGCGTCGTCGGTGATCAGCCATTCGAACCCGGCCTGCTCGCAGTCCATCTGGTGCAGCGCGGGTACCGCGCGATAGAGCCGGTTGAGATCACGGATCAGCGCCTGGATGCCTGAATGGGGCTTGTATTCGAGCAAGTGCCAGTCGAGTGACTGGTCGTGATTCCATTCGCGGCTTTGCGCGATCTCGGCGCCCATGAACAGCAGCTTCTTGCCGGGATGGCCGAACATGAAGCTGTAATAGGCGCGCAAATTCGCAAAGCGCTGCCATTCGTCGCCGGGCATGCGCCCGAGGATCGAGCGCTTGCCGTGCACGACCTCGTCATGCGACAGCGGCAGGACGAAGTTCTCCGAGAAGGCGTAGTGCAGGCCGAACAGGATGTCGCCGTGATGATGCTTGCGGTGGATCGGGTCCTTGCTGATGTAGTTCAGCGTGTCGTGCATCCAGCCCATGTTCCACTTGTAGCCGAAGCCGAGCCCGCCGAATTCGACCGGACGCGAGACCTGCGGCCAGGCGGTGGACTCTTCGGCGGCCGTGGTCGCTTGCGGGAAACGCGCGAACAGCTCGGTGTTGAAGCGGCGCAGGAACGCGATTGCCTCGATGTTCTCCCGGCCGCCATGCTGGTTCGGAATCCAGGCGCCGGGCGGACGGCTGTAGTCGAGGTAGAGCATGGACGCGACGGCGTCGACGCGCAGTCCGTCGATTGCGTAGCGCTCGAGCCAGAACAGCGCGTTCGAGACCAGGAAGTTCGTCACTTCGGTGCGGCCGTAATTGTAGATCAGCGTGCCCCAATCGAGATGGCGGCCCTGGAGCGGATTGGCGTGCTCGTACAGCGCCGTGCCGTCGAAGCTGCCGAGCCCGTGCGGATCGTCCGGGAAGTGGCCGGGCACCCAGTCGAGCAGCACGCCCACGCCCTCGCGGTGGCAGGCGTCGACCAGCGCGGCAAAGTCCTCCGGCGTGCCGAAGCGGCTGGTCGGCGCATACAGGCCGGTCGGCTGATAGCCCCATGAGCCGTCGAAAGGATGCTCGCTGACGGGGAGGAATTCGAGATGGGTGAAGCCCATGTCGCGGGCGTAGGCCGGCAGCTGCTCGGCCAGTTCGCGATAGGTCAGCCATTCATTGCCGTTCTTGCGCCGCCACGAGCCGAGATGGACCTCGTAGATCGACATCGGCGCGGACAACGCGTTGATGCCGTCGGGCGCCGGTCGCGGCCGTGGCAGATGCGCTTCGTCGAACACGATGGAAGCGGTCTTCGGCCGCACCTCGCTCGCAAACGCCATCGGATCGGACTTCAACGGAAGCAGATGGCCATGCGGTCCGATAATTTCGAACTTGTAGTGGTCGCCGGCCTTGGCGTGCGGGATGAACAATTCCCAATAGCCCGCGCCCCGCACCCGCATCGGATGGCGCCGTCCGTCCCAGAAGTTGAAGTCGCCGACCACGGAGACACGCCGGGCGTTGGGCGCCAGCACCACGAAGCCGATGCCATCGATGCCTTCGAGCCGCATCGGATGCGCGCCGAGCTTGTCGTAAAGGCGCTGGTGGGTGCCTTCGCCGAGCAGGTAGAGGTCGAAATCGGTCAGGATCGGCGGAAAGCGATAGGTGTCCTCGAATTCGATGACGTTGTCGCCGAATTTCGCGCGGAGCTGGTAGTGCTTCGCGCCGTTCGGTAGAGCGCCGATGAACAGGCCGGCATCATGGACACGATCGAGCTTCGCCACCTCGCCGTGCTCGCCCACCGCTTCGACGTTCGAGGCATCGGGAAGAAACGCGCGCACCACGCTCTTGTCGCCCTCGGGATGCAGCCCGAGATAGTGGAAGGGATCGGAGTGGCGACCCTCGATGATCGCATAGGCCTCGGCAGGGAGTTTAGGCATGGGCTTCGCTCTCGATACTGGACAGAATGCGAAGCAGTCCGGACAGCGGCGCATGGAGCCCCTCAGGCCGGTGGGACAGCTCGTACTCTACTTCCTCGAACGCTTGATCAAGCAGGAAAAACCTTAACAGGCCTGCCGCGGATTGCGGATCTTCCGGCCACAGCCGCCGATCGGTCATGGCTTCGCGGTAGGCGGTGAGGAACGTGGCGGTGGTGCGCTCGCGCCATTCGTCGAGCGCAGCCGTGAGACGGCCCTGTTCGTCGGAGGCACCCGTGAGCGCGCGGTGGAGCGCCGCGTTAACCGAAAGATCAATCGAGCGGATCAGGCCAGCAACGTCGCGCGCCGCAGGCAGCTTGCGCCGCTTGCCGGCCAGCGGTAAATGCGGATCTCCATCGAAGTCGATGATGAAGATATCGTCCTTCACGATCAGAGTTTGCCCGAGGCGGAAGTCGCCATGATGACGGATGTTCAACCCGCCGGGCTCGGAAGGTAATAGCGCGTTGAGCCGGCCCGACAGGGACGCGCGCTCCGCGACGAGCTGATTGATCAGCGGTCGGTCCACCTCCCGCAGGCCGTCGGTGCTGGCGGCCAGCCGCTCGAAAACCCGCTCGGCCCGTGCCTTGAGCTCGGATGACCAGCGCTTGATTTGTGCGGAGCCAATCGGCTCCGGCGCGAGATCGCCTGGCTTTGCGGCGGCCAGAGCCACATGCAGCTCGGCGAGCCGCCGGCCGATCTGCGCGATGAAGTGCAGATAAGGCGCTTGCTCCTGGGTCTCGCGGGGCATCTCGCCCGGTGGCAGCACCCGCTGCTCGTCGATATAGCGGTCGAGATAGCCCGCGGTGACGCCCCAGCCGTCGCCCTGGTTCTCGACATAGGCGTGCAGCACGCCGACTGCGCTGCGGCGGTCGTCTTCGACCAGCTCGACGCTGCCGAGCAGTGCCGGCGTATTGGCAAAGCGGGCGATTTCGGTGAGGTAGGAGCCGATCTCGATCTCGGGATTGATGCCGGTTTCGAGCTGGCGATAGATCTTGGCGACATACTGGTTGTCGACCAGCGCCGTGCTGTTCGACTGCTCGATCGCGCGGATGCGTTCGGGCTCCTTGATGGTGTACTCGGCAAACCGGCTGGTCGCCTTGAACTCCAGCCGCAGATTGTTTTCTTCCACCACCAGGTTCTGCGACAGGTTGCGCAGGAACAGGCCAATGAAGATCTGCTCGGTTGCCACATCCAGCAGCGTGCCTTCGCGGGCACCCTGGCGCACGGCGGCGAGCGCCCTGGGATTGAAGCGTTCGCGGTCGAAGCGCACCCATTCGATCTGCATCGGCAGCACGTAGCGCGTGGTGACGTCGCCCTGCGCCGCCTCGAAGAACGCGATCCAGGGCCTGTTGTCGCCGATGTCGCAGAACGGCACCGCCGAGGTCAGCGTCGGCTTGATCTGCTTGGGATTGTGCTCCGGATACCAGCGCGTGCGCGACAGGAATCCCGGCAGCACCTCGTGCTCGAACACGCCGCGCTCGCGCGCCAGCGACACCCAGGTCGAGTTCACCGGCACCACCAGCGTCTCGAATTCCGGCACCGCGCGCGGCGTCACCGGCTCGGACTTGTCGCGCTCGGTGAGCTGGAACCAGTAGAAGCCATAGGGCCCCAGCGTGACCATGTAGGGCAGTTCGCCGATCGCCGGAAAACGCGTGCGGCCGAGCATCTCCTGCGGGATGCGGTCCTTCCAGGGCGACAGATCGAGCTCGGTCGCCTGGGCCGCGCGCGACAGATTGGCGACGCAGAGGATCACCTCGTCGTGGTACTGCCGGACATAGGCCAGCACGGCGCGGTTGGCCGGGCGGATGAAGGTCATGGTGCCGCGGCCGAAGGCGAGCGTCGATTTGCGCACCGAGATCAGGCGCTTGGTTGCGCTGAGCAGCGACGACAGGCTGCGCGACTGCGCCTCCACGTTCACCGATTCGTAGCCGTAGACGGGATCCATGATCAGCGGCGCATAGAGGCGGGCCGGGTCGCAGCGCGAGAAGCCGCCGTTGCGGTCCGGGCTCCACTGCATCGGCGTGCGCACGCCGTTGCGGTCGCCGAGATAGATGTTGTCGCCCATCCCGATCTCGTCGCCGTAATAGATGATCGGCGTTCCCGGGAAGGACAGCAGCAGCGAGTTCATCAACTCGATCTTGCGCCGGTCATTGTCCATCAGCGGCGCGAGGCGCCGGCGGATGCCGACATTGATGCGGGCGCGCGGGTCGTTGGCGTAGGTGGTCCACAGATAGTCGCGCTCGACGTCGGTCACCATCTCCAGCGTCAGTTCGTCATGGTTGCGCAGGAACAGCGCCCATTGGCAGCTCGCAGGAATGTCCGGCGTCTGGCGCAGGATGTCGGTGATCGGGAAACGGTCCTCCTGCGCGATCGCCATGTAGATGCGCGGCATCAGCGGGAAGTGGTAGGCCATGTGGCACTCGTCGCCGCGGCCGAAATATTCCTGCACGTCCTCCGGCCATTGATTGGCCTCGGCCAGCAGCAGCTTGCCCTTGGAGTAGGAATCCAGCTCGTGGCGCAGCCGCTTGATGATGGCATGCGTCTCCGGGAGGTTCTCGTTCGAGGTGCCTTCGCGTTCGCAGAGATAGGGAATGGCATCCAGGCGGAAGCCGTCGACGCCGGCGTCCAGCCAGCGCTTCATCACCTGGATCAGGGCGCTGACGACCCGCGGATTGTCGAAATTGAGATCCGGCTGGTGCGAGAAGAAGCGGTGCCAGTAAAACGCGCCGGCCTCGTGATCCCAGGTCCAGTTCGACTTCTCGGTGTCGGTGAAGATGATGCGGGTGCCCTGATATTTCTGGTCGGTGTCGCTCCAGACATACCAGTTGCGGGCGCTCGAGCCTGGAGGGCTGCGGCGCGCGCGCTTGAACCAATTGTGCTGGTCCGAGGTGTGGTTGACGACGAGCTCGGTGATGACGCGCAAGCCCCGCTTCTGCGCTTCCTGGATGAAGCGCTTGAAATCCTTCATGGTCCCGAAATCGGGATTGACCGCGCCGTAATCGGCGATGTCGTAGCCGTCGTCACGGCCGGGCGAAGGATAGAACGGCAGCAGCCACAGCGCGGTGACGCCGAGCTCCTGGAGATAAGGCAGCTTCTCTGTCAGCCCTGCGAAATCGCCGATGCCGTCCTGATTGCTATCGGCAAACGCCTTGACGTGGAGCTGATAGATGATGGCGTCCTTGTACCAGAGTTCATCCACGATCTCGGCAGCCTCGGCTTTCTTGGTGTCGACGGAAGACAATACGTTCATGGCGTGCGCCTTTACGCCAGGCAGCGGAACAGCAGCGCCGGATCGCGCTCGGGATCGATACGCAATCTGATCCCGCCCCATTCGATGCGGGCCTGTTCGCCGGTGAGGAGGTTTTCGAGTGCCGACACATGGTGTCGCTGCCCGCCGGCGTCAACCGTGACGTCGCCGAGCGGCAACCAGAATTCGCGCACGTGGCGCGAGAGCGCAACCACGGCCACGACGATGTTGGTCGGGTCGATCGCCTCCTTGACGAAAGCGATCGTCTCGCCGTCTTCGATGCCGAGGAAGCGCAGGTTCGCCGTCTGCTGAAGCGCAGCATTCTCGTTGCGGATGCGATTGAGCTCCGTGATGTAGGTCTTGATGTTGCCGGGCTTGTTCCAGTCGCGCTGCTTGATCTGGTATTTCTCGGAGTCGAGATACTCCTCGCGGCCGGGGATCGCGTCGTGCTCCAGCAACTCGAACCCGCTGTAGATGCCGTAATTACCGGACAGCGTCGCCGCCAGCGCGCCGCGCGATTTGAACGCCCAGGTTTCGCCGCCCTGGAGATGATAGGGCAAAAGATCGGGCGTATTCACGAAGAGGTTCGGCCGATAGAAGTCACGTTCGGGATAGCGCGTCAGCTCGCCGAGATATTGCTCCAGCTCCCACTTCGCCGTTCGCCAGGGGAAATAGCTGAACGATTGTGCAAAGCCGAGCTTGGCGAGGCCTTTCATCAGCTTCGGGCGCGCGAACGTCTTGGAGAACAGGATCACCTCGGGATGCCGGCGGCGGATGTCACGGATCAGCCACTCCCAGAAGGCGAGCGGCGCGGTGTCGTGATTGTCGATTGCAAAGATGGTGACGCCGTGGTCGATCCAGAACAGCATGGCGTCGCGAAACGCGTTCCACAGTCCAGCCCGGTCGACGGACGTGAAATCGGGGATGACGATATCGGAATAGGGCCCGTCAGCCGTCCGCACCGAGCGATCCGGGCGCCATTTGAACCATTCCGGATGCTGCGTCAGCCACGGGTGGTCCGGCGAGCATTGCACGGCGAAGTCGAGCGCGAGCTCGAGGCCGTATTCCAGGCAGGTCGCGACCAGCGCGCGAAAATCCTCGATCGTGCCGAGTTCGGGGTGCAGCGCATCGTGCCCGCCCTCGATGGCGCCGATCGCATAAGGCGAGCCGGGATCGCCGTCGCCCGCCACCGGCGCGTTGTTGCGGCCCTTGCGTCGGGTGCGGCCAATGGGATGGATCGGCGTGAAGTAGAGCACGTCAAAGCCCATCGCGGCGATGTCGGGCACGCGCGCGATGCAGTCGCGGAGCGTGCCGTGCTGTCCTGGCACCACGCTCTGGCTGCGCGGCATCATCTGATACCAGGCGCCGAAGCGCGCCTTGTCGCGGTCGACGAACAGCGGGAATAGCGCCGAGCGCGTGAGATCAGGCCGCGACTGGCTCTCGGCCATGGCTGCGCCGAGCTCGGTTGCCAGCAGCGGGGCAACATCGCCGGTCTGAAGATAGTCCTCGCATTGTCTCACGATGACAGCGGCGGCGTCCTGCTGCGCGCCATGCGCCTTGGTCAGGAGGCCCGCGCCCTCGATCGCATCGAGAGTGACGTCGGCACCGGAGCGCTGCTTGCGCGCGACCGCGTGCGACCACGTCGCGAACTCGTCGGTCCAGGCTTCGATCGCATAGACATATTTGCCGGGCTCGACGGGTGTGAACGCGCCGGACCAGCGGTCATTGCCGTGAGGGATCATCGGCTCGCTCTGCCATTCGCGGTCCTGCTCCTGTCGCCAGATCAGCGTTGCGCCGATCACGGCGTCGCCGTCCCGGTAGATGTCGGCCCAGACCTCGACCGGTTCGCGCGCGATCCGCTTCACGGGGAAGCGCCCGCCGTCGATCAGGGGATAGACGTCCTCGATGAGGAAAGTGCTGCCGGCTGCGGCACTCTCGACAGTTTGAATTGTCTTGTTCACGGTGATGCCATTGACAAGAAAGCAGGAGCCCGTTTCCCTTGCCGGGAACCTACGCTTGATACCACTATAGAAAGCCGCTTGTGTGTCATTGGTTCCCTGGGGAACGGCAGGCGCGGCTTGCGAGTTGACCTGACTAACCTCTTCCGCGACCTCGTTAAAATCGATGCCCCCGGCCAAAAAATGGCCTGCAAGCTGCGTGCCGAATGGATCTTTTAGCTCAAGCCCGGATCAAGGGCGTTCAATCTGAATTCGTCGATGCCCTCGGAAAGCTGCGGGTCACCGATCCCGTGGCCCTCAAATCTATCCTCGACGCCCTGCCGGAGAAGCGGGTTTACCGCTTTGTCAGCGGGCCCGTGGTGGTCCGCGCCTTGGGACAGCCGCGCACCGAATTGGTGGCGATCGGTGCGCCGCCGCTCAAATGGAAGATGACCGGCAACGGCAATTTGATCGCGCAAGGTGAGACGCGCGAGCCCGTGATTGCCTGGCCCGCGGGCCTGCCGCTCGGCTATCACCGCCTGACGCTGACCGATGCCGAAGGCGTGACGGAAGAGGTGCCGATGATCGTGGCGCCGGAGCGGGCTTTCGGCGGCGATTTCGACCGCGGCTGGCTGCTTGCCGTGCAGCTCTACAGCGTCCGGTCGGACCGCAATTGGGGCATCGGCGATTTCACCGATCTCGCCGGTCTCGTCCGGCTCGCCAAGCAGTTGGGGGCCGACGGCGTCGGGCTCAATCCCCTGCATGTGTTGTTCGACGACCATCCGGCCGATTGCAGCCCTTATTCGCCGAACAGCCGGCTGTTTCTCAATCCGCTCTATATCGACGTCGAGGCGATCCCGGAATTTTCCGCAGACCTCGTCCCCGACGTGGCCGCGACCGCCGCGCGGCTCCGCGACGGCGATCGCGTGCCCTATCCGGACATGGCGGCCTTGAAATGGCTCGGCCTGCGCGCCGCCTTCGACAGCTTCGTGAAAACCGCGAGCGGCGTCCGCCGCAACCAGTTCGACGCCTTCCGCGCGGCTCGCGCGCCGCTGTTGTCCCGTTTTGCCTGCTTCGAGGTGCTCCGTCATCGCTTCGCGGCGCCGTGGTGGGAATGGCCCATGGAATGGCAGCAGCCGGACGAGGCGAAATGCGCCGAGCTTCGCGGCGGGCCCGACCAGCACGAGGTCGAGTTCGTCGAATTCGTGCAATGGACGGCTGATAGCCAATTACATGCCGCCAAGGAGCTGGCCGGCCAGCTCGGCATGCGGGTCGGGCTCTATCTCGACGTGGCTGTCGGCGTGCAGTCGAACGGCTTCGACGCCTGGAACGAGCAGGGGGCGATTTCCCGCCATCTCGCCGTCGGCGCGCCGCCGGACGTGCTCAACACCATCGGCCAGGATTGGGGGCTTGCGGGTTTCAACGCCGGCGGCCTGGAGGCGCAATCCTTCGTGCCGTTTGCCGATATGCTTGCGGCTTCGATGCGCCATTCCGGGGCCATCCGTCTCGACCACGTGTTGGGCCTGAAGCGGCTGTATCTGGTGCCGCGCGGCTTCAAGCCCGACAACGGCGCCTATGTGCAGATGCCGTTCGAGGCGCTGCTGGCGACCGTGGCGCGCGAGAGCGCCGCCCATAAGTGCATCGTGATCGGCGAGGACCTCGGCACGGTGCCGGAAGGTTTTCGCGAGACCATGCAGGATTTCGGCATCTGGTCCTACCTCGTCATGATGTTCGAGCGCGACGATGCCGGTCACTTCCGGCCCGTCGATCACTACCGGCCCAACGCGCTGGTGACGCTGAACACCCATGATTTGTCGACCTATGCCGGCTGGCGCTCCTTCAGCGATCTCAAGATGAAGCGCTCGCTCGGGCTCGATCCCGGCGAGAACGATCAGGCCCGCTGGGATGCGCTGGGCCTGCTCGACGAGATCCTGCGTGCCAACGGCATCCATGCCAATGATGTCTATTCGGTGCTCGCCTTCCTGTCGCGCACGCCGTCGCGGCTGCTTGCGGTGTCGCTGGAGGATCTGCTCGGCGTGATCGACCAGCCCAACATTCCCGGTACGATCGACGAGCATCCGAACTGGCGCCAGCGCCTGCCTGTGACGCTCGACAAGATTGCCTCGAAAGTCGATGTCGCGGCTTTGAAGGCCGCGACGCGGGAACGCTCGTTGCCCGGCGGGCGTTGATCGGCGGGGTCACTGGACGTCGTTTTCGAGGCTCGCACGACATTGTCTCAGAAAATCGAGGACTATGCGCTGATCGGCGACTGCGAGACCGCGGCGCTGGTCGGCCGCAACGGCTCGATCGACTGGCTGTGCTGGCCGGCCTTCGATTCCGACGCCTGCTTTGCCGCGCTCCTCGGCACGCACAAGAACGGCCGCTGGCTGATCGCGCCGGGCGAGGACGTCACCGCGACGTCGCGCCGCTATCTCGGCGACACCCTCATCCTCGAAACGCGCTTTGAGACTGACAGCGGCACCGTCGCGCTGATCGACTTCATGCCGCCGCGCGGCAAGGCCTCCGATATCGTGCGGCTGGTCCGCGGTGTCAGCGGCACGGTGAAGATGCGGATGGAGCTCGTCATCCGCTTCGGCTTCGGCGTCGACATCCCGTGGGTGCGGCGGATCGACCATTCCCTGCTGGCGGTCGCGGGGCAGGACATGACCGTGCTGCGGACGCCGGCGAAGACCCGCGGCGAGGATCTGACCACGGTTTCTGATTTCGAGGTCAAGGCCGGCGAGACCGTGCCGTTCGTGTTGACCTACGGTCCCTCGCATCTCGAGCCGCCCGCGCCGATCGATCCGGAGCTCGCGCTTCAGGAGACGGAAAAATTCTGGCAGGACTGGTGCAGCCACTGTAATCGCGATGGCGACTATCGCGACCTGGTCGTGCGCTCGCTGATCACACTCAAGGCGCTGACCTTCGGTCCGACCGGCGGCATCGTCGCGGCGCCGACCACCTCGTTGCCGGAGAAGCTCGGCGGCGCCAGGAATTGGGACTACCGCTTCTGCTGGCTGCGCGATGCCACCTTCACGCTGCTGGCGCTGATGAACTCGGGTTACACCGAGGAAGCCTCCGCTTGGCACAGTTGGCTGTTGCGTGCGGCGGCGGGCTCGCCGGCGAACATGCAGATCATGTACGGCATCTGGGGCCAGCGGCGGCTGCTGGAATGGGAGGCGACTTGGCTCGACGGCTACGAAGGCGCACAGCCGGTGCGCGTCGGCAATGCCGCGCATGCGCAGCTCCAGCTCGACGTCTACGGCGAACTGATCGACGCCTTCCACCAGTCGCGGATGGCCAAGCTCAAGCTCGACGACGAGAGCTGGGCGCTGGAATGCGCCGTGCTCAAGCATCTCGCCGAAGCCTGGGACCAGCCCGATCACGGCATCTGGGAGCGACGCGGAGAGCCGAAGCACTATGTCTTCTCCAAGGTGATGACCTGGGTCGCCTTCGATCGCGGCATCAAGAGCGCCGAGACCTTCGGCTTCAAGGCGCCGCTGCTGCACTGGCGCACCTTGCGCGACGCCATTCATCGCGACGTCTGCAACCGGGGCTTCGACGCGAGCGAAAACGCCTTCGTCGAGTCCTACGGCTCGAAGCTGCTCGATGCCAGCGTGCTGCTGCTGCCGGCCGTCGGCTTCCTGGACGCGTCGGATCCGCGCATTCGCGGCACCATCGCGGCGGTCGAAAACCACATGCTCCGCGACGGCTTCGTGCTGCGGCACGATCCCCGCGAGGTGCCTGCGGGGCAGCCGCCGCTCGAAGGCGCCTTCCTCGCCTGCAGCCTGTGGCTGGCCGATGCCCATGTGCTGTCAGGCGATCTCGACAAGGCGCAGATCTTGTTCGATCGCGTGGTCGGTATCGCGAATGACGTCGGGCTGCTGGCCGAGGAATATGATTCAGGCGCCAGGCGTCAGACCGGCAATTTCCCGCAGGCGCTGACCCATATCGCGCTGGTCAACACGGCGCATAATCTGTCGGCGGCAAGGCAGGGCAGCCAGAAGCCGGCGATGCAGCGGTCGAAGTGAGGTTGGCGGCGCTCTCTCCGTTCCCTCCCCCCTTGTGGGGGAGGCGCAGGGAGGGGGGTGTCACACGGGGATTCTATCGGTAGCGCCCCCGCCCCGGGTGCATCACCAACAACGGCACCTTTTCCTGGGCTACCCCTCTCCCTAACCCTCCCCCACAAGGGGGAGGGAACGCACTTCCATTGCGGCGCCAGTCGAGTCTCGTCCCGTCGGCCCGTCTACCCACTCCCGTTCCGCTTCAAGATCATCTCCATCGCCTCGGCAAAACCGTCCTGCTCGTTTGTCGCGGTAACGTGGGTGGCCCGGTCCTTGACGTTGTCGGCCGCATTGCCCATCGCGATCGAGACGCCGCTGACGCGGAACATCGCGAGGTCGTTCTGCATGTCACCGATGGTGGCCACTGCGTCCGTTGAAATGCCGAGACGCTTCGCCATGGCTTGCACGAAGGTGCCCTTGTCGAAGCCGGGCGGGGTGATGTCGAGGTAGTAGGTCTGCGAGCGCACCGCCATCGCCTCGCTGCCGAGCGCTTTCTGCATCGCCTTCTCGCAGGCTTCGAGGCCCGCCGCATCGGCGCTGGCGCCGACGATCTTGCAGGCACTCGCGAGATACGGTGAAAAGTCCGCGACGATGGTGGGATCGGAGCGGATGGTGTGCTGCTCGTGAGCGACGTATTGGCCATCAGGCCTGTCGATCAGCCATTTGTCGGTGGTGAACAGCCAGATATCGGCGCCGAAGTCCCGGAGAATTTGCAAGCTTCGCTCGGCCGCGCTGGCCGGGATGAGATGCTGCTCGACCGGATTCATCTCGGGGTCGACGATCGAGGAGCCGTTGAACGGGCCGACCGGCAGCCAGAGCGCCAGCGGCTCGATCAGGAACCGCATGCCGATCGCGGGGCGGCTCGACGTAATCGTGAAGCCGATGCCGGCCCGGTGCAAACGCTGCACCGCGGACCTCGCGCGGTCGGTCAGCGTCTTGTCCTTGGTCAGCAGCGTGCCGTCGACGTCGGAGACGACGAGCGAGATTTTTGTCATGGCAGAACCTTGGGTATTGCGCCACCCAGCTTCAATTGTCGCAAGACGCCGTCCACGATTGCCTCGACGGATTCGTCGATCGAGACGGTGATCACGTGCTCGCCGGCCTCCGGCGGCTCCAGCGTGTCGAACTGGCTCGTCAGCAGGCCGGGCGGCATGAAGTGCCCCTTGCGTTGCGCGAGGCGGGCGGCGATCAGCTCCTTCGTACCCCTCAGGAATATGAAGCGGACGTCGTCGCGTCCGCGCAGGAGCACGTCACGATAAGTGTGCTTCAGCGCCGAGCAGGCAATGATGATTTGCCCGCCGTTGTCGCAGACCCGCGCGATCTCGTCGGCAATGGCGTTGAGCCAGGGCCAGCGGTCCTCGTCGGTGAGGGGATGGCCAGCCCGCATCTTCTCGACATTGCTGGCGGGATGAAAGCTGTCTCCGTCCTCGAATCGCCAGCCGAGGCGCTCGCCGAGCGCTTTTGCAACCGTACTCTTGCCCGAGCCCGACACGCCCATCACGATCAATGCACAAGGTGCTTCAACGCCGGCCACGAATTCCCTCCGGAAGCGCGGCCTGGTCGACCAGCCAGACGGTCTCGCCATTAGAGCGCGCGCGTACAGCCGGCAGAGTCTCGCCATTGAGCAGGCGCGTCAAGATCGGCTGCTTGTCATGCCCCGCTATCTCGAACAGCATTTCGCGGCAGGTCGCCAGCGCGGGCAGGGTGAGCGTGACCCGCGGCACGAAGGGGGCAACATTGGCCTTGGGGACGCCGACCACCCAGCGCCCGGTCTCCTCGATCGCGGGGTAGCCCGGGAAGAGCGAAGCGGTGTGGCCGTCGGGACCTGCGCCCATCAAAACCATGTCGAACAGCGGCCGTGCGGGATCCAGGCTTGCAGCGCCGTAGAAAGCCTGCAGCTCGCGCGCATAGGCCTCGGCGCTCTGATCGGGGGTGTCAGTCGTCGTCGGGATCGGGTGAACATGGCCGGAGGGCGCGTTGCGATCGAGAAAGGTCGCGCGCGCGACCGCCATGTTGTTGAGGGGATCGCTTTCGGGCACGAAGCGCTCGTCACCGATGAACCAGTGCACGCGCTCCCACGGGATCTTTTCGCGCCAGGCCTCGCTGCCCAGTAGCTGGTAGAGCCTCTTTGGGCTGGAGCCGCCGGTCAGGCAGATCGCAATGCGCCCGGGATTAGCCGCGATTCGCGCCATCACCCGCTCGGCCGCGGCCCGCGCGAGTGAATCGACGTCGGGCTCGACGATCAGCTTCGGCTGTCCGGCCGTCGCCGTCACGTAAACTTCCGCCAGCTTCGGCCGTCGCGCCGCAGCAACTCGTCGGCGCAGGCCGGGCCGTCGCTGCCGGCCTCATAGGTTTCGATGCCGTTGGTGCCTTCACTCTTCCAGGCGTCCAGGAACGGCTGCACGGCCTGCCATCCGGCTTCGATGCCGTCGGCGCGTTGGAACAGGATGTTGTCGCCGATCATGCAGTCGTAGATCAGCGTCTCGTAGCCGGTCGAGGGATCGGCCCGAAAATAGTCGCCGTAGCGGAACTTCATCTCCACGCCGTCGATGGTGATGCTCGGCCCCGGAATCTTGGCGTTGAACTGAAGCTCGATGGTCTCGGTCGGCGCGATGCCGATGGTGAGAAAGTTCTGCGACAGGCGATCGACCGCTGTGCCTGAGAACATCGACAGCGGCGCCTGCTTGAACTTGATGGCCACTTCCGTGCGCTTGTGGCCGAGCGCCTTGCCGGTCCGCAGATAGAACGGCACGCCGGCCCAGCGCCAATTGTCGATCATCAGCTTCAGCGCGACAAAGGTCTCCGTGGTGCTGCCGGGCCTGACATCCTCGGTCTTGCGATAGTCGATGATCTCGTCGTCGCCGATGCGCCCCGCGAGATATTGCGCGCGGACCGAATTCCTCAGCGCGTCCTCGTGGCCCGGCTGCTGGATCGAGCTGAGCACTTCGGCCTTTTCGGAACGCACGGAATGCGCGTCGAAGCGGGCGGGCGGCTCCATCGCCACCAGCGACATCAACTGGAACAGATGGTTCGGCACCATGTCCCGCAACGCGCCGGTGGCATCGTAGAAGCCACCGCGATGGCCGACGCCGAGCTTCTCCGCCACGGTGATCTGGACGTGGTCGATATGGTTGCGATTCCAGATCGGCTCGAACATACCGTTGGCAAAGCGCAGCACCAGAATGTTCTGCACCGTCTCCTTGCCGAGATAGTGGTCGATCCGGTAGATCTGGTGCTCCTCCATCATCTTCAGCAGCTCTGCATTCAGCGCCTTGGCCGAGGCAAGGTCGGTGCCGAACGGCTTCTCGATCACCAGCCGTCGCCAGGCGCCGTTCTCCTTCATCATGCCGGTGCGGCCGAGCTCGCGCGCGGTCGGTGCGAATGCGGCGGGCGGCGTTGCCAGATAGAACAGGCGGTTGCCGCCGGTGTCCTGTGCGCATTCCAGCGAATCCAGATGCTCGCGCAGGCGATCAAACGAGGGCGGATCCTTTGCGTCGGCCTCGACGAAGGTCACGCATTCCAGCAGCCTTTTAGCGATGTCGTCGTCCACGGGCCGGGTTGCGAACTGGCGCAGGCCCTTCATCAGGCCGTCGCGCAGCTCGTCGTCCGACTGGCTCCTGCGGGCGACGCCGACCACGCAGAACTTTTCCGGTAACAGATGCTCGGCCGCCAGATTGTAGAGCGACGGCATCACCAGCCGATGGGTGAGGTCGCCGGTGACACCAAAGATGACGAAGGCGCAGTTTTCCGGCTTGCGCTTGGCTTGCGGGTCTTTTGTCACGAATGATCGGCCTTGGCTCTGTTACCTGTTACTTCGGCTTTTTACTTCAGCTTCTTATTTCGGCTTCGACGCGCCCGGCTGTTTCGGCTCCTTGTGGCCGCCGAATCCCGCACGCATGGCGGAGAGAATTTTTTCGGCGAAGGTGTGTTCCTTGCGGGACCGGAAACGCGCGTAGAGCGCCGCGGTCAGGACTTCAGCCGGCACCGCCTCGTCGATCGCGGCATTGACGGTCCAGCGTCCTTCGCCGGAATCCTCGACGAAGCCGGAATATTCCGCCAACGCCGGGCTGTCGGCCAGTGCCGTCGAGGTGAGGTCGAGCAGCCAGGACGGGATCACGCTGCCGCGCCGCCAGACTTCTGCGATGTCGGCGAGATCGAAATCGTAACGATGATCCGCCGGCAAGGCCTCGATATTGGCGTTCTTGAGGATGTCAAAACCTTCGGCATAGGCCTGCATCAAGCCGTATTCGATGCCGTTGTGGATCATCTTGACGAAATGCCCGGCGCCGACCGGCCCGGCATGGATGTAGCCCTGCTCGATGCGGGGATCGCGCCCCTCACGTCCCTCCGTGAGTGGAATGTCGCCGGCGCCGGGCGCGAGCGCGGCGAAGATCGGATCGAGCCGATCGACCACCTGTTTCTCGCCGCCGATCATCATGCAATAGCCACGGTCGAGGCCCCAGACGCCGCCGGAGGTGCCGACGTCGACATAGTGGATGCCGCGCTCCTTCAGCGCCTTGCCGCGGCGGACGTCGTCCTGCCAGAACGTGTTGCCGCCGTCGATGATGACGTCGCCTTCCTGCATCGCGCCCGCGATCGTGTCGATCGTGGTCTCGGTGATGTGGCCGGCCGGCAGCATCACCCAGGCCGTGCGCGGCCGCTCCAGTTTCGCAATGAACTCTTCGAACGTCGCCGAGCCGACGGCGCCGTCTGCGGCAAGGCCCGCGACGGCCCTGGCGTCCTTGTCGTAGACCACGGTCGAGTGGCCGTGGCGCATCAGCCGGCGAACGATGTTGCCGCCCATCCGGCCGAGGCCGATCATGCCGAGTTGCATTTGAGAAATTCCCTTAGTTCAGTGCGTCGTTGAGCGCCGCATTGAGCGCCGCGAGACCCTTCTTGAGCCCGCCCTTCAGGTGGACCCGCAGCGCGCGCCGGCCGCGCTCGGTGAGCACGTCGAAATCGCCGCGCGCCTGCGCGGCCTTGATGACGCCAAAGCTCGCCTTCTGGCCCGGCACCGGCAGGTCCCTCGCATCGTCGGCGGTGATCTGGAGGAACACGCCGCTGTCGGGGCCGCCCTTGTAGGCTTGCCCTGTGGAGTGCAGGAAACGCGGGCCGAACTCGGCGCAGGTTGCGACATGTCGCTTCTCGCGCACTTCGAGCCGCATGGCCTGGAGTGCGTCGATCGT
Source organism: Bradyrhizobium sp. WSM4872 (assembly GCF_055811715.1). NCBI lineage: Bacteria > Pseudomonadati > Pseudomonadota > Alphaproteobacteria > Hyphomicrobiales > Nitrobacteraceae > Bradyrhizobium > Bradyrhizobium sp. WSM4872. Next base: position 76,029 of record NZ_JBVVPT010000011.1, on the reverse strand, counting down.
CGCCTTGTCGCGGGCGATGTAGCCGAGCAGGGCGACATAATCGCCATGGTTGGAGCGCGACAGATGCGCCTTCAGCCATGAGGTGAGGTCGCCGTTGGCGCCGGCCGCGCGCAGGGCCGTAGCGTTGGCCTTGTCGGTGTAGAGATCGGCCTCATCCGTGCTGACGACCGGCTGCTCCGCGGGCAGCGCGCCGGTCTTTTCGAACGAGGCGGTGAGCTCCCGGGTCTTGATCTTGGCGGCTTCCACGTCCGGCTGGTCGAACGGGTTGATGCCGAGGATGCTGCCCGCCACCGCCGTTGCCATCTCGAAGCGGAAGAACTCCTGGCCGAGATGGTCGATCGACTTCATCACGATGCGCACGACGGGATGGCCGGCCGCCTCGATCGCCGCAAGCTGCGAGTCATGGGCGGCGTCCGCTTCGCCCTCGATACGGATGTCGATGAAGAGCCGGTCATTGCCGTAGACCGCGGGCTCGCCCAGCGGCTCGCCGTCGATCGGGATCAGGCCCTTGCCGTCCTTGCCGGTCGATTCCGCGATGAGCTGCTCGGCCCAGGCGCCGAAATCGGCGATCTTCCTCGACGACAGGATCGTCACCTTGTCGCGGCCTTCGAGCGCTGCATGGCCCATGGCAAGGCCAAGCTGCACGCCGGGGTTCTCACTTGGTGGCACGTCCGGTCCGCAGGAGCGGGCCATCGCAAGCGCGTGCTTGATGAAGGTCTTGATGTCGATGCCCGCGGTTGCCGCCGGCACCAGGCCGAACGGCGAGAGCACCGAATAGCGTCCGCCGATGGAGGGCTCGCCGTGGAAGATGCGCGCATAGCTCAGCGTCTTCGCCGCCTTCTCCAGCGACGATCCGGGATCGGTGACCGCGATGAAGCGATGGCCGGTCTTGACCTTCGGCCCGACCGCCTGCGCAACGCGTTCGTGGAAATAATCCTTCATCGCATTCGGTTCGGTGGTGCCGCCGGATTTGCTGGAAACGATGAACACGGTGTTTGCGATGTCGATCCTGGCCTCCATTGCCCGCACCTGCGCCGGATCGGTGGAATCCAGCACGTGCAGCTTCGGGAACCCGGGCTTCTTGCCGAAGGTCTCGGCCAGCACCTCCGGCCCGAGGCTCGAGCCGCCCATGCCGAGCACGACGGCGTCGGAGAATTTCTGGCCTTTCACGCGGCTGGCATAATCCTCGTAATCGGCGACGTCGGCCTTGGCGGCGCTGTCGAGCCAGCCGAGCCATTTGTCCTCGTCGGTGCCGGTCCAGACCGATTTGTCGCGCTGCCACAGCCTACGGATCTTGGCTGACGCGCGCCATTCCTCGGTGCTCTCAGCCACGGCCTTGCCGAGCCCGTCGCCGAGCGAGAGCAGCTGGCGGTCGATCGCGGGCCCGAGCACCGTGGCGCGCTTGTGTGCGACCGCGCCATAGAGCTTGTCGGCGGCGTCGGCAAACTGCTTGACGCCGTCCTTGACGAGTTCCTCTGTGATGGCATCGAGCGACACGCCGGAGCGCTCCAGCTCCTCCAGCACGCGCCTGGCGTCGTCGACATTCTCTTCCAGGCTGTCGCGCGGCTTGCCGTGGTCGCGGAACGCATCCAGCGTCGCCGGCGGCACTGTGTTGATGGTGTCGGGGCCGATCAATTCCTCGACATAGAGGACGTCGCTGTAATCCTTGTTCTTGGTGCCGGTCGAGGCCCACAGCATGCGCTGCGGTTTGGCGCCCTTGGCTGCGAGCTTGTCCCAGCGGGGACCCGAGAACAGGCGCTTGTAATCTTGATAGGCGACCTTCGCATTGGCGATCGCGACCTTGCCCTTCAGCGCGGCGAGCCGTTCCTTCTCGCTCGGGTCGTTGGCGCGGGCGATCTTCTCGTCGAGCTGTTTGTCGACCACCGAGTCGATGCGGCTGACGAAAAAGCTCGCCACGCTCGCCACGTGCGAGGGGTCGCCGCCACCTGCGACGTATGTCTCCAGACCGGCGAGATAGGCCTCGGCAACCTGCAGATAGACGTCCCTGGAGAACAGCAGCGTGATGTTGATGCTGATGCCGTCGCCGATCAGGGTCTCGATCGCCGGCAGGCCCTCAGGCGTTGCCGGCACCTTCACCATCAGGTTCTTGCGGTTGACGTCCTTCCAGAGCCGCCGCGCCTCTGTGACCGTTTCACCCGTGTCCATCGCCAGATAGGGCGAGACTTCCAGGCTGACATAGCCGTCGCCCCCCTTGAGGCGGTCGTAGACTGGGCGCAGCACGTCGGCGGCGTTCTGGATGTCCTCGACCGCGACGGCCTCGAACAGGTCGGCGACCGACCGGTCGCCGCGCTTCAACGCCTTGCCGATCGGCGCGTCGTACTCGTCCGAGCTGCCGATCGCTTTCTCGAAGATCGAGGGGTTGGAGGTGACACCCTTGACGCCGTCGGTATCGATCAGCCGCTTGAGGTCGCCCTTGGCGATGAAGCCACGGGCCAGGAAGTCCAGCCAGACGGCTTGTCCGTGCTTTTCCAGTTCTTTGACGGGATTCATGATGCTAATTTATCTCCAAGCCTGCGGGCGAGGGGTTTCCGCGCCGGTCCTGACGCGCTATCCTCTAGCTTACATGCTTCCTTGAGGGAACCAATCAAGGGTATGTGCGTCATATCCTCCAGTGTAACTCCGTCGCGATCGTGGCGATCCGCGTAGAGGGAGCCGAGTTGCGTAAAAGGTCGTTGGCCGTGAGGAATCGGCCAAGCCTTGTTGTGTAACGCCAGCTGCCTCGCCTCGCCGCTAGCGGCTGCGCGGAGTACTCATCAGCGGATTCCGGTCCGCCTGATGCATCGTGGCTCGGTCGCGAATGGCCATGCTGGGGGAAAGCATGCAAGCACATCATGACCGTCTGGCGCTCGCTGTCACAGACATGCCCCAGCCGGTCACGTCGGCCGGATGCGTCGATGCGTCCCACGATCTCGAAATCGGTCCATGTACGACCCAACTGCGATTGCTGGTCGTAGCGGGCTTCGCAATGACGCTGCTCAGCGCAACGCTCGCCTTGGGCTGGTGGAACGCTTTTGGCGATTACGACACGACGCTCGGCTGTGCCGGCGTGGTGGCATTCGCCGTCATGACCGGTCGGCTGATCTGGATGCTCCCCGCCGAGCGGGGATCGGTGGTGATCGTCACCCCCTACGGCATTCGCGACCTCCGCATCGGCAATGAATTTCTGCTGTGGGACTCGATCGCAGAGATTTCGGCTGAACAACGCCGCGGGCGCAAGGTGATCGTGCTGACGCCGACGCCGGCCTTGCAGCGGCAGCTTTGCAGCATCCGCGGCTTGGCCCGCGGTGTGACGGACGATCGCATCGTCATCCGGTCGGAGGGCCTGGCGACCGATTTTGATACACTGCTGCGCGCTTGCCGCGACTGTCACGCCGCCGGCGGTCCGCGCACCGCATTGCAGCAGGAAGATGAACGCGGCACCCAAGGCTTCGCCGTACAAGCGTCATAAGATCGCCGTTCGCAGACGGCTATGATGCGGCGCCGGATGAACGCATCCCCGGTAATGCCCGGATGTTGCGAGCGAGTGACATTTTCTGGAAATGAGCCAATATAGACAAAGATTCGCTCAAATATCAGGCAGGTGCCTGTTCGTAACTCACCCTGTGCCTACGTTGTGCGTTGCGCCGAGAAGGCGCCCGGGTGTCGAATGATCGTCATGTGCTCACGCTGATTCGAGAGTGGCGCTAAGGAACGGTCCGGTCGCTGCTTTCGTTCAATTGTGTAGCGGAACTCACGCGGAGAGGGATCATGTACAACGATTCTCTATTCAACGCTTTCGCTAAGTCGTTCGAGGCGAGAAGCCAACACGACATGTCGATGGCGGAATATCTGGAATCGTGTCGAAGCGATCCCATGAAATACGCGAACGCGGCCGAACGACTGCTAGCAGCGATCGGTGAGCCCCAGACGATTGACACGGCCAAGGACCCACGCCTTGGCCGTATTTTTTTGAACCGCACGATCCGCACCTATCCGGCCTTCGCCGGCTTCTACGGCATGGAAGAAACCATCGAGCGCATCGTTGGTTTCTTCCGTCACGCGGCGCAGGGCCTCGAAGAGCGCAAGCAGATCCTGTATCTGCTCGGTCCGGTCGGCGGTGGCAAATCCTCGCTCGCCGAGCGGCTCAAGTCGCTGATGGAAGTGCATCCGATCTACGTGCTCAAGGCCGGCGACGAGCTCTCGCCCGTGTTCGAAAGCCCGCTCAGCCTGTTCGATCCGGATCAGCTCGGCCCGATGCTGGAAGAGAAATACGGCATTCCGCGCCGCCGTCTCACCGGCCTGATGAGCCCGTGGTGCTACAAGCGGCTGGAAGCCTTCGGCGGCGACATTTCCCAGTTTCGGGTCGCAAAAATCCAGCCGTCACGGCTGCGCCAGATCGCGATCGCCAAGACCGAGCCGGGTGACGAGAACAACCAGGACATCTCCTCGCTTGTCGGCAAGGTCGACATCCGCAAGCTCGAAACCTACGCGCAGAACGATCCCGACGCCTACAGCTATTCCGGCGGCCTCAACCGCGCCAACCAGGGCGTGCTCGAGTTCGTCGAGATGTTCAAGGCGCCGATCAAGATGCTGCACCCGCTGCTCACCGCGACGCAGGAAGGCAACTACATCGGCACCGAGAACATAGGCGCGATCCCGTTCACCGGCGTCATCCTCGCGCACTCCAACGAAGCCGAGTGGTCGAGCTTCAAGGCCAACAAGAACAACGAGGCCTTCATCGACCGCATCTGCGTGATCAAGGTGCCTTATTGCCTGCGGATCACGGAAGAGCAGAAGATCTACGAGAAGCTGATCCAGGGCTCCGAGCTCGCGGCCGCGCCTTGCGCGCCCGCGACGCTGGAAACGCTGGCGCGGTTCTCGGTGATGTCGCGCCTGCGCAAGCACGAAAATTCCACGACCTACGCCAAGATGAGGGTCTACGACGGCGAGAGCCTGAAGGAGACCGATCCGAAGGCGCGCAGCGTCCAGGAATATCGCGATGCCGCCGGCGTCGACGAGGGCATGGACGGCGTTTCCACCCGCTTTGCCTTCAAGATCCTGGCTGCGACCTTCAACCACGATCCGCAGGAAGTCGCCGCCGACGCCGTGCATCTGATGTACGCGCTGGAGCAATCGATCAAGCGCGAGCAGCTGCCCGAGGAAGTCGAGAAGCGTTACCTCGAATTCATCAAGGCCGACCTTGCACCGCGTTATGCCGAGTTCATCGGCAACGAGATCCAGAAGGCTTATCTCGAATCCTACTCGGATTACGGCCAGAACCTGTTCGACCGCTACGTGGACTACGCCGATGCCTGGATCGAGGACCAGGATTTCAAGGATGCCGATACCGGCCAGCTGCTGGATCGCGAACTCTTGAACCAGGAATTGACCAAGATCGAGAAGCCGGCGGGCATCGCCAACCCGAAGGATTTCCGCAACGAGGTGGTCAAATTCTCGTTACGGTCGCGCGCCCAGAACGGTGGCAAGAATCCGACCTGGATCTCCTACGAGAAGATTCGCGATGTGATCGAAAAGCGGATATTCTCCCAGGTCGAGGACCTGCTTCCGGTCATCTCCTTCGGGTCGAAGAAGGACGGCGAGACGGAGAAGAAGCACGGCGAGTTCGTCGCACGCATGGTGGAGCGCGGCTACACCGAGCGTCAGGTTCGCCGGCTCGTCGAATGGTACATGCGCGTGAAGCAGGCCGGTTGAGGCGGATGGAAAAGTGCCGATTCACATTATTGACAGGCGCCTGAATCCGGGCGGCAAGAGTCTCGAGAACCGGCAGCGGTTCTTGCGTCGGGCCAAATCCCTGGTGCAGGGCGCCGTCAAGAAGACCTCGCAGGAACGCGACATCAAGGACGTCCTGGAGGGTGGAGAGGTCACGATTCCGCTCGACGGCATGCACGAGCCGCGTTTCCGCCGCGACGGCGGAACGCGCGACATGGTGTTGCCCGGGAACAAGAAGTTCATCGAGGGTGACTACCTCCAGCGCTCCGGCCAGGGCAGCGCCAAGGATTCCGGTCCGGGCGAAGGCGACAGCGAGGACGCCTTCCGCTTCGTGCTCAGCCGTGACGAATTCGTTGATCTCTTCCTCGATGATCTCGAACTTCCCGATCTCGCCAAGCGCAAGATCGCGCACACCGAGAGCGAGGGCATCCAGCGCGCCGGCTACACCACGTCGGGCTCGCCCGCCAACATCTCCGTGAGCCGGACGGTTCGGCGCGCGATGGCGCGCCGTATCGCGCTCAAGCGTCCCAGCAAGGAGGAGATCGAAGAACTCGAAGCCGCCATCGCCGCCTGCGCGGACGAGGACGAGCGTCTGGTGCTGATGGCCCAGCTCGAAAAACTGAAGGCGAAGTCCAAGCGCATTCCCTTCATCGATCCGCTCGACATCCGCTACCGCCGCTTCGAGACGGTGCCCAAGCCCGTTGCCCAGGCCGTGATGTTCTGCCTGATGGACGTGTCGGGCTCGATGTCCGAGCACATGAAGGATCTCGCCAAGCGCTTCTACATGCTGCTCTACGTGTTCCTGAAGCGCCGCTACAAGCATGTCGACATCGTCTTCATCCGCCACACCGATCGCGCCGAGGAGGTGGACGAGCAGACCTTCTTCTACGGCCCGGCTTCCGGCGGCACGCTGGTCTCCAGCGCGCTGCAGGCCATGCACGAGATCGTGCGCGAACGCTTCAGCCCGTCGGACTGGAATATCTACGCCGCGCAGGCCTCCGACGGCGACAATTCCTATTCCGACGGCGAGCTCGCGGGCATGCTGCTGACCGACAAGATCCTGCCGGTCTGCCAGTTCTTCGCCTATCTCGAGGTCGGCGAGTCCGGCGGCAGCGCCTTCGATCTGTCCGACTCCTCGCTGTGGACCCTCTACGAGCGCCTGCGCAACAGCGGCGCGCCGCTCTCGATGCGCAAGGTCAGCGAGCGCAGCGAGATTTTTCCGGTGTTCCACGATCTGTTCCAGCGCCGCGACACTGCCCAGGAGAAAGCCGATCCATGACGGAACGCTTGTTCGAAGGCGCCGATTGGGATTTTCACACCTTGCAGCGCATCACGGATGCCTGCGAGGAGGTAGCGACGAAAGATCTCGGGCTCGACGTCTATCCGAACCAGATCGAAGTCATCACCGCCGAGCAGATGCTGGACGCCTATTCGTCGGTCGGCATGCCGCTGTTCTACAAGCATTGGTCGTTCGGAAAGCACTTTGCGTATCACGAGGCCTCATACCGCAAGGGCCTCATGGGTCTTGCCTATGAGATCGTGATCAACTCCTCCCCCTGCATCTCCTACCTGATGGAGGAGAACACGGCGACGATGCAGACCCTGGTGATCGCGCATGCCGCCTTCGGGCACAATCATTTCTTCAAGAACAACTATCTGTTCAAGCAGTGGACCGACGCCGACGGCATCCTGGATTATCTGGATTTCGCCAAGAACTACGTCATGCAATGCGAGGATCGCTACGGCCGCGTCGAGGTCGAGCGCACCCTCGATGCCGCGCATGCGCTGATGTCGCATGGGATCGACCGCTATCCCGGCAAGAAGAAGCTCGATCTCCGCGCCGAAGAGAAGCGGGCAGGGCGCCGCCGCCAGCACGAGGAGGAGGTCTTCAACGACCTCTGGCGCACCGTGCCGGCGGGAAAGAGCAAGACCCGGTCCGCGCTCAGCATCGAACGCCGCCGCAAGCTGCTCGGCCTGCCGCAGGAGAACCTGCTGTATTTCCTCGAGAAGAGCGCGCCGCGGCTGGCGCCATGGCAGCGCGAGCTGTTGCGCATCGTGCGCCACATCGCGCAATATTTCTATCCGCAGAGCCAGACCAAGGTGATGAACGAGGGGACGGCGACCTACGTCCACTATCGCATCATGACCAAGCTGCATCAGCAGGGCCGCATCAGCGACGGCAATTTCCTCGAATTCCTGCAGTCGCACACCAACGTCGTGTTCCAGCCCGAATTCGACGACCAGCGCTTCTCCGGCTTCAACCCCTATGCGCTCGGCTTCGCCATGATGCAGGACATCGAGCGCATCGTGACGCGGCCGGAAGACGAGGACCGCGAGTGGTTCCCGGACATCGCCGGCAAGAATGACGTGATGGGCGTGCTGCGCGACGTCTGGGCCAACTACCGTGATGAAAGCTTCATCGCCCAGTTCCTGAGCCCGAAGCTGATGCGGCACCTTCGCATGTTCCACCTGCATGACGATCCCGAGGAACGCGCCGGCATCCGGGTCGACGCCATTCACGACGAGCGCGGCTTCCGCCGCGTCCGGCGCGAGCTGGCACGGCAGCACGATGTCGGCTACATCGACGCGAATATCGAGGTGGTCGACGTCGATCTCTCCGGCGACCGGCGGCTGATCCTGCATCACCATGTCATCAAGGGCGCGCAGCTCAACGAGACCGACGCCAAGCGGGTGCTCCAGCATCTCGCCGATCTCTGGACCTACGACGTCGCACTGATCGAGGTCGACGCCAACGACAAGGTGCTGCGCGAATACGTCGTGAGCCCGCGCCCGATCTCCGCGGTGGCCTGACGCTGCTGACTACCCCTGGCGCTCGATGAGCCTCTACTGGTGCCCCGACGAAGGTGCGTTCCCTCTCCCCTTGTGGGGGAGGGCTAGGGAGAGGGGTAGCCCAGCAAAAGGTGCCAGTCGTCGATGGCGGCGAGCGCCTTGCGCGATGGAGAGAACCCCCGTGTGGCACCCCCCCCCCCCGGCCCCCCCCCCCCCGGGGGGGGGGGGCGGGGGGGGGGGTGGCCCAGCCCCGTGCCCCCCCCGGCGTGCGGGGCCGGGGGGGGGGGGGCGGCCCCGCCCCCCGGGGGC